>NZ_JAXCLX010000004.1:0-300000 GCF_034044635.1 Dongia rigui
TGAAGGCCTGCGCTTCGCGATCCGCGAAGGCGGCCGCACCGTCGGCGCCGGCGTCGTCGCCAAGATCGTCGAGTAAGTTCGGCGGCGAAAGCCGCCGAATAAGGCCTGAAAATGCTGCTCCGGCGGCTGCGAAGAGCGGTCGCCGGATCGGCGTTAGAAAGGCCCAGAGTTGTCTGGAAGCGGATAGGGGCATAGCTCAACTGGTAGAGCGTCGGTCTCCAAAACCGAAGGTTGCGGGTTCGATCCCTGCTGCCCCTGCCAACTAGGCAATGCGTGATTTTAGTAGCTGATTTCGGGTTTCGAAACGATGGCGAAGACAAGTCCGATCGAGTTTTTCCGGCAGGTCCGGCAAGAGGTGGCGAAAGTCACCTGGCCGAGCCGCAAGGAAACGACCGTCACCACCTCGATGGTGTTCCTGATGGTGGTCGTGGCCTCCGTCTTCTTCCTCGCGGTTGATGCGATCCTGTCATGGGGCATCACCTCGGTCCTGGGTCTGGGGAGCTGAGCGCCATGGCGCATCGTTGGTACGTGGTCCACGTCTATTCCGGCTTCGAGCGCAAGATCGCTGAATCGATCCGCGATCAGGCCAAGCAGAAGGGCATGGAAGAGTTGCTGACGGACGTGCTGGTGCCGACCGAAGAAGTGGTCGAAGTCCGGCGCGGTTCGAAGGTGAATGCCGAGCGCAAGTTCTTCCCAGGCTATGTCCTGGTGCGCATGGAACTCACCGACGAGTCCTGGCACTTGATCATGAACACGCCGAAGGTCACCGGTTTCCTCGGCGGCAAGGGGAAGCCCAGCCCGATCTCGGAAGCTGAAGCGCAGCGCATCCTGCACCAGGTGCAAGAGGGCATCGAGCGCCCCAAGCGCGCGATTATTTTCGAAGTGGGCGAGCAGGTCCGTGTCAACGACGGTCCGTTCACCTCCTTCACCGGCCATGTCGAGGAAGTCGACGAAGAAAAGGGCCGCCTGAAAGTGGCGGTGTCGATCTTCGGTCGTGCCACCCCGGTCGAGCTTGAATATTCGCAGGTCGAGAAGGTCTGAGGACCCGGTCGACTTGTTTATCCGCCCGGTGACGGTTTCGCCGGAATGAGAAGTGTGGGAGGCCAGCCAGGGCCGGACCACAGAACCCAAAGGGGCCGGGTAAAGGCCCCCGAAATGAGGTTAGATCATGGCAAAGAAGATCGAAGGCTACATTAAGCTGCAGATCCCGGCCGGTAAGGCGAATCCGTCTCCGCCGGTGGGTCCGGCGCTCGGTCAGCGTGGCTTGAACATCATGCAGTTCTGCAAGGAGTTCAACGCAGCGACCCAGCAGATGGAAGCGGGCATGCCGATTCCGGTGGTCATCACCGCGTATAGCGACCGTTCCTTCACGTTCGTCACCAAGACTCCGCCGGCCAGCTACTTCCTGAAGAAGGCCGCGAAGATCGACAAGGGTTCGAAGACGACCGGCATCGGCGCGTTCGTCGGAAAGGTGACGATGACCCAGTGCCGCGAGATCGCCAAGCAGAAGATGGCCGATCTCAATGCGCACGACATCGAAGCCGCCGCCCAGATGATCAAGGGCTCGGCGCGTTCGATGGGCCTGCAGGTTGTGGAGGACTAAATCATGACCGGTAAGCGCATTAAGAAGGCCTATGAAGGCATCGACGCGACCAAGTTCTATTCGCTGCAGGACGCAGTGAAGGAGATCAAGTCGCGTTCCAAGACCAAGTTCGACGAGACCGTCGAGATCGCCATGAACCTCGGCATCGATCCGAAGCATGCCGATCAGAACGTCCGCGGCGTTGTCTCGCTCCCGGCGGGTACCGGCAAGAGCGTGCGCGTTGCCGTGTTCGCCAAGGGCGACAAGGCCGAGGCCGCGAAGAAGGCCGGCGCCGATATCGTCGGCGCTGACGATCTGGCTGAGCTGGTTCAGGCCGGCAAGATGGATTTCGACCGCGTCATCGCGACGCCCGACATGATGGTCACCGTCGGCAAGCTGGGCAAGGTTCTGGGTCCGCGCGGCCTGATGCCGAACCCCAAGCTCGGCACCGTGACCGCCGACGTCGCCGAAGCCGTGAAAGCGGCCAAGGGCGGCCAGGTTGAATTCCGCGCCGAGAAGGCCGGCATCATCCAGGCCGGTGTTGGCAAGGTCAGCTTCTCGGAAGCCGATCTCGTCAACAACGTGAAGGCGTTCGTCAATGCCATCACCAAAGCCAAGCCCGCCGGCGCCAAGGGCACCTACATTCAGAAGGTGTCGCTGGCTTCGACGATGGGCCCGGGCTTGAAGCTCGACGTCGCGACGCTCGCGGCGGAGTAAAGGATTTGGCGGGGTCCGGTTCGCCGGACCCTGTCGAAGGATGGACGAGCAATCGTCCATCTCCCTGTCCGAGACTGCAGGTCCCCAAGGCGTCGGGGACTAATGGAAGGCCGCTCCGCCTTTCGCCTGCAATAGACAGAGGTGAACCGAATTTGGCGAAAGCCCATGTGGCGGACGTCGTGTTCGGAGCGAACTTCTGGGACAGGTCAACCGGGGCTTCCGGTTCTGTCTTCGACGCTTTCCCCCAAAGGGAAGGCTGCTGAGATGGGTCGGAAGGTCCAATTGTAACCGGTCCCGCGCTCTGCTTTTAGTGGAGCAAGGGGTCACAAGTATCGGAGACGAAACGTGGACCGATCTGGCAAAGAGAAGCTGGTCACGGAACTCCAGGAAACGCTGAATGCCGCAAATCTGGTGGTTGTTACCCAGCAGAACGGCCTGAGCGTTGCTGAAGTATCCGACCTGCGTCGCAAGATGCGGGCGGCCGGAGCCGGCTTCAAAGTCGCCAAAAATCGGCTGGCAACGCTCGCTCTGAAGGGTACCAAGCACGAAGACCTGGGGACGTTCCTCAAGGGCCCGACGGCAATCGCCTATTCGGCGGATCCGATCGCGGCCGCAAAGGTCGCCGTGCTGTACGCCAAAACAAACGACAAGCTCAAGATCGTCGGCGGCTCGATGGGCACGCAGACGTTGAACGCTGCAGGGATCACGGCCTTGGCCACCCTGCCGTCGCTCGATGAGCTTCGCGCACGTCTTGTCGGCATGCTGCAGACCCCGGCCACGCGTTTGGCCGTTGTCACTGGAGCCCCTGCTGGCCAGCTGGCGCGTGTGTTTGGCGCTTACGCCCGGAAGGGTGAGGCCTAACGGCCGATCCGCGACCCAATAACTGAAGTTCGAACCTAACAAGACTTAAGCCTAGGAGAATAAAATGGCTGATTTGCAGAAGCTGGTTGACGAGCTCTCGAAGCTCACCGTGCTCGAGGCTGCTGAGCTTTCGAAGAAGCTCGAAGAAGCCTGGGGCGTGTCGGCTGCGGCCCCGGTGGCCGTTGCTGCTGCTGGTGGTGGCGCTGCCGCCCCGGCTGCCGAGGAAAAGACCGAATTCAACGTCGTTCTCGTTGATGGCGGCGCCAACAAGATCAACGTGATCAAGGAAGTGCGTGCCATCACCGGTCTCGGCCTGAAGGAAGCCAAGGACCTCGTCGAAGGCGCGCCGAAGCCGGTGAAGGAAGGCGTTGGCAAAGCGGAAGCCGAAGAGCTGAAGAAGAAGCTCGAAGCTGCCGGCGCCAAGGTCGAGCTGAAGTAAGCTCGAACGCCGTTTTTGGGGTGAGGAAGCGCCGGCCGCAAGGCTCGGCGCTTCCGTGCCTCCGGAGATACGGTGATTTTCGGGTGAATTGACTTTCCACCCCCGGCGCTGAAGCCGGAAAATGCGAAGACAGCGGCTCATCCGCGAGCCGTGCCGGTGCCGATCGATGAAGTTGGCAGGCGAAAGTTCCGAAGTTCCGGCAACGAAATTCGGGATCGTGCGGATTGAGATTTGAGCGGGCAGCCGTTGCCAGTTGTCCGCTGGCCCCACAGTTGAGACGAGGGATGTCAATGTCGAAGTCGTTTACCGGCCGCAAGCGCATCCGCAAGACCTTTGGGCGTATCGCCGAGGTCACCACCATGCCGAACCTGATCGAGGTGCAGAAAAGCTCCTACGACCAGTTCCTCCAAGTCGGCGTGCCTGCGGAAAAGCGTCAGAATTCCGGCCTTCAGGAAGTTTTCCGGTCGGTGTTCCCGATCCGGGATTTTTCCGAGAAGTCCGAGCTGCAGTTCGTGCGTTATGAACTGGAAGAGCCGAAATACGACGTCGAAGAATGCCAACAGCGCGGGATGACCTTTGCCGCGCCGCTGAAGGTCACCTTGCGTCTTGTCGTCTGGGATCACGACGAAGAGACCGGTGCGCGTTCCATCCGCGACATCAAGGAGCAGGATGTGTACATGGGCGACATGCCGCTCATGACGCATAGCGGCACCTTCGTCGTTGCCGGCACCGAGCGCGTCGTCGTCAGCCAGATGCACCGTTCGCCTGGCGTGTTCTTCGATCACGACAAGGGCAAGACGCATAGCAGCGGCAAGTACCTGTTTGCCGCGCGCGTCATTCCATATCGCGGCTCGTGGCTCGATTTCGAATTCGACGCCAAGGATCTCGTCTATGTCCGCATCGACCGTCGCCGCAAGCTGCCGGCCACCACGCTGTTGCTGGCGCTGTGGAACAAGACCGTCGACGCCAAGCTGAAGAAGGGCGAGCAGATCAGCGATGACGAGCGTCGCTTCGGCGGCATGTCGACGGAAGAAGTCCTGTCGTTCTTCTATAAGCAGGTCGTCTTCACGAAGACCAAGAAGGGCTGGACCACGCCTTTCGAGCTGGAGCGCTTCAAGGGCATCAAGCTGGTTGCCGACCTGGTCGACGCCAAGACCGGAAAGGCCGTCGCTGAAGCCGGTACCAAGATGACGCCGCGCCTTGCCAAGAAGCTGCAGGAAGCGGGTCTCAAAGACATGCTGGTGCAGCCCGAAGAAATCATCGGCCGCTTCTCGGCGCTGGACGTCGTCAATGAAGATACTGGCGAAATCCTCCTTGAGGCCGGTGACGAGATCAGCCAGGCGACGTTGACGACGCTGGAAGAGACGGGCGCCAAGGAATTGGCGACGCTCAATATCGACCACGTCAATGTCGGCCCCTATATCCGCAACACCCTCAAGGCCGACAAGAATTCGAGCCGCGAGGAAGCGCTGATCGACATCTACCGTGTCATGCGTCCCGGCGAGCCGCCGACCCTCGACACGGCCGAAGCGCTGTTCCGCGGCCTGTTCTTCGATCTCGAGCGCTATGACCTTTCGTCGGTCGGCCGCGTGAAGATGAACTCGCGCCTCTCGGTGCTGCCGGGTGAGCAGTTCGATCCGGCCGGTGCCGACGACCAGGTGCGTGTGCTCCGCAAGGAAGACATCCTCGCCATCCTTTCGGTCATGCATGAACTGAAGGACGGTCGCGGCGAAATCGACGACATCGATCACCTCGGCAATCGCCGCGTGCGCTCTGTCGGCGAGTTGCTGGAGAACCAGTATCGCCTGGGCCTGCTGCGCATGGAGCGGGCGATCCGCGAGCGCATGAGCTCGGTCGAGATCGACACGGTCATGCCGCATGACCTCATCAATGCCAAGCCGGCGGCCGCTGCCGTGCGCGAGTTCTTCGGCTCGTCGCAGCTCAGCCAGTTCATGGACCAGACCAACCCGCTGTCGGAAATCACCCACAAGCGCCGCCTGTCGGCCCTTGGGCCGGGTGGTCTGACACGCGAGCGTGCCGGCTTCGAAGTGCGCGACGTGCACCCGACGCATTACGGCCGCATCTGCCCGATTGAAACGCCGGAAGGCCCGAATATCGGTCTCATCAACAGCCTTGCGACCTTTGCCCGCGTCAACCAGTACGGCTTCATCGAGAGCCCGTATCGCCGCGTCGACAAGGGCCATGTGGGCGACGAGGTGGTCTACCTCTCGGCCATGGAAGAAGGGAAGTACACCATCGCCCAGGCGAACGCGCAGTTCGACCAAAAGGGCAAGCTGGTGGACGATCTCATCTCGTGCCGTCGCGGTGGCGACTTCATCATGGCGCGTCGCGAGGACATCCACTTCATCGACGTCAGCCCGAAGCAGCTTGTGTCGGTTGCCGCGGCGCTCATTCCGTTCCTCGAGAACGACGACGCCAACCGCGCCCTCATGGGTTCGAACATGCAGCGTCAGGCGGTGCCGTTGCTCCGCGCTGAATCGCCGCTGGTCGGCACCGGCATGGAAGGCACCGTGGCGCGCGATTCGGGCGTTGCTATCGCCGCCAAGCGCGCCGGCATCGTCGACCAGATCGACGCCACGCGTATCGTCATCCGTGCGACGGAAGAGGCCGATAGCGGCGCGCCCGGCGTCGACATCTACAACCTGCTGAAGTTCCAGCGGTCGAACCAGAACACCTGCATCAACCAGCGTCCGCTGGTGCGTGTCGGCGATCTGATCGACAAGGGCGACATCATCGCTGACGGTCCCTCGACCGAGCTCGGCGAATTGGCCCTCGGCCGCAACGTGCTCGTCGCGTTCATGCCGTGGAATGGCTACAACTTCGAAGATTCGATCCTGATCTCGGAGCGCATCGTCTCTGACGACGTGTTCACCTCGATCCACATCGAGGAATTCGAGTGCATGGCCCGCGATACCAAGCTGGGCCAGGAAGAAATCACCCGCGACATTCCGAACGTGGGCGAAGAAGCGCTGAAGAATCTCGACGAAGCCGGCATCGTCTACATCGGCGCCGAAGTGAAGCCGGGCGACATCCTCGTCGGCAAGGTGACGCCGAAGGGCGAAAGCCCGATGACGCCGGAAGAAAAGCTGCTGCGCGCCATCTTCGGCGAGAAGGCCTCGGACGTGCGCGACACGTCGATGCGCCTGCCGCCGGGAGTGTCCGGTACCATCGTCGAAGTGCGCGTCTTCTCGCGTCGTGGCGTCGACAAGGACGAACGTGCGCTGGCGATCGAGCGGGCGGAAATCGAGCGTCTCGCCAAGGATCGCGACGACGAAAAGGCAATTCTTGAGCGCAACTTCTACAGCCGCTTGAAGGAACTGCTGGTCAATCAGGTCGCGGCCGGTGGGCCCAAGACGCTGAAGCCGGATACCAAGATCACCGACAAGGTGCTCTCGGAGTTCACGCCGGGCCAGTGGCGCCAGATCGGCATCAAAGCCGACAAGCGCATGGCCGAAATCGAGGCCTTGAAGAAGCAGTTCAACGAGAGCGTCACCGCCCTCGAGAAGCGCTTCGAGAACAAGGTCGAGAAGCTGCAGCGCGGCGACGAGCTGTCGCCGGGCGTCATGAAGATGGTGAAGGTGTTCGTCGCGGTTAAGCGCAAGCTGCAGCCGGGCGACAAGATGGCCGGCCGTCACGGCAACAAGGGTGTCGTCTCGCGCATCGTTCCCAGCGAAGACATGCCGTTCCTCGAGGACGGCCGTCCCGTCGACATCGTCCTCAACCCGCTGGGCGTGCCGTCGCGCATGAACGTCGGTCAGATCCTCGAGACCCATCTGGGCTGGGCCTGCGCGAACTTGGGTCGCCAGGTCGGCGAGATGGTCGAGCAGGTCCGCTCCAACGGCAAATACGCGGAACTGCGCAAGGCCGTGAAGGACATCTATGGCGAGAAGACCTACAAGTCCGAAGTCATGGAACTGCCCGATGACCAGCTGATGGAGTTGGCGCAGAACCTCAAAGGCGGCGTCCATATCGCAACCCCCGTCTTCGACGGTGCGCGCGAAGAGGACATCGTCGAGATGCTGACCAAGGCGGGGCTTGCCAGCTCCGGCCAGGTGACGCTGATCGACGGCCGTACCGGCGAGCAGTTCGAGCGCCAGGTGACCGTTGGCTACATCTACATGCTGAAGTTGCACCACCTGGTCGACGACAAGATCCACGCGCGTTCGATCGGCCCGTACAGCCTCGTCACCCAGCAGCCGTTGGGCGGCAAGGCGCAGTTCGGCGGTCAGCGCTTCGGCGAAATGGAAGTCTGGGCCCTGGAGGCCTATGGCGCCGCCTATACGCTGCAGGAAATGTTGACGGTGAAGTCCGACGACGTGTCCGGCCGTACCAAGACCTACGAAGCCATCGTTCGCGGCGACGACAATTTCGAGTCCGGCATCCCCGAGAGCTTCAACGTGCTCGTGAAGGAACTCCGGTCGCTCGGCCTCAATGTCGAATTGACCTCGAACGAATATTAATCGGATAGCCGACTGAAGGCCCGGCGGGTGCACACCGCCGGGCCTCTGGTCGGCAGAAGGAGATGGCGATGAACCAAGAATTGATGAGCGTTTTCGGTCAGCCCCAGGGCCCGCAAACCTTCGACAACATCCGTATCTCGATCGCGAGCCCGGAGCGTATCCGCTCTTGGTCGTTCGGTGAGATCAAGAAGCCGGAAACCATCAACTACCGGACCTTCAAGCCGGAGCGCGACGGTCTGTTCTGCGCCCGCATTTTCGGTCCGATCAAGGATTACGAATGCTTGTGCGGCAAGTACAAGCGCATGAAGTATCGCGGCATCGTCTGCGAAAAGTGCGGCGTCGAAGTTACGCTCTCGAAGGTCCGGCGCGAGCGCATGGGCCATATCGAGCTCGCTTCGCCGGTTGCCCATATCTGGTTCCTGAAGTCGCTGCCCTCGCGCATCGGCCTGCTGCTCGACATGACCCTGAAGGATCTCGAGCGCATTCTCTATTTCGAGAACTATGTCGTCATCGAACCGGGCCTGACGCCGTTGAAGCAGCATCAGCTGCTCAACGAAGAGCAGTATCTCGACGCGCAGGATGAGTACGGCCAGGATGCGTTCCAGGCCGGCATCGGCGCCGAGGCCCTGAAGGGCATGCTCTCCTCGATCGATCTCGCCGAAGAGCGCGATCAGATGAAGATCGACCTCAAGGAGACCGCCTCGGAAGCCAAGCGCAAGAAGCTGGTAAAGCGTCTGAAGCTGGTCGACGCCTTCCTCGAATCCGGCTCGAAGCCGGAATGGATGATCCTTGACGTCGTCCCGGTCATTCCGCCGGAACTGCGCCCGCTGGTGCCGCTTGACGGTGGCCGCTTCGCGACCTCGGATCTCAATGATCTCTATCGCCGCGTCATCAACCGCAACAACCGCCTGAAGCGCCTCATCGAACTGAAGGCGCCGGACATCATCGTGCGCAACGAAAAGCGCATGCTGCAGGAAGCGGTCGATGCTCTGTTCGACAACGGCCGTCGCGGCCGCGTCATCACCGGCGCCAACAAGCGTCCGCTGAAGTCGCTCTCTGACATGCTGAAAGGCAAGCAGGGCCGCTTCCGTCAGAACCTGCTCGGCAAGCGCGTCGACTATTCAGGCCGTTCGGTCATCGTCGTCGGTCCGGAGCTGAAGCTGCATCAGTGCGGCCTGCCGAAGAAGATGGCGCTCGAACTGTTCAAGCCGTTCATCTATTCGAAGCTCGAGATCTACGGCATGGCCTCGACCATCAAGGCTGCCAAGCGCATGGTCGAGAAGGAGCGTCCCGAGGTCTGGGACATCCTGGAAGAGGTCATCCGCGAGCATCCGGTGATGCTCAATCGCGCGCCGACGCTGCACCGCCTCGGCATCCAGGCGTTTGAGCCGGTCCTCATCGAAGGCAAGGCGATCCAGCTGCATCCGCTGGTCTGCACCGCCTTCAACGCCGATTTCGACGGCGACCAGATGGCCGTCCACGTGCCGCTCTCGCTGGAATCCCAGCTCGAAGCGCGCGTGCTGATGATGTCGACCAACAACATCCTCAGCCCCGCCAACGGCAAGCCGATCATCGTCCCCAGCCAGGACATCGTCCTTGGCCTCTATTACCTGACGATGGAAGGCAAGGGCGAGCCGGGCGAAGGCATGGCGTTCGCCAATATCGGTGAGATCCAGCATGCGCTGGAAGCCAAGGTCATTACCTTGCACTCGCCGATCAAAGCGCGCCTGAAGACGGTCGACGAACACGGTGCGCCGGTCACCAAGATCGTGCAGACGACCCCTGGCCGCATGATCCTGTCGGAAGTGCTGCCGCGTCACCAGAATCTGCCGTTCGCCCTCATCAACCGCGTGCTGACGAAGAAAGAGATCACGAACGTGATCGACGCCGTCTATCGTCACTGCGGCCAGAAAGAGACGGTCATTTTTGCCGACCGCATCATGGGCCTCGGTTTCGCGCAGGCCTGCAAGGCCGGCATTTCCTTCGGCAAGGATGACATGATCATCCCCGAGGCGAAGAAGAAGCTCGTCCTCGATGCGCAGCAGAAGGTGAAGGAATACGAGCAGCAATACCAGGACGGCCTCATCACCCAGGGTGAGAAGTACAACAAGGTCGTCGACGTCTGGTCGAACTGCACCGAGCGCGTGGCCGAGGAAATGATGAAAGTCATGTCCAAGGAATCCACCGGCAAGGGCATCAACTCGGTGTTCATGATGGCCCATTCGGGTGCTCGTGGCTCCGCGGCCCAGATTAAGCAGTTGGCCGGCATGCGCGGCCTGATGGCCAAGCCGTCGGGTGAAATCATCGAAACGCCGATCATCGCGAACTTCAAAGAAGGCTTGTCGGTGCTAGAATACTTCAACTCGACCCACGGCGCCCGTAAGGGCCTTGCGGATACCGCGTTGAAGACGGCGAACTCCGGCTACCTGACGCGTCGTCTGGTCGACGTGGCGCAGGACGCCATCATCACCGAACTCGATTGCGGCACGGAAAACGGCCTCAGCACGAAGGCGGTGGTGGAAGGTGGCGAAACGATCGCCTCGTTGTCCGAGCGCATCCTGGGCCGCACCGTCGCGGCCGACATCAAGGATCCGCTGTCGGGTCGTGTCATCGCGGCGCGTGGCGTGCTCATCGACGAGCCGCTGGCTGATGAGATCGAGCGCGCTGGTGTCGACACCGTGAAGATCCGCTCGGTGCTGACCTGCGATACCAAGACCAGCGTGTGCGCTGCCTGCTACGGCCGCGACCTCGCCCGTGGTACGCCGGTCAACATCGGTGAAGCAATCGGCGTCATCGCCGCCCAATCGATCGGTGAGCCGGGCACGCAGCTCACGATGCGTACGTTCCACATCGGTGGCGCGGCGCAGCGTGGCGCCGAGCAGTCCGCCATCGAAGCGACCTATAACGGCGAAGTCCAGGTCAAGAACCGCAACGTCGTCATCAACAGCGACGGCCTGCCGGTTGTGATGGGCCGTAACTGCGAAATCGTCCTGGTCGACGATCAGGGCCGCGAACGCGCCCGTCACCGTGTTCCTTATGGTGCCAAGCTCCTCCAGGATCAGGGCAAGAAGGTCACGAAGGGCCAGAAGCTCGCGGAATGGGATCCCTACACGCTGCCGATCATCACTGAAAAAGAAGGCATCGTGAACTACATCGACCTGGTCGAAGGCCTGTCGATGCGCGAAGTGCTTGACGAAACCACCGGCATTTCAAGCCGCGTGGTCGTCGACTGGAAGCAGCAGCCGCGTGGCGCCGATCTGCGCCCGCGTGTGACGCTGCGCGACGACAAGGGCAATGTCGTCACCCTGCCGAACGGCGTCGAGGCCCGTTACTTCATGTCGGTCGACGCCATTCTGTCGGTCGAGAACGGTGCACATGTTCGCGCCGGTGACGTGCTGGCCCGCATCCCGCGTGAAAGCTCGAAGACGCGTGACATCACCGGTGGTCTGCCGCGTGTCGCCGAACTCTTCGAAGCGCGCAAGCCGAAGGATTACGCGATCATCAGCGAGGGTCCGGGTCGTGTTGAGTTCGGCAAGGACTACAAGGCCAAGCGCCGCATCGTCGTGGTGCCCGAGGATGCCAGCCAAGAGCCGGTCGAGTACTTGATCCCGAAGGGCAAGCACATCTCGGTCCAGGAAGGCGATTACGTCCAGAAGGGCGATCTCCTCATGGACGGCAGCCCCGTGCCGCACGACATTCTGCACGTGCTGGGTATCGAGGCGCTGGCTTCCTACCTCATCAACGAGATCCAGGAAGTCTACCGTCTGCAGGGCGTGAAGATTAACGACAAGCACATCGAGGTGATCGTTCGCCAGATGCTGCAAAAGGTCGAAGTGTCCGATCCGGGCGATACCACGTTCCTTGCGGGCGAGCAGATCGACCGCACGGAAATGGAGATCGAGAACGAGAAGGTCCTCAAGGAAGGCGGTCGCCTTGCCACGGCCAAGCCCGTGCTGCTCGGCATTACCAAGGCCAGCCTGCAGACCCGTTCGTTCATCTCGGCGGCGTCGTTCCAGGAGACCACGCGTGTCCTGACCGAGGCTTCGGTGTCGGGTCGTGTCGACTCGCTCATCGGCCTCAAGGAGAACGTCATCGTCGGCCGCTTGATCCCGGCCGGTACCGGCTCGGTGATGGCGCGCCTGAAGCAGGTTGCGGCGTCTCGTGATCGCGCGCTGCAGGATGCGGCGGGCGAAAACAAGCCGGCCATTACCGATCAGTCGCCCAAAGCCGAAGTCGCCTAAGGCGAACGAAACCATCGAAGAATGAGGAACCCCACTGCTTCGGCAGTGGGGTTTTTCTTTTTGGCCACCGAGCGGGTGTGTCGTTACGGATGCCAGCGACCATCGTAGCGCCGCGGAAACTGCAACGTCGCCGTGGTGCCGAGATTTGGTGCGCTGGAGAGCGACAGCTTGCCGCCGATCAAATGCAGGAAGGCACCGCACAAGGACAGCCCACCATTCGTGCCGTGCTGGTTGGTGTCGATGGAGCTTTGCACGCGGCGCAATTGGTCGGCCTGGAAACCGGGCCCGTTATCGGCCACCGTCAGGACGACCTGCGCCGCCTCGCCGTCCTGGGCTTGTTCGATGGTTGCGCCGATCTCGACCTTGCCGCCAAAGCGGTTGTACTTGATGGCGTTTTCCACCACATGGCCGATCATTTTTTCAAGCGCTTCGTCGTCCAGCACGACGGGCATGCTGCCACGGCGCAAGGTATGGGTCATGCGCACACCTTGAACGGCTGCGGCACCGGCATGGGCGGCGAGGACATGCTCCACTATCTCGGCAAGATCCGCGGTGCGCGCATGGGCGACAGCCATGCTGCCTTCAAGGCGCGTGACGTCGATGATGCGTTCCACCACGTCGGTCAGTTGTCGTCCGCTCTTGCAGATGTCGGCAGCATAGGTGCGATAGATCTTGACGCCAATCGGCCCGAACATCTCGTCGCGCATGACTTCGGCAAAGCCGATCACCGTCGCAAGCGGCGTGCGCAGTTCGTGGGACAATTGGCCGAGGAATTCGAGCTTCGTGAAATTGGCGCGTTCGGCCTGTTCCTTGGCCTTCGTGAGAACCCGCTCGCTTTGCTTGCGATGGGTGATGTCGCGGATGGCGGCAACGATCACGGCCGGACCGGGCTTGGAAATCTCTGGTTGGTGCAGAACCAGGCTGGTGATCTCGACCGGCACGCTGTCGCCGTTGAGTTTATGAGCGACAGTCTCGATCGGGCGACCGTCGAAGCCGGCGAGAGCGTCGAGCAAGAGGGCAATGGAGGGTTTGCCGTCGCCGTCGGGCAGACCTTCGAGAAAGGCCCCGACATGCGCGCCGATCAGGAGGCGACCATGACAGTTGAGCATTTCGGTGGCGCGGTCGTTGGCGTCGATGATCGCGCCATCGGGGAGCAGGGCGAGAAGCGGGTCGGGCGACAGCGTCCCGGCAAGGCCGCCGATCTGCGCCAGCCCGGGATGACCACTTCCATTGTCGCCGACTGGATCACTCAAACGCAGATGTCGCGCGGGGTCGTGGTTGGTCACGTCTGTGTCCTTCCACCGGCCGCCCGGGCGGCGCGCCGCCCGCGACCAGTTACCAAAACCGCTGCGTCGCCCCGCAGCAGCGATGCCCCCAATGGCATCCATCATTGGCCATAACGTCTGCCGCCGCAAGCAAGCTTCACCAGTCTCTCAGGGAAGCGAATCCTGACGGGGCAGTAAGTATTCAAAATCAGTGTCTTATCGGACGAAATCCAAGGCCATTGCGCGGGGTTCGGGCGCGCCGAGTTAGGGGGTGGCATGCCTGCGCTGTTCCGGCTATAGGAACGCCATGTCCGAATTCCTCATCGTCCTTGCCGGCCTTCCCGCCGGTATCTGGCTCTATCTTCTGCTGTTTCGCGGCGCTTTCTGGCGGGAGCGGCCGGAGGCGGGGATCGTCGTCGCATCCGAAAACCTGGCATGTCCCGACGTCGTGGCGATCGTGCCGGCGCGCAACGAGGCTGGCGTGGTTGGCCAGGCGGTGACCGCCCTGCTGCACCAGAACTATGCCGGCAAGCTCACGGTCGTCCTGGTCGATGACAACAGCGAAGACGGAACAGCCGCAGAAGCGACCGAAGCCGCCAAGGTGGCAACTGCCGCCGGCGGCGCGCATCGCCTGCGGGTCATCGCGGGCAAGAAGCTGGCCGCAGGCTGGACGGGGAAGCTGTGGGCGGTCAACCAGGGGCTGGCAGAGGCGCAGCGTGCGGTACCTGGCGCCGCGTTTTATCTGCTGACCGATGCCGACATTCTCCATGCGCCCGATAGCCTGACGCGGCTGGTCGAAAGGGCGCAGCAGGGTTCGTTCAACATGGTGTCGCTGATGGCGAAGCTGCGGACCGATACTTTTGCCGAAAAGGCGTTGATCCCGGCCTATATCTTCTTTTTTCAGAAGCTCTATCCCTTCAACTGGGTGCGCGATCCCAAGCATAAATTGGGCGCGGCGGCCGGTGGTTGCATGCTGGTGCGCGCATCGGCCCTGCGCAAGATCGGTGGTATCGCGGCGATCCGCGGCAGCCTGATCGACGATTGCGCCCTGGGACGTGCGATCAAGGCCACCGGACCGATCTGGCTTGGGCTCGCCAGCAATGTGAGTTCGCTGCGCGGCTATCCTGCCTGGCGCGATATCTGGAACCTCGTCGCTCGTTCCGCCTTCACGCAGCTCAATCATTCCGCCGCGCTGCTGATCGGCTCGGTACTGGGCATGGTGCTGACCTATCTGTTGCCACCGCTCATCACCATCAGCCCGGATCCGGGCATTCGGCCGCTTGGGATCATTGCCTGGGCGGCGATGGCCTTTGCTTATCTGCCGACCCTTGCCAATTACCAGCGCTCGCCGCTCTGGGCGCCGTTCCTCCCGCTGGTCGCCTTGTTCTATACGCTTGCCACCATCGCCTCGGCGATCCGCTATTGGACGGGGAAAGGCGGGCAGTGGAAGGGGCGCGCGCAGGCCGAACACATCAAGAAGAGTGCGGCATGAACAAGGCCTCACCCGAAATCGCCAAGGCGGGGATCGCGACGCCGTCTGGCAAGAACGCAACGAACGAGAATTTCCCTGTCGGGTCCGCGCTGATCCGGGCCGACCTGCGTCCCCATGTGCACGCCTTCTATCGCTTCGCTCGCATGGGCGACGACATTGCCGACAACAATGCCTTGTCGCCGCAGGACAAGGTGGCGCGCCTCGACATGATGGAAGCAGTGTTGCTCGATTCAATGCGGGAAGACATTCGCGAGGCGGCCGATCTGCGCCGGTCGTTGGCCCAGACACATGTCGCGCCGATCAATTCGACCGAGCTCCTGAAGGCCTTCCGCATGGATGCCACCAAGCAGCGCTATGCGGATTGGGAGGAGCTGATGACCTATTGCCGCTATTCCGCCGCACCGGTCGGCCGGCAATTGCTCGATCTGCACGGCGAGCCGGTGGCTGCCCGCGGTCCCTCGGACGCGCTGTGTGCCGCACTTCAGGTAATCAATCATCTGCAGGATTGCGGTGTCGACTATCTCGAGATGGACCGGGTCTATTTCCCGCAAGATCACCTGGCGAGGCATGGTGCCGCGACCAAAGACTTGTCAGAGCGCGGTTCCAGCCCGGCCGTCGCCAAGGCATTGAACGAGGCGCTCGACAAGACCGACGCGTTGATGGTGGAGGCGCGGCAATTGCCTGGGCGCCTGAAGGATTTTCGCCTGCGAGCTGAATCGGCCACCATTGTCCGTCTTGCAGACAAGATGATCGGCCAGCTGCGGCGCAACGATCCGCTCGCCGGCCGGGTGAAGCCGACCAAGATGTTCTTTTTGACGGCGATGCTGGAAGGCATTGCCTGGGCCTGTTTCGCGCGGGGGAAATGATGGACGCCACTCAGGCAAATACGGGGGCCATTGCCGCGCAGGTCAAAGCGTCGGGCACCTCGTTCTATGCGGCGATGCGCTTGCTGCCTGAGGCGCGGCGCGATGCGATGTTCGCGATCTACGCCTTCTGTCGCGAAGTTGACGATATCGCCGATGAAGAGGGATCGCAGGAGGAGAAGCGGCGCGGGCTTGCCGAATGGCGTGCCGAAATCGACCGGCTCTATGCCGGTGAGCCGAGTGGTCCGATCGCGCAGGCGCTGTTGAAGCCGGTGCGCGAGTTCAAGTTGCGGCGTGACGATTTCATTGCCGTGATCGACGGCATGGAGATGGATGCGACCGACGCGATCCAGGCGCCGGATATGGCGCTGCTTGATCTCTATTGCGACCGTGTCGCCTCGGCCGTCGGCCGCCTGTCGGTGCGGGCCTTTGGTGCGACTGAGGCGATCGCCGACGATGTTGCCTATCATCTGGGGCGTGCCCTGCAGCTGACCAATATCCTGCGCGATATCGAGGAAGATGCCGGCCGCGGCCGGCTCTATCTGCCACGCGATCTTCTCGCCAGGCATGGCATCGTCAGCGACGATCTGGGCGTCATTCGGGCGCACCCGCATCTGCCGCGCGTATGCCGCGATCTAGCCGCGACGGCGAAGGAGCATTTTGCCAAGGCCGATGCGGCAATGCGCCAATGCGCCAAGGAACCGATGCGGCCGGCGCGCATCATGGGGGCCGTTTACGGCGCGCTGCTCGATAAGCTGATCGCCTGGGATTGGCGCGATCTCACCACCGAAATCAAGGTGCCGAAATGGCGCAAGATCTGGCTGGCCGTCCGCTATGGCTTCCTCTGATCAGACGAATCCGGGCCGCGTCCATGTGATTGGCGCGGGCCTTGCGGGCCTTGCCGCGGCGACGCGCCTCGTGCGCGCCGGGCGGCAGGTGACGCTCTATGAGGCGGCAAGCCAGGCCGGGGGGCGCTGCCGCTCCTATGACGACGCCGAGTTGGGCTGCCGCATCGATAACGGCAACCATTTGATCGTCAGCGGCAATGTCGCGGCAATGGCGTATATCTCGGAGATCGGTGCCGCCTCGACCTTCGCGTCGGAAGACAAGGCGATCTACCCGTTTGTCGACCTTGCCAGCAACGAGCGCTGGTCGGTGCGTCCAACCGAAGGCTTGATGCCGTGGTGGCTGCTGGTGCCGAGCCGCCGCACCAAGGGCACGTCGTTGCTGGACTATCTCGACGCCGAGAAACTGGCGCGGGCCAGCGAGCATGCCGTCGTCACTGACATCGTCGACAAGCGCAAGGTCGCCTTCCGCCGACTGTGGGCACCGCTCTGTGTGGCGGCCCTCAACACGGCGCCGGAGGAAGCGTCGGCGCAGCTGCTGGGCCGGCTGTTCAAGGATACATTCGGGCAGGGCGGGGCAGCATTGCATCCGCTTTTCCCGCATGTGGGGCTGTCCGAAAGCCTGGTTGACCCCGCCTTGGCGCAGCTGTCTGCGAAGGGTGCTGAAGTCATGTTCGGTCATCGGCTGCGCAGCTTGACGTTCAGCAATGACGCGGTGACCCATCTCGATTTCGGCAAGACGGAAGTGACCTTGGCGCCAGGCGACGAGGTGGTACTGGCCGTCACCGCGCCTGTCGCCACGGATCTGCTGCCGGGGCTTACCGCACCGGATTCCTTCCGCGCCATCGTCAACGCGCATTTCCGCTGGTCAGGTGTCGTGCCGCCGCGGCCCTTCATCGGCGTGATCGGTGGGACGGCGGAATGGGTCTTCGTGAAGCCGGGCATTCTCTCCACCACGACGTCTGCCGCCGAGGCGATCATCGACCTCCCGGCCGAGGAACTCGCGGCGCGGCTGTGGCGCGACGTTGCGGCCGCGTGCGATCTGGGCAACGCAGCCTTGCCAACCTGGCGCGTGGTGAAGGAAAAGCGCGCGACTTTCGCGGCAACCCCAGTGCAGCTGCGCCGGCGACCAGGCCCCAAGACGTCTTGGTCCAACCTTGTACTGGCGGGGGATTGGACCGATACCGGTTGGCCCTCGACCATCGAGGGCGCCATTCAATCCGGCTTCACCGCCGCGGCGGCTCTCGCTGCATGAGCCTGCGACCGCTCTCCCGCCTCTCCCCGGCGGAGCGGGAGGTCGTGGGAAAGATGCTGAAAGGGGATCCGGTATTGTCGCTCTACTGGGCGGCTGGCATGGAAGATCTGGCGCGCGGCATCGACAACCGTCTTGTTCATCTGGCGCAGGAAGAGGGTGGCATCATCCTGGGCGCCACTTTCGGCGATCTCTCGGTCTTCTCCTTCTGCGGCAGGCTGGCGGATGCCGACATCGCGCATTGCATTGCCCTTCCGGGCGCCGTCGAACTGCATGCGCCGGAAGCGGATACTGTGCGCTATGCGACGATTGCCGGCCGACGATTGAAGCAGTCGCGCGGGATGCTGCTGATGGCGTCACCCACGACGCATCTCGATGAATTCCCGGTTGATTGTCTGGATTTGCACGCGGCACATGCCAGGGACGTTGCGGCTTTCTATCGCAGCCACTACCCGGAGACCGTCTTCGATGACTATATGCTGTCCATGCCGTTCGTGGGCGGCTTCGCCAGCGACCAGTTGGTCGCCTGCGCCGGAACCATCGCCGTCTCGCGCGAGCTGCGTTCTGCGCTTGTCGGGCATTTCGCAACGGCGCCGGATTTTCGCGGGCAGGGCTTTGCCGCGAGGCTTGGCGGCTTGTTGCTGGATCGTCTGGGGCGGCATGGCTTCGACCTGGCCTATTTGGCGACGACAACGGAGAATGCCGCCGCCATCAGGACCTATGAAAAGCTCGGTTTTGTGCCCATCGAACGGCTTGTGCAACTCGATCTAATGCCCTGATTTAACGAGGTTATTGGCCAGGCTTCTACCCCATTGGTGATACTTTCAATCGCCCCATGTGGCGCGTATACTCCGGCCGAATTTGCAACACCAGCAAGGATTTCCCATCATGACCCAAGCCGCTATGAAGGCGCAGAAATTCGTCCTGCCGATCAAAGACCAGGGCCTGTTCCGGCAGCAATGCTACATCAACGGCCAGTGGGTCGATGCGGATTCGGGCAAGACGATCGAGGTCACCAATCCGGCGACGGGTGAAGTGATCGGCACGGTCCCGCAGATGGGTGCTGCCGAAACGAAACGCGCCATCGACGCGGCCAATGCCGCCTGGGGTGCCTGGCGCAAAAAGACCGCCAAGGAACGCGCCAATCTGCTGCGCCAGTGGTTCAACCTGATGATGGCGGCGCAGGAGGATCTGGCGATCATTCTGACCGCGGAACAAGGCAAGCCGCTCGCCGAAGCCAAGGGCGAGATCGCCTATGGCGCCTCATACATCGAATGGTTCGCCGAGGAAGCCAAGCGCATCTATGGCGACATCATCCCGCCGCACCAGGGCGACAAGCGCATCGTCGTCACCAAGGAGCCGGTCGGCGTCGTCGCCGCGATCACGCCCTGGAACTTCCCCAACGCGATGGGCACCCGCAAGGCAGCGCCGGCCATGGCCGCGGGCTGCCCGGTGGTCATGAAGCCCGCGTCGCAGACGCCGTTCTCGACGCTGGCGATTGCCGTGCTGGCGGAGCGCGCCGGCATTCCCGCAGGCGTTCTCAACATCGTGACGGGTTCGGCGTCGGCTATCGGCGGTGAAATGACCAGTAACCCGATCGTGCGCAAGCTGACCTTCACCGGCTCGACCGAGATCGGCAAGTTGCTGATGCAGCAATGCGCCGCCACGGTGAAGAAGACCTCGATGGAACTGGGTGGCAATGCGCCGTTCATCGTGTTCGACGATGCCGATCTCGACGCCGCTGTCGAAGGCGCCATGATGTCCAAGTTCCGCAACACCGGCCAGACCTGCGTTTGCGCCAACCGCATCTATGTGCAGGACGCGGTCTATGATGCTTTCGCCGAGAAGCTGAAGGCGGCGGTCGCCAAGATGAAGATCGGCGACGGCCTCAAGGGCGAAACGCAGCAGGGTCCGCTCATCGACATGAAGGCGGTGGAGAAGGTCGAGGAACACATTGCCGATGCCGTTGGCAAGGGCGCCAAGGTCGCCCTGGGCGGCAAGCGCCACGCGCTGGGTGGCAGCTTCTTCGAGCCCACCATTCTGACCGGGGTCACGTCGCAGATGGCGGTGGCCAAGGAAGAAACATTCGGCCCGCTGGCGCCGCTCTTCCGCTTCAAGACGGAAGAAGAGGTGATCAAGATGGCCAACGATACCGAGTTCGGCCTGGCCTCCTATTTCTACGCCCGTGACCTCGGCCGCGTCTGGCGTGTCGCCGAGGCCGTGGAATACGGCATCGTCGGCATCAACACCGGCATCATCTCCAGCGAAGTCGCTCCCTTCGGCGGCGTCAAGGAATCGGGCAACGGCCGCGAAGGGTCGAAATACGGCATCGAGGATTATCTCGAGATCAAATACATGTGCATGGGCGGCATCTGACGCCGCATCGGGCTGAAACGAAAACCCCGCCTCAAGCGATTGAGGCGGGGTTTTTCTTTACCCGAGCGGGGCGTCTTTCAGCCGCGCCATCGCCTCGTCCTTGCCGAGGATCTCCATGACCTCGAAGATCGGCGGCGACTGGGTCGAACCGGTGAGTGCCGCCCGCAGGGGCTGCGCCGCAGCACCGAGCTTCACGCCGTTGCTCTCGGCAAAGGTGCGCGCCTTCTCTTCAAGCGGTGCGGCAGCCCATGTGTCGGCACCGGCATAAGCCTCGATCAGCTTGGGCATCAGGCCGACCGTTTCCGGGGCGGAGAGGATCGCCTTCGCCTTGTCAGTAAAGGGCAGGGGACGCGCCTGCAGATAGAACGCCGAATTCTCGGCAAGCTCCTTGAGGTTCTTGGCGCGACTCTTCAATCCCGGCATGGCGCGGGTCAGTAGGGCGATGCCGCTCGCGTCGCTGGCTTTGCCGAGGCGATCGGCCACGGCCTTCGCCAATTCGCCGTCATCCGACTGGCGCATGTAATGGCCGTTGAGATTGTCGAGCTTGGCGAAGTCGAAGCGCGAGGGCGAGCGGCCGATACCCGATAGCTCGAACCACTCAATCGCCTGCTCGGTCGAGATGATCTCGTCATCGCCATGACCCCAGCCGAGGCGCAGCAGGTAGTTGCGCAAGGCGATCGGCAGATAGCCCATGTCGCGATAGGCCTCGACGCCGAGCGCGCCGTGGCGCTTGGAGAGCTTGGCACCGTCCGGCCCGTGAATGAGGGGGATGTGGCTGAAATGCGGCGCCTCCCAGCCCATCGAGTCATAGATCTGGCGCTGGCGGAAGGTGTTGGTGAGGTGGTCGTCGCCGCGGATCACATGGGTGATGCCCATGTCGTGATCATCCACCACCACAGACAGCATATAGGTCGGCGTCCCGTCGGAGCGCAGCAGCACCATATCGTCGAGCTGTTCGTTGGCAACCCGCACTTCCCCCTGCACGCCGTCGACCACGATGGTCTCGCCAATCTGCGGCGCCTTCAAGCGGATCACGGGCTTCACACCGGCCGGCGCGTCCTTGGGGTCGCGGTCGCGCCAGCGGCCGTCATACTTCATCGGCTTGCCAGCCGCCTGGGCGGCCTTGCGCATCTCGTCCAGTTCCTCGGGCGAGCAATAGCAGCGGTAAGCCTTGCCGGCCTCCAGCATCTGCAACGCTACCTCGGCATGACGCGGTGCGCGGGCGAACTGATAGGTGATGTCGCCATCCCAGCCCAGGCCCAGCCATTTCAGGCCGTCGATGATCGCCTCGATCGCAGCGTCGGTTGAACGCACCCGGTCGGTGTCCTCGATGCGCAGATGGAAGATGCCCTTGTGGTGGCGTGCATAGAGCCAGTTAAAGAGGGCCGTGCGGGCGCCACCGATGTGGAGGAAGCCGGTCGGCGAGGGGGCAAAACGGGTAACGACGGTCATGATGTGGATCCGATGGAGGTGTTGATTTTGGCAGGGTTCTAACACGAAAAGCGACTGCCCAGGCAATGCTTCCGGCACCGCCCAGTACCGCCCGGGCTAGATCAGGCTACCCAGCCGTGAGGCGATCTGATACGAGGGATATACAACTTATCGAAGATTAGAAAGCCATGCCCGGCCTGTCCTGGGAACGTATTGAGGAGTTTATCGCCGCACAGCGCCCCAATTGGCCGGGCTGGGCCGCGGTCGCCCTTGGTGCCGGGATCGCAGTCTATTTTGGCCTGCCGATAGAGCCGGCGCTTTGGGTCGGTCCTTGTTTGATCTTGGCTTCAGTCGCGTTGGCCGTTCTGGCCCGCCGGCGGCCCCTGGCGCTGATCATCGTCGGGGCGCTACTGACGGGCAGCCTCGGATTTGCTGTTGCCTCTTGGCGCGCCGATTGGGTGGGGGCACCCCAGCTCAGTCGGTCCCTCTACCGGGCCGATGTGACCGGGCGGGTGGTTGAGGTCGAGCTTTATCCCGGCAGCCTGCGCGTGACACTCGACGGACTCGCGATCTCGACTGCCAAAGACGGCGTTCTCGATGCCGCCATTTTACCGGCGCAGGTCCGGATCAAGCTCGCCAAGGCCAGCGAAGAGATCCAGATCGGCGATTGGATCAAGGTCGTGGCCGATCTGCAGCCGCCAGCCCCGCCGGCCATGCCGGGCGCGTTCGACTTTCGACGTCAGGCTTTTTTCGAACGACTGGGCGGTGTCGGTTTTTCACTGCAACCGGCGGTGAAGATCGAAGGCGGACAGGCCCATGCCTCTCCCATCGCAGGCCTGCTCGATTGGTTCGATGCCCTGCGCCTCACTATCGGGCGGCGCATCCAGGCGGAACTGCCGGGCGCCACCGGTGCGATGGCAATGGCGCTGATCGTCGGCAACCAGACGGCCTTGCGGGCCGATGATGTCCAGGCCATGCGGGATTCGGGCCTTGCGCATCTCACCTCGATCTCCGGGCTTCATATCGGTCTTGCCGCCGGCATCTTTTTTTTCGGCGTGCGCGCCCTGCTGGCCTTGGTGCCGCCGGTGGCGCTGCGCTTCGATATCAAGAAATGGGCGGCTGTGCTGGCCCTCGGCGGCGCCTTCTTCTACGCAGGTCTTGCCGGCATGCCGGTGCCTACCGAGCGCGCATTGGTCATGACCGGTGTGTTCTTTTGCGCCATCCTGCTGGACCGCTCGCCGATATCGATGCGGGTCATCGCTTTTGCGGCCATCGTCGTGCTGCTGCTGGCACCGGAAGCCCTGATCGGTGCCAGCTTCCAGATGTCCTTTGCGGCCGTCCTGGGATTGGTGCGCGTCTTTGACGGCGGGCGCGCGCAGTTCTCGGCGCTGCGCCGTGTCGGCCGCGACGCGCCGGATTTCTTTGGCCGCGTCATCGGTGTGGCCGAGCGGGGTGGCGTCTGGCTCGGCACCCTGATGGTGACCAGCCTCATCGCCAGCCTGATGACGGCGCCTTACGCCGCCTATCACTTCAACCGGCTGACCCTCTACGGCATCGCCGCCAACATGCTGGCCGTACCGCTGACCGGTTTCTGGATCATGCCGCTGGCTGTCCTGGCCTTGCTGGCGATGCCGTTCGGGTTGGAGCATTGGCCCCTGGTCGCAATGGGATGGGGCTGTGATGTCATCATCGCCATCGCGCATTGGGTGGCGGATTGGCCCGGGGCGGTCTTTCTCATTCCTGCTATGCCGATTATCGGCCTGTTGACCGCGAGCCTGGGTCTCGTCTGGCTCTGCCTTGTCATCGGCCGATGGAAATGGCTGGGCCTCGCCTTGCTCTTGATTGGTTGCCTGTCGCCGGCGACGCAGCGCCCGCCGGAAATCCTCGCCTTCGCCGGCGGGCAAAGCAGCCGCTTGGTGGCGATTCTGGAGCCGGACGGCCTCTATCACTTCAGCTCGATACGTTCGGCCAAGATCTCGGCGGAAACCTGGATGCGCCGAAACGCGCAGGAGAAGCGCCTGCCATTTCCACAGCCGCCGCTGCCGGAGATGCCCCTGAACACGCACCAGGCGCGCATTGACGCGATGCGCGCACCAAAACAGATCGCCGCGGCGGACATGCCAGGCTCTGGCGACTGCACGGCGGATTGGTGCCGCTTCGACACGCGGATGGGTTATATCGCCGTGGCGCTGACGGAAGCAGGTGCAGGGCCTGCCTGCCTGACGGCGCGGCTCGTCATCAGTCTGGAGCCGATCGAAGACGGCTGCCGTTCGGCCGAGCGCGTCATCGATTTCTTCGACCTGTGGCGGCATGGAACACATGCCATCACGATCAACGCCGACGGTTCATTCGTGGTAACGCGCGCTTTCGATACGGGCGAGCGGCCCTGGACCCTGCAACGCTTTGCAAAAACGGCGCAGCCGATGGAGGCCGCGCCGTCTGCAGAAAGCGGGATCAGTACTGGCGCATCAGGCCAATCAGACGACCCTGGATCTTGACCCGATCGGGGCCAAAAATCCGCGTCTTGTGATTGGGATTGGCCGGCTCGAGTGCGATGGAATCGCCTTTGCGGCGCAGGCGCTTCAGCGTGACTTCATTGTTGTCGACCAGTGCCACGACGATGGTGCCGTTCTCGGCATTCTCGCAGCGCTCGATGAGGACGGTGTCGCCCTCATGGATGCCGGCGTCGATCATGGAATCGCCTTCGACAGAGAGCGCATAATGCTCACCACGGCCGAGCATGCCCGCGGGCACGTCGACGGCATTGCTGTTGTCGCGCAAGGCTTCGATCGGCGTGCCGGCCGCGATCTTGCCATAGAGCGGCAGTTGCACGGTGTGGCCGGCCTGCGCCACGACAGCGCCGGGCAGGGTGGGGGTGAAATCGCCTTGAATCACGCTGGGAGTGAAACCGCGGCGCGCGGGTTCGCGATCGGCCGCAGCCGGCGTCGCCGGTGCTGGCTTGCCGCCCACTTGATCCTCGGCCAGACGCATCACTTCGAGCGCACGGGCCCGATGCGGCAGGCGGCGAATGAAGCCGCGTTCCTCAAGGCCGGTAATCAGGCGATGCACGCCCGATTTCGACTTCAGGCCCAGCGCATCCTTCATTTCATCGAACGACGGCGACACGCCGGTCTCGCCGAGGCGGTCCTGGATGAACTGCAGCAATTCGCGCTGTTTTCTGGTCAACATGCCCGTACTACCCCCTCAAAAAGGTGCTGCCGAACACCGCCCCCTCGTGGGCATCCGGCTGGTTTCAACGGGACCGCTTGCTCCTGCGACCGACCAATCTTGGCGCTTAGCCGACATGTTGGGCCGGAACAAACGATCAACAACTACATATGTTCTAGTTTAGTTCATGATAAAGTCAAGACCCTACCTGACACTTGGTCAAGATGACGCCGCGGCGCAGCGGGCCCGGTGCAATCCCAAGTTGAGAATCGGCCGGGGTTTTGCGAGGCTCACCACCGGATCGGCCGAGCCGGCCGCGTCACGAAATGGGGAGCAATGATGAGTCTTTTCAAAGGTCTGGGTGCCGCCGCGATTGTGTTGGCAGCGATAACATGGGGCGGCCAGGCGAAAGCGGATTGCGAAGACCCGAAGAACGCCTTTGACGACGTCTATTGCTACTCCAAGCTCTATATCGAAGCAGATGGCGATCTCAACAAGGCCTATGGCGAACTTACGAAGCTGCTCTCCAAAGACGAAAAGGCGACGCTGAAGAAGGGCGAGCTGGCCTGGATGCGGGCGCGCAATGGCAAATGCAGCAAGCAGGAAGGCGACGACAACTTCGTCGACCTCGATTGCGCCGTCGAAGAAACGCGGCATCGCATCGCCTTCCTCGAAGAACGTACCCAGGAATGCAAGGCGAGCAAGTGCCAGTCAAGCAAGCTCGGGGATTAAGGCCCTAACGCTTCAGATTCCCAAGCATCCACCGCTGAGCGGAAGAATCTCGGTAACATCGCCTTCCTTGGCCGCCGGTGCATGTGGCGGGCGGATGATGAGGGCGTCGGCTTTGGCGATGAGGGACAGCATCGCGCTGTCCTGCTTCGGGAAGGGGCTTGCGACCACGCTGCCGTCCGCGCCGCGGGTGAGCGTCGCGCGCAGGTAGTCCTGGCGCTGGTCGTTGGCTTTGAGGGCCGTACCCAAACGGGCGAAGACGGGTTGCGTATCGATCCCTTTCTGACCCAGCAGGTGCTGGATAAGAGGGCGCAGGAACAGCGTCGCCGTGACGATGGCCGAAACCGGATTGCCGGGGAGACCCAGGACCGGCAGGGCGCCCAGTGTTCCGAACATCACGGGCTTGCCCGGGCGCATCGCGATCTTCCAGAAATCGAGCTTGGCCCCCTTGTCCTTCAATGCCTGCTGGATGAGATCGAGCTCGCCAACCGAGGCACCGCCGGTGGTGACCAGCACATCGGCGCCGCGCGCACCATCGAGGGCGCGGTGGAGATCGGCCATGTTGTCGCGGGCGATGCCGAGATTGATGGGTTCGCCGCCGCAAGCGGTCACGAAGGCGGCGAGGCCGATGCCGTTCGAGGCGATGATCTGGGCCGGTCCCAGCGGCTCGCCCGGATGCTGCAATTCATCGCCGGTTGAGAGCAATGCGACGCGCGGGCGGCGCGTGACGCTGAGGCTCGGCCAGTTCATGGCAGCTGCCAGGGCGATGTCGCGGGCGCTCAGCAGCCGGCCGGCTTCGAGCCCGACTTCACCGAGGCGAAAATCATTGCCGCCAGCGCGGACATGCTGGCCAAGCGTGGTGCTGCCTTCGCGCACAGTGACATGATCGCCGTCGCGGTCGCAGTTTTCCTGGATGACGATCGTGTCGCTGGCACCCGGCAGGATGGCACCCGTGAAGATGCGTGCCGCCTGGCCGGGCTTGAGCGTGACGGCCGGCGCGATGCCGGCAGCGATGGTGCCGATCACGCGGAGCTTCACCGGCAGGGCACCAAGGTCGGCCGCCCGCACGGCATAGCCGTCCATGGCAGAGACGGCGGCCGGCGGCTGCGACAGGCGCGCCACGACGGGTGCAGAAAGGACGCGGCCAACGGCGCGGTCAATACCGACCACTTCGCCGACGAGCGGTGCGAAGGTGCTGAGGATGCGTTGCTGCGCTTCGGCGACCGGCAGCATCAGAGCGCCTCGTAGGTCCCGGACTTGCCGCCGCTCTTGTGCACCAGGCGAATGTCGCCGATGCGCATGCTCTTATCGGCCGCCTTCACCATGTCGTAGACGGTAAGGGCGGCGACCGAGACGGCGGTCAGGGCCTCCATCTCGACACCCGTCTTGCCAACCAGCTTGCAGGTGGCGGTGATGTCGACGGCATTGCGTGCGGCATCCAACTGCAGCTCGACCTTCACCGAGGTAAGCGCCAGGGGATGGCAGAGCGGAATGAGATCGGGCGTGCGCTTGGCGCCCATGATACCGGCAAGCTGCGCCACCGTCAGCACGTCGCCTTTCTTGACCTCGCGATCGCGGATGAGCGCCAGTGTCGTAGGTGACATGTAGACCGAGCCCTTGGCTGTCGCCGATCGTTCGGTCGCATCCTTGTCGGACACATCGACCATGCGGGCATTGCCGGACTCATCGAAATGGGTGAGCGTCGACATTCAGGCGGCCGAATTGAGCGGCGTGCGGGCACCAAGCAATGCCCGGGTGGCGGCGGTGACATCGGCCTGGCGCATCAGGCTTTCGCCGACCAGGAAGATCGAGGCGCCGATGCGGTTCATGCGTTCGAGGTCGGTGGTGGTGTAGAGCCCGCTTTCGGCCACCAGCAACTTGTCCTTCGGTGCCATGGCGGCGAGCTGTTCTGTGGTCGCGAGATCGATGGCGAGCGTCTTAAGGTTGCGGTTATTGACGCCGAGCAGCCGCGATTTCAGCTGCAAGGCGCGCGTCATCTCCGCCGCATCATGCACTTCAACCAGCACATCCATGCCGAGGGAGAAGGCGAGGGCCTCCAACTCGGCAGCCTGCGCATCGTCGAGGCAGGCCATGATGAGAAGAATGCAATCGGCGCCCAGAGCGCGCGCTTCATAGATCTGGTAGGGCACCAGCATGAAATCCTTGCGCAGCGCCGGCAAATCGACTGCTGCCCGGGCCTGCTGCAGATAGGCATCGGCGCCCTGGAAATAGGGCATGTCGGTCAGCACCGAAAGACAGGTGGCACCGCCGGCCTTGTAAGCCTTGGCAAGAGTCGCGGGATCGAAATCGGCGCGGATCAGGCCCTTCGAGGGCGAGGCTTTCTTGATCTCGGCAATGAGGCCGAAATGCCCGTCCTGCACGGCCTTCTCAAGGCGCGCTGCGAAGCCACGCGGCGGGTCGCTGCGTTGGCTCTCTTCGGCACGGCGGCGGATCTCGGCCAGCGGCACCGCCTTTTCGCACGCGGTCACATGCACGCGCTTGTCATCGCAGATTTGGGCAAGTACGTCGCTCATTGCAGCACGTCTTCGGTGTTCTCGGTGGTGAAACGGACCAGCGCCTTGAGCTTCGCCTTGGCTTTGCCGGAATCGAGCGCGTCTGCCGCCAGCGCCAAACCTTGCGGGATGTCGGCGACCTTGCCGGCCACCAGCAATGCGGCAGCCGCATTGAGGCGGACGATGTCGCGATAGGGGCCGACGACGCCATCGAACAATCCGCGCAGGGCCTCGGCATTCTGACCCGGATCGCCGCCCTTCAACTCCGCCGCCGTGCTGCGCGACAGGCCGAACTGCTCTGGCGAGATTTCGAATTCGCGCAACTGACCGTCGCGCAATTCGACGACATGGGTCGGGCCGGTGGTGGTGATCTCATCGAGGCCGTCACTGCCATGCACCAGCCAGGCGTGCTCGGTGCCGAGGGCGCGCAGGGCATCGGCCATCGGCGTCAGCCATTGCCGCGAATAGACGCCGATCAATTGGCGCTTGACGCCGGCCGGGTTCGACATCGGCCCCATCAGGTTGAAGATGGTACGCGTGCCAAGCTCGACCCGGGCAGGGCCGACATGGCGCATGGCGCTGTGGTGCTTCTGCGCCCACAGGAAACTGGTGCCGACCTCGAACAGCGCCGCTTCCAGCACCTTCATGTCGGCATCGATATTGACACCGAGCGAGGTGAGGATATCGGCGGCGCCGCTTTTCGAGGAGGCTGCTTTGTTGCCGTGCTTGGCGACAGTGACGCCGCTGGCGGCACAGACGAAGGCGACCGCGGTCGAGATGTTGAGCGTGCCGGCACCATCGCCGCCGGTACCGCAGACATCAATGGCACCCTGCGGCGCCTGGATGCGGGTCATCTTTTCGCGCATCACGCTGACGGCGCCGGTGATCTCGTCGACGGTTTCGCCGCGCACGCGCAGCGCCATCAGGAAGGCGCCGATCTGGGCCGGCGTCGCTTCGCCGGTCATGATGATGTTGAAGGCCGTCTCGGCTTGTGCGCGCGACAGGGCCTTTCCTTGTGCCACTACGCCGATGAGGGCCTTGAGGTCGGTTGCGGCGCTCACTGCACGGCCTTCGCACTTGCCGGGGCCTTGAGCTTGTTGAGGCCGGCGGAGGTCAGGAAATTGCCGAGCAGCTTGTGGCCATGCTCCGAGGCGATGCTTTCGGGATGAAACTGGACGCCGGCAATGGGCAGGGTCTTGTGGGCGAGGCCCATGATGGTGCCGTCTTCGGTCTCTGCCGTGATCTCGAGATCGGCTGGCAGTGTTTCCCTGTCGACAACCAGCGAGTGGTAGCGGGTCGCCGCGAAATCGTTGGGCAGGTCCTGGAACACGCTCTTGTTGCCATGATGCACATGGGACATCTTGCCATGCATCGGCTTGCCGGCGCGAACCACTTTGCCGCCAAAGGCTTGGCCGATCGCCTGGTGGCCCAGGCATACCCCCAGCACCGGAATCTTGCCAGCCGCCGTCTTGATGAGGTCGAGGCAGATGCCGGCGCGGTCGGGGTCGCAGGGGCCGGGCGACAGGATGATGCCCTGGGGCGCCTTTGCCATCACCGCGTCCACCGTGATCTGATCGTTGCGGTAGACTTCGATCTCGGCGCCGAGCTCGCCCAGGTAATGATACAGGTTGTAGGTGAAGCTGTCGTAATTATCGATTAGTATGAACATCTTAGTAATCCCCGGGCACGGCGTTCGCCGGAGTTTAGCAGGGGTGTTGCTGGAACGGAAGATTCGGAGGCTGAAGGATCCCATGCGTTGGCAGGGCGTACGTGCGAACATGACGCTGGTTGATGTCCTGCGCCTGCCATGGCTGCTGGCGCCGCTGCTGGTGCTGGGGCTGACCGGGACCTGGTGGGGCTTGTCGCCACTGAAGCCGGTGCTGGATTACACGGGGCTGGTGCTGGCCGCTGCCGGCGCGATCCAGTTCGGCATCGGTCTGCCGGTCTATCAACGTGCGCTTGGCAAGCTTATGCGCCTGCGCATCGATAGCGACACGCTGCTCGTCACCGGGGCGAGTGCGGCCTTCGCGCTCAGCCTGTGGCGCTTCCATCACCTGCCGATGGAAGTCCAAATCGACCAACAATTGGTCATCTGGCGGGATGCGGCGTTCGGCGCCAGCCTCGTCGCGGTCGCCATGCTGGGCGGCATGATCCTGCGTCAGGCGCGGCGGTCTTCGCTGGTCCCGCTGCCCCGTCCGCCTGCCGGCCGCATCGTGGTGGCGCCAGGCAATCTCATTCCCGCCGATGGCGTGGTGGTCGACGGCATCAGCGAGATCCAGGATCCGGTCGGAGCGGACGATGTTTTCCCCATCGTCGTGTCAGCCGGGGCGCGGGTGCATCTGGGTGCCCGCAATGGCGATGGCACGCTGACGATCGAGGTGCAGCGGCCGGCAGAGGCTGCCGCCGCGCGCCGGGTTGTGACGGCTGACGGATTGCAACGCATCCTGGACTGGATCGCGCGCGGGACCCTGGGGCTGGTGCTGATCGTCATCGGTGTCCGGCTTTGGCAATGGCAGGAGGCGGGCGATCCCATCGCCGCGTCCTTGCGCATGCTGTCCCTGGCAGCGCCGCTGGGCCTGGGCTTTGTCATGACAGCGCCGTCCTCGGAAGTGCTTGCGGCGGCACGCCGGCTGGGGCTCGAGATCCGGGATATCGCCGTGGTTGACCGCTTGCGGCGCATTGGCGGTGTCGTCATCGGGCATCGCGGCGTGCTGGTGCCGGACCGCCTGCGCTTCATCACCGCGACGCCGGTCGAGGGCATGGCCGCCACCGACCTGATCCGGCGTGCGGCAGCCGTGGCCGAGCTGGGCTACGATCCCTGGGGCAAGGCGATCCTCGATTTTGCTGTCGGCTATCGCATGCGGCTCAAGCCGGCCAGGGATTATCACAGCAAGATCGGCGCCGGCATGATGGCCATGACCGAGGGCCAGCAGATCCTGATCGGCACGCGCGAATTCCTTGAGGAGCACGGCATCGATTGCACCGCACTGGCGCCGGCGGCGGACAAGGCGCGTGAGCAGGGGCGCCGGCTACGCTGGGTGGGCACCGCTCTCCCAGCACGCCAGGTGCTCGGCCTGCTGGTGTTCGGCGCGCCGTCGGTGACGGGGGCTGTCGAGGCTGTGCGCAACCTGGATCGGCTGGGGCTGGCGACCGCCTGGCTTGCCAATCAAAATGACGCCGGCCATGTGGCCCTGGGCAAGCATCTGAAGATCGGCCGCCTGCTGTCGGATCAGCCCGAAACCGTCGCCGAGGAACTGCATCGGATGCGGGACGAGAGCGGTGCGCTGCTGGTCGTCGCGGCCGACGCGCCGCCGGCGGGCCTGGCGGCGGAAGATGTCGTACTGCCGTTCGGCCGGCGCCTGATGGAGCAGACTCCGGACGCCCGCGTGGCGACGACGCGGAATGACCCGCGCGTCATCGTCGACCTGCTGCGGCTGGCCGCGCGTCACCGGCAATTGGTCCTGGCGAATGCAGCGATCGCCTACATCTCGGCGCTGCTGTTCGCCTTTGCGCCATTCTGGCTGGGGCGACGCACCGATCTTGGCAGCTATGAGGTCGGCGTCGTCCTTTTCCTGGCGCTGTCCTCGCTCGGCTTGCGTGCCATGCCCACGACCGCTAATGAGGTCGATGAGGAATAGCATGGCAAAGCGCAAGCAAAAGTCCCGCAAGCGGACACCGGCCGGACGATCGCGACGCAAGGGCGCCGGCGCGGCATGGCGGGGGCTGATCGGATCGCTGGCGGGGGCTGGCGGCGCACTGCGCAAGGGCACGCTGCTGTTTACTGCGGGCATTGTCCTTGGCCTTGCTATCGGCTTGGCGATAACGCTCCTGGCGCCGGCCTTGCTGCAGAAACCGCCATCGCCCATGACGGTCGCCGAGGCACCGGCGACGCTGCCCAAATCAACCCCGGCCGCCAGCAAAGCCAAGCCCGCGGCGCAGACCCCCGCGGTCGCCCCAGATTTTGTCGAGAAGACGCCGGCAACGCCGGTTCCGGCGCCGTCCGCGCCTGCCGACATCCCGGCCCAGGCCGAAGAAGGTGCGCATCAATCCGCCCCGGATATCGTGTTGCCGGCCGAGGACGACGCGGCGGCGCTGCCCTCGCGCAGCGACAAGGAACCGGCGGCGGCGCAATGGCTCGAGAACTCGGTCGCGGTCCGGGATCCCGGAAACCGGCCGATGATCACGATCGTGCTCGACGACGTCGGTGTAGCACCTCAGCATGCGGAAATGGCGGTGGCGTTGCCGGCACCCATCGTCCTCTCCATCATGACTTACGCCAAGAATTCGGCGGCACTGGCGCGCGAGGCGCGGGCAAAGGGGCATGAGATCATGGTCCATATGCCGATGCAGCCGGTGAACCCGGCGGTCAATCCCGGACCCAACGCGCTCGATGTCGGCATGGACGGCGACGAATTGCTGCGTCGGATCGTTTGGGGGCTGGGGCGTTTCAAGGGCTATGTCGGGTTCAACAACCACATGGGCAGCCGTTTCACCCAGGACGCCGCCGGCATGCGCATCGTGCTGCAGGAGGCAAAGCGCCGGGGCCTGCTGTTCCTCGATTCAAAGACCATCGCCGGCAGCGTGGGTGACAAGCTGGCGGCTGAGATGGGGGTCACCCATATCGCCCGCGACATTTTCCTCGACGACGATATGAGCGAGGCGGCGGTGGCGCGGCAGTTGGCGGCGGCAGAGGCGGTGGCCATTCGGCAAGGTTATGCCGTGGCGATCGGGCATCCGCATCCAGGTACGATTGCCGTCCTGAAGCGCTGGCTGCCTGAGGCCAAGGCGAGAGGCTTTGCTATCGTGCCCTTGACCACCATCATCAAGAAGCGCGAGGGTGTTGCCGGCTGAAGAAGGAACAGTGCGAATGCAGTTCGACCATGAATATTATCCGGGTGTCGTCGCGGATATCGTTGGTGCCCATGCGCGCTATTATGCCCAGGCATGGTCCTTCGGCATGAAATTCGAGGTCAAGGTATCGGCCGATCTCGCCGGATTCGTGCTCAATATGAACCGTGACCGTGACCTGCTGCTGGTCGCCAGACGGCCGGACGAACGCTTTCTGGGATCGATCGCCATCGACGGCATCGACCATGCAGGGCGGGGCGCACACCTGCGCTGGTTCATCGTGGCACCGGAAGCGCAGCGCACGGGGCTTGGCAGGCAATTGCTCGACCGGGCGATCGGCTTTTGCCGCGAGCGCGACTATCGCCACGTCTATCTCTACACCTTTGCCGGGCTGGACTCGGCGCGGCGCCTTTATGAGCAGACGGGCTTCACGCTGGGTGAAGAGCAGGACGCCAATACCTGGGGTCGCCCCATGCGCGAGCAGCGCTTTGACCTCACGCTTGAACCGGCAGCCGGCTGAACTTGCGGCCTCCTCACTCCGCTTTCTTGCCGTATCCCTTGCCGGTATCGGCCTCGGCGATGTCGTCCGGCCGGGTGCCGTCGTAATCCTCGATGGCGATACAGCGGTCGACCGTGGTGCCGTCGCTCGACAAGGGAAAAATCGAACCGGAAAAGGTGATCGCATGGCCGAACGTGGTGGTCAGGATATCCCGTGAGAAAGTTGGTCGCCGCTGGTGGCAGGCGAGCCGGTACTCGGCCGCCAATTCCGCGCGCACGTCGTCGGGGAATTCGGTGATCTGATCCAGATAGCGGCCGGTCAATTCGTGGCGGAAGCTGGCGGCCTTCGTGCCGATCAGGCGGTAAAAAACGCGGAATGGGTCATGCTCGATCGAGACGACGATCATGTTGGGCAACAGGCCGCGCATTTGGGCCGGGTCGAAGTCAGCCCAAGCCGGCATTGGCCGATCACCACGTTTCTGGTCCCAGATCTGATAGAAGGCGCGCACCAGCGGGGAAGTCACTTTGTCGAACGGGATGTCGAGTTCGACAATCATCGCCCGGCTACCGATTTCGACTGCCGCTTTGGGCGAAGAGCACCGCTTCCTGCGCGGCGCGTATCAATGCGCGCGCCTTGTGATGGGTTTCCTGAAATTCGCTCTCCGGCACGGAATCGTGCACGATGCCTGCACCGGCCTGAACGTACATGGTGCCGTCCTTGATGACCGTGGTGCGCAACGCGATGCAGGTGTCCATCGACCCGTCAGCGGCAAAGTAACCGACAGCGCCGCCATAGACGCCGCGCCGCTCCGGCTCCAGTTCCTCGATGATCTCCATGGCGCGCACCTTGGGCGCGCCGGACACCGTGCCGGCCGGGAAACCTGCCATCAGCGCATCCATCGCATCGTGCTTGCCGTCGATCTTGCCTTCGACGTTGGAGACGATGTGCATGACGTGGCTGTAATTCTCGATCGTGAACTTCTCCGTCACCTTGACCGAGCCAATCGCAGCAACGCGGCCGACATCGTTGCGCCCCAGATCGAGCAGCATCAGATGCTCGGCCAGTTCCTTTTCATCGCCGAGCAGGCTGGCGGCATTGGCCTTGTCTTCTTCCGGCGTCTTGCCGCGTGGACGGGTGCCGGCGATGGGGCGGATCGTCACCTTCTCGTCGCGCAGGCGCACCAGAATCTCCGGGCTGGAACCGATGATGGTAAAGCCGCCGAGATCGAGGAAGAACAGGAAAGGCGAGGGGTTGAGGCGCCGTAGCGAGCGATAGAGTGCAAAGGGCGGCAGCTTGAACGGCAAGGAGAAGCGCTGCGACAGCACGACCTGGAAGATATCACCGGCCAGGATGTAGTCCTTGGCCTTGGCGACCATCTCGCCGAAATAGTCCCGCGTCATGTTGGATTGCGGTTCCGGCAGGCTGGCCATGTCGACGGCCCCACCTTGCTGCGGCAGGCCGCGATCAAGATCCGCGACGATATCGTTGATGCGCTCCAAGGCCTGATTATAGGCCGCGCGCGCGTTGAGCCCGTCCGTATTCCAGACCGGCGTCACGATGGTCAGCGAATCCTCGACATTGTCGAAGATGACGATGAGGGTTGGACGCAGGAAAATGCTGTCATGAAGGCCGAGCTTGTCGGGCTTGAGCTCCGGCAGCTTTTCGACCTGCCGCACCATGTCATAGCCGAGATAGCCGAACAGGCCCGAGGCCATGGGCGGCAGGCCGGCCGGCACGTCGATCCTGCTTTCCTTGATGAGGGCGCGCAAGGAATCAAGCGCCGGCAGCTTTTCGGCCGAGAACTTCTCCGGCTCGAATCGGGCATTGCGGTTGATCTCAGCCGCATTGCCCCGGCAGCGCCAGATCACGTCGGGCTTCAAGCCGATGATGGAATAGCGGCCCCGGACGGCGCCACCTTCGACCGATTCCAAAAGGATGGAATTGGTGCGGCCGTCGGCCAGCTTCAGCATCACCGAAATGGTGGTTTCCAGATCGGCGATCAGCCGGGTCCAGACCAGCTGCGGTTTTCCCGCTTCGTGGCCACTGGCAAATCGCTCGAAATCCGGTTCCACTTTCATGATCGATATCCCCGCAGTTTTGGCATTTATTGATCGGCTTGCTCGATCAGCTTTTGCCACTGCGTGTCATCGCGCTCGACGGGGATCTCAGCTTTCAACGCCTCATAGAATTGCTGCTGCACATCGCTGGCGAGCGACTGCGCTACCCGCTCGGAGAGCTGCTTCAAATCGTCGGCATGGGTTTCCGGCGAGGCGGGTGTAATGCCTGTGAGGCGTGCCACGACCGGTCCCTCGGCGCTTTCACCCTGGGTCATCTCGCCCACCTTCAACTTGAAGAGGGCCTGGGCGATGACGGGGTTCACGCCGTTGTCCGGATCGCCTTCGCCGCGATAGAACGGCTTGCTGATCTTGAGCGTCAGGCCCATGGCGGTCGCCTCGGCATTGAGGTCACCGCCGCCTTTCAGCTTCTCCATCAAAGCCTTGGCCTTGGCAGTCGCAAGTTCCAATTGCTTGGCCGCGATCCAATCCTGCGTCACCTGGTCCTTGACCTGGTCGAGCGGCTTGACGACCGGCGCGGTGACGTCAGTCACCTGGGCCACGGCATAGGAACCGTCATTGAGGGCGGAGATGTCGCTGGGGTCGCCCGGCTCGGTGCTGAAGATCAGGTTCACGGCATCCGGTGACAGGGCCAGATCGGTACCGGCAGCATCCTTGCCCGTTGCGTCGATGGCGTCGATCTTCTGGGTGTGAAGCTGCAGCTTCTTGGCGGCATCTTCCAGCGTGGCGCCGCCGGCCAGTTCGTCCTGCAGCTGTTCGCGCACGCTTTCCATGGCATCGGCGGCACGGCCAAGGGCGAGGCTGTTGCGGATCTCGCCTTTCACATCCTCAAGCGTCTTTGTGGAGCCGGGGATGATCGATTGCACATGCGCGACGTGAATGCCGAAAGGGCTCTTCAGCGGCTCCGACACACCATCGGCTGGCAGGGCGAAGACGGCGTCAGCGATATCCGTCGGCAACTTGTCCTTCGTGACCTGGCCCAGCGCGACCGGGTCGCCCTGCGTTTCGGCCTTCACGGCGTCGGCGAAGGTCTGGCCGCCTTTGACGTCGGCCACAATCTTGTCGGCGACAGCTTGGTCCTGCACAACCACCTGCTGCACGTCGCGCACTTCAGGTGTCGAGAACTCCGCCTTGCGCGTATCATACTCCGCCTGGATCTCGTCGTCCGTGACGGTCACGTCCTGGACGAAATCAGCCGGCGCCATCTGGATGAGGGTCGCAGCACGGTATTCCGGCGCCTTGTACTTGTCGGCATGGTCTTCATGCCACTTTTTGAGTGCGGCATCGTCCGGTGTGCCGGCATCGGTGATGCTGGCGGTTGGGATGGTGAGCAGCTCGGCGCTGCGCTGTTCCTGGGTGTAGTGGTAAACGGCCGTCACAAGGGGATCCGGCGCCTCGAGCGCCCCCATCATGGCCACCAGGACCTGATTGGCGCGGAGCTGCCCGCGAATGCTCTCGACATACTGCGCTTCGCTCTGGCCGAGCTGGCGCAGGAAGTATTCGAACCGCGCGCGGTCGAACTGGCCAGTGGCCCCGGCGAAATTGGGGTCGCCCTGGATCGTCTGGACGGCAGCCGCCTGCGGCACGTCGATGCCGAGCTTCTCGCCATAGGCTTGCAGCAGGCCCTTGTTTTCGGCCTGCTCGACCAGGCGTTGGGCGCCGCCAAAGGCCGCGAACATCTGCGGTGTCACCTGAACGCCCTGGATCTGCGAAACGCGTTGCAGGGCCAGCTTCAATTCGCGATCAAAATCGGTCTGGGTGTATTCGAAGTTCTTGCCGATTTTCAGGATCGGTTGACCAACCTGGGCCTTGTTGAAGATGTCATTGATACCCCAAAAGCCAAACGACGCGATTAGGAAGACAAAGAGCGCCTTCGCGATCCAAGACTGCGTGTGTTTGCGAATGGAGCTAAGCATGTTCCCCGATAAACCTATTTTACGCCGGTAAACCCACTGGGCTAACCCTGGCCGGCCTTGATGATGCGCCCGTTTTTTAGAGCGGCGCGCATCATAGGGAGGGGGCAGGGGGCGGGCAAGGGCTGGAATCCGCCAGATTGGCGGCCACATAGGGGGCGTGTTATAGGCCCTGCGAAGCTCAATTCGGGGCAGCAGGAAGGGAAGTCAGAATATGGCAACGCCGGGAATTCGGCCCTTGGTGGCCGGCAACTGGAAGATGAACGGCAGCCTTGCCATGGCAAGCGCCCTGGTTGGTGCCCTCAAAGGTCGCCAAGGCAATGTCGATCTGCTGGTCTGCCCGCCCTTTCCATACCTGGCCGCCGTCGGCGCCGCGCTGGCGGGATCCAAGCTGGCCCTGGGCGCCCAGGACTGCCATGCCGATGCGAGCGGCGCCCACACGGGCGATGTTGCCGCCCCGATGCTGGCCGATCTTGGCTGCAGCTACGTGATTTTGGGGCATTCCGAGCGCCGCACGGACCATGGCGAGACCTCAGGCATGGTCGCTGCCAAGGCCCAGGCGGCGCTGGCGGCCGGTTTGACCGCCATCATCTGCGTGGGCGAAACAGAAGCGCAGCGCAATGCCGGTGAAGAGCTCAAAATCGTTGAAAAACAGATCGTTGAATCCGTTCCTTCAGGGGCAAATGCCGGCAATACGGTGATCGCCTACGAGCCGGTCTGGGCGATCGGGACCGGCAAGACGCCAACGGCGGCCGATGTCGAGGCCATGCACCGCCATATCCGGGCGTTGCTCAAAAGCCGGGTCACTGGCGGCGCCGGCATGCGCATCCTGTATGGTGGGTCGGTGAAGCCATCGAACGCGGCTGAACTGATGGCGGTGGCCGAGGTTAACGGCGCCCTTGTCGGTGGTGCCAGCCTAAAAGCCGAGGATTTCTGGGGCATTGCCGAAGGGGCGGCCAAATCCGCTGGCTGACACGCTTAAATTGGCGCTGGTCATTCCGGCGGAAAACCGCTAGAACCCGCGCCGAATTTCGACATTTCAAGAACTTGCGAGTACGTCCATGCTGGGAGCCCTGTTCCCGATCGTCCTGGCGATTCACGTCATCATCACGATCTTCCTTATCGGTATCATCCTGACCCAGAAGAATGAGGGTGGGATGGGTGGCCTTGGCGGCGGTGCCGCCGGCGGCATGGCCGGCTTCCTGTCGGGTCGCCAGCAGGCCAATCTGCTGACCAAAGCGACGCGCTGGCTGGCTGTCGGCTTCTTTTGCACGAGCCTGTTCCTGGCCTATTCGGACAGCCACCGGGCAGCGAAATCGACCATCGTCGGCGCGACGCCCGTGACGACCACCCCGGCGGCGCCGGCGGGTGATCTGCCCGCCGACTCGGGCGTCACGAACACGACGCCGACCGCACCGGCCCAGCCGGCGGCTCCCTCCGGCCAATAAACCGTGATCCATCAGGACCTTCCGACCGGCAAGCACACAGCGCTTGCCGGACTACCCCGACTCGTTCCATAAGGACCACCCATGACGCGATTTATTTTTATCACCGGCGGCGTGGTCTCCTCTCTCGGCAAGGGTCTTTCGTCAGCAGCGCTCGGCGCTTTGCTGCAGGCACGCGGATTCAAGGTCCGGCTGCGCAAGCTCGATCCCTACATCAACGTCGATCCGGGCACGATGAGCCCGTATCAGCACGGCGAAGTCTATGTGACCGATGACGGCGCCGAGACCGATCTCGATCTTGGCCATTACGAGCGCTTCACGGGCATCTCCAGTCGTCGCTCGGACAGCGTCACCACGGGCCGCATCTATTCAGAAGTGATCGCCAAGGAGCGCCGCGGCGATTATCTCGGTGCCACCATCCAGGTCATTCCGCACATCACCGACGCGATCAAGGAATGGATCAAGGCCGACGTCCAAGACGAAGACTTCGTTCTTTGTGAAATCGGCGGCACGGTCGGCGATATCGAAAGCCTGCCGTTCCTCGAAGCCATCCGTCAGTTCGCCAACGAGGTAGGTCCCGAACGCTCGATGTTCGTGCACCTGACCCTGGTGCCGTGGATTCCCGCAGCCGGCGAATTGAAGACCAAGCCGACGCAGCATTCGGTGAAGGAACTGCAATCGGTTGGCATACAGCCGGACATCCTGCTGTGCCGTTGCGACCGCGAAGTGCCGGCGGATTCCCGCCGCAAGATCGCGCAGTTCTGCAATGTGCGCCCCTCGGCCGTGATCCAGGCGCTCGATGTCGACACGATCTATGCCGTGCCGCAGGCCTATCATGCCGAAGGCTATGACGACGAAGTGCTGCGCCATTTTGGCCTGACGGCACCGGCACCCGACCTCAAGAAATGGGAAGCAGTCGTCAACCGCATCCGCCAGCCGGAGGGCGAGGTCACCATCGCCATTGTCGGCAAGTACACCTCGCTGCTCGATGCCTATAAGTCGCTGGCGGAAGCCCTGCGCCATGGCGGCATCAGCAACCATGCCAAGGTCAACCTCAACTGGATCGACAGCGAAGTCTTCGAGCGCGAAGACGCGGTGCAGCACCTCGAAGGCGTGCACGGCATTCTGGTGCCGGGCGGCTTCGGCGAGCGCGGTTCGGAAGGCAAGATCCAGGCCGTCAAATTCGCCCGCGAACGCAAGATTCCCTATTTCGGTATCTGCTTCGGCATGCAGATGGCGGTCATCGAGGCAGCGCGGCACTTGGCCGGTGTCACCAAGGCCGGCTCGACCGAATTTGGCCCCTGCGAGGACGCGGTGGTCGGCCTGATGACCGAATGGGTCCGCGGCAATGAACTGGAAAAACGCGCCAAGGACGGTGACCTCGGCGGTACGATGCGTCTCGGCGCCTATGAGTGCAATCTCAGCGCTGGCTCGCTGGTGTCGCAGATCTACGGCAACAAGCTCACCATCAGCGAGCGGCACCGCCATCGCTATGAAGTGAACTACCATTACCAGGAGCGGCTGGAGAAGGTCGGTCTCCGGTTCTCCGGCATGTCGCCGGACGGCGTGTTGCCGGAGATCGTCGAGATTCCCGGCCACCCCTGGTTCGTCGGCGTGCAGTATCACCCGGAACTGAAATCGCGCCTCTTCGAACCGCATCCGCTCTTCGTGTCGTTCATCGAGGCAGCGGTCCACCAATCGCGTCTGGTTTAAGAAGGCTGTTGCAGAGATGACCACGATCCGCGTCGGCAAAATCGACATCGCCAACGATAAGCCGATGACGATGATCGGCGGCATGAATGTGCTGGAAGATCGCGACACCGCCTTCCGCGTTGCCGAGGCCTTTTGCGAAGCGACGGCCAAGCTTGGCATCCCCTATATCTTCAAGGCCTCCTACGACAAGGCCAACCGGTCGTCGATCCACTCGTTCCGCGGCCCCGGTGTCGAGGAAGGGCTGAAACTGCTGGGCGACATCAGACAGCATTTCGGCGTGCCGGTCCTGACCGATGTACACACCGAGGCGCAGGCGGCCCCCGTGGCAGCCGTTTGCGACATCATCCAGATTCCGGCCTTCCTCGCGCGCCAGACCGATTTGGTCGACGCGATGGCCCGGACGGGCGCGGTCATCAATATCAAGAAGCCGCAATTTCTCTCGCCGCCGCAGATGAAGAACATCGTCGAGAAGATCCGGGAATGCGGCAACGAAAAGATCCTGCTCTGCGAGCGTGGCAGCTCGTTCGGCTACGACAATCTGGTGGTCGACATGCTGGGCTTCCGCACCATGAAGTCGGTGAGCGGCAATCTGCCGATCATCTTTGACGCGACCCATGCCCTGCAGATGCGCGATCCGATGGCCGGCGCTTCCGGCGGTCGCCGCGCGCAGGTGGCGGAACTGGCCCGTGCCGGCCTCGCGGTTGGCATCGCCGGTCTCTTCATCGAGGCGCATCCCGATCCCGATAACGCCAAATGCGACGGCCCCTGCGCCTTGCCGCTCGACAAGCTGCCGGCCTTCCTGGCGCAGATGAAGGCGCTCGACGACCTCATCAAGAGCTTGCCGCCGCTTGATATCCGTTAGGCCGACCTAACTCATCGCGTCATGCCCGGGCTTGACCCGGGCATCCACTCTCGAAGACGGCATTCGCCCGGGGGTGACGGCTCAGAGTGACCCCGTTGCCGCGGAAAATGCGGCCCTCTATGATCCTATTAAACAAGTGGTCAAGGGGAGCCTTAGTCATGGATTTCAAGCTGAGCGCCGCCGATCTCGAAGTTCAGGCGCGTGCGCGCGCGTTTTCCGAGCAGCATCTCTTTCCGAACGAGATCGCCTGCGACGAGCGCAAGCTGACGAAGGAGAAGCTCGCCGAGATTCGACAGCAGGTCATCGCCCATAAGCTCAACGGCTATATCCATAGCAAGACCGATGGCGGGCAGGGCTACACGCCCATGCAGCAGATTCTGGTCGCAGAGGAGATCGGCAAAGCGACCTGTGGCATGTGGACGGTGGTGTGGAAGGCGTCGACGCCGCTGCGCCGTGGCACGCAATGGCAGCGCGATACTTTCCTGTTGCCCTTCAATGCCGGGAAGGGCCGCTCTTGCTTTGCGATCACGGAAGAAGGCGCCGGTTCCGACCCGTCGCTGGTGAAGACCAGTGCCGTGATGCGCAACGGCAAATGGGTCATCAATGGCGAAAAATGGTTCGTGACTTCAGCCGATGCGTCGACCGTGGTCATCGTCCATGCCCATGTCGATGGCGATGCGGCGAAGCCGACGCTCTTCATCGTCGACATGGATCAGCCGGGGGTGAAGATCAAACGCATCCCGCAATTCATGCATTCCTATCTTTATGAACACTACGAAATGGTGTTCGACAATGTCGAGGTCGAGGACAATCGCCGCTTAGGGGAGGTGGGGCAAGGCTTCGACCTCACCAAGGAGTGGTTCACCGAGACTCGCGTCGAGATCGCGGCGCACTGCCTGGGTGCCGCCATCCGGGCCACCGAGATCGCCAATGACTATGCAGCGGGGCGCATCCAATTCGGCAAGCCGATCCGCGACTTCCAGGCGATCGAGTTCATGCTGGCCGACATGGCGGTCGAGATCATGGCCGCGAAATCCTTCCTCTACCGCGTTGGTGCCGAACTCAACGAGGGTATGGACCCCAAGCTGATGCATGCCAAGGCCTCGGCGCTGAAACTCTATAATTCCGAGATGGCCGGCCGCGTCGTCGACAAGGCTTTGCAGATCTTAGGTGGCCGCGGCTATATGCGCGAGAACCCCGTCGAACGCCTCTACCGCGATGTCCGTGTCGACCGCATCTGGGAAGGTACGTCCGAGATCCAGCGCGTCATCATCGCCGGCCAGATCAAGAAGCGGGGCCTCGGAATCTATACTGGGTGGACGGCGTAGTTCGCCAGCTTTCATTACCCCGTCATGGTCGGCGAAGGCCGACCATCCACGAATTTGCCTGCGACTGCGCTGCCGCCTGATAGAAACTCATGGATGGTCGGCCTTCGTCGGCCATGACGATTAGGCTTATGTCAGAGCCTCGCAAGCGCCCGATCCAGCGCAGCCACCGCAATATCCGCGTGCTCTTTCTTGAAAACAATTGGCGGGCGGATCTTCAGGATGTTACCGAGGATACCTTCGCTGCCGATCAGCACACCTTCATCGCGCATTGAATTGACGATCCGCTTGGTTTCAGTGGCCGCGGGTGCCAGGGTCTGGCGATTGGTGACCAGCTCAACGCCGAGTGCAAGACCCGTGCCGCGCACATCGCCAATGAGTGCGTGTTTCGACATCAGCCCCTTGATTCCGGCTTTGAAATAGTCGCCGACGACGCGGGCGCTTTCCACCAACCCCTCGCGCTCGATCACGTCGAGGACAGCGAGCCCGGCGGCACAGGAGACGTTGTTGCCGCCGAAGGTCGAGAAGAACGCATATTCCTTCAGGAGGGCTTCCATGATCTCTGGCGTCGTGATCACGACACCCAGTGGATGACCATTGCCCGCCGGCTTGCCGATGGTGACGATATCCGGCACCACGTCATGATGCGTGTGGCCCCACATATGGGTGCCCATGCGGCCGAAGCCTGACTGGACCTCATCGCCGATGCAGAGGCCACCGGCAGCGCGGATCTTCCTGAAGACCTCCGCCACATATCCCGGCTGAGGCTCCAGCACACCATTGGTCATCAGCGCGGAATCGATCATGAAGGCCGCAGGTTTCATCCCCGCATCGGCCAGCGAGGCAATCGCCCGGTCGGCGTCGGCGGCATATTTGCGCCCCCAATCCGGCGTGCCATAGCGATATTCGCCGCGATAGCCGTCGGGCGGCGTCAGGGCGCGCATATGCGGCGGCAGGCTGTTGCGGTGATTGCCGCTGGGCGAGAAGGCGTCGACGGCATCGGTGATGCCGTGATAGGCGAAATCCATCGTGATGCCGCCGTTGTTCCCGGTATAGGTCTTGGCCATGCGCCAGGCGATGTCGTTGGCTTCCGACCCGGAATTGACGAAGGCGCAGACCTTGAGCTTGCCGGGCAGCGTGGCGCCCAGGCGCTCGCTGTACTCAAGTACCTGCTCGCCCAGATAGCGGGTGTTGGTGTTGAGTGTGCGGATCTGGCGGGTCAAGGCGTCGACCACATGCGGGTGGCAATGGCCGACATGCGGCACATTGTTGTAGCAATCGAGGAAGCGGCGGCCCGAGGCGTCGGTCAGCCAGACGCCGTCACCTTTCACCATGTGCAGCGGCGGATCGTAGAAGACATAAAGCTTGGAGCCCATCGTCGCCTTGCGCCGCGCGATCAAGCCGTCGACATCCGTCATTGCTGGCAAAGTTGTGAGGCCGCACACCCGCCGCATGCGGTCGGTAAACGCGGGGCGCCCGATCTTCTCCAAGGCGAGGCAGACGTCGATCGCATGCTCGCCATATTCGGCCATGTAATTGGGCTCATCCGGCGTCTCATGGGCACGGACGGCGTTGGTGAGCGGCGTCAGCAGCAGGCGCGCGCTGATGAGATCAAAAAGCAGATCGATCTCGGCCTCTTCGAGCGGGGTCACGGCATGATAAGCGGCAACGATCGCCTCCGGCACCACGGCAAGGCGGGCGGGATCAAGGGCGAAATCGGCAATCACGTTGGCGACGTCGAAGACCAGCGGCCCATGAATCATGTCACCAAAATCGATGATGCCGGCAATGCCGTCGTCACCCAGGATCAGATTGTGTTCGTGAACGTCGGCATGAACCAGCTGGGCCCGTAAGCTGTCGAGGTGCGGAACGACCACGTCACGCAAATGAGTGAGGATCTGCTGCGCGACGCGGCGATGCTCCGGTTTTTGCAACAGGTCTACATGCGGCAGGAATTGCGGTGCCATGCGAACGTCCCACAGCAGTTCGCGATTACCCGCCGCCGGGTGAAACAGACCGCGCATGGCGCGGCCGAGGCGCGCCACCATGGCGCCGATGCCCCGATAGAGCGCCGCATTCTGGTCGCCAGTCCCGGCGATACGCCCGTCGAGATAGGAAAGAACGAAGAAGATGTGCGACGCGCCGTCTTCGGCCGTCACGCGCACCGTCGTCGCACCATCCATGGTCAGCCGCACCCGAGGAACGGGCAGCGACGGATCGACGCGGGCGATGTGGCGCAGTGTTTCGATCTGGCAATCGATGATGGCCGGGTCTTCGGCGACGTTGGCGATCTTCAAGACCCAGGCGGCACCACTCTTCTCGCGCAAGCGCAGGTTCTGATCGCGCTCGCTGTAGAGGGGCGTCACCTCTCCTTCGAGACCAAAATGCTGTCGCGCCAGCTGTTCCACCAGCGATGTGTCAAGATGTGGTGCGTTGGTGCGCAGAAATTTCATGATGCCGTGCTCCCCGATTGGTGGCGAAAGGTAAGGGGCAGCCCGCAGGCGCGTCAATGTGCGACGAAGGGGGAGGGGGTGGGATCAAAGCGCATGGCGGAAAACGGCGTGGAATGCGGCGCACCGGATGTCAGAGGCACTTATCCATCAGGCCGTCGAGCTTCTCAGCGGCATTGGTGTAGTCATAGCTGCCGCGCCAGCCGATTGCGGCGATGCCCATCTGCAGGCGATTGCTGGCCTTCACCGCATCATAGAGCCGCGCCAGCGTCAGCTGCTGGCTGAGGTCGTTGGCCTCGTACCACAATTCGATATCCTTGGCCTTCAAGGTGACGCTGTCGCGCGCCCCGTCGATGACGATGTTAAGCGAATAGCTCTCCTCGTCACGGATCAGCGTGTGGAAGACCGGCATCTTCATCACCATGCCGCCGACGAACTTGTTGTCCACCTTGCGACAGAAGAATCCGAAGAGATCGGCGACGCCTGATTGCATGTTGGCATAATCGATTCCCTTGGCGGAACCGCGTACCCATTCGGCCGCCTGCTGTGCATTGGCCGGTGCGGCGGCCAGCAAGGCCAGGCACAGGGCGAGAAGACTAACCCGCATTGCGGCCATCATTCGAACTCTCCCGCGCGACATCGAGGAAGGCTTTGACGAGCGGCGTGCCGCGCCGGTCGGCGAGACACGCCACGAATTCCGTTGATTTGATGCGTGGCCCCTCGAATTCCAGGGCCTTCAGCCGCATGTCGTCGCCAAATTCCGAACGCGCAACGATGCCGATGCCAAGACCGGCCGCAACCGCCTCGCGGATCGCTTCGCGGCTGCCGATCTCGAGCACTTCGCCGGTCTGGATATTGGCCTTGCCGATCGCGGCGTCGAAGGCGCGCCGTGTCGTCGAGGCCGGCTCACGCAGAACCAGGCGATGCCCGGCCAGTTCCTCCAGCTTGATCTTGCGCTTCCTGGCCCAGGGATGCGCCCGGTCAACAAAGGCGATGAGGTAGTCCTCCTGGAAGGGAAAGGCGTGCAGCTTCGCATCGCCCCCGATATCGGCGGCAATGACGACGTCGAAACGCTGGTCGATCAGGTCGGCCTTCAAGCCCAGCGAATTGCCGATCGACATGGAAAGACGCACATTGGGATAGCGCCGGTTGAAGGCGGCGAGGAAGGGGATCGAGTGATAGGGGGCGTCGGCACCGATCCGCAGGTGCCCGCGCTTGAGGCCCTTGGCGGCGGTGAGGACCTGCTCGGCCTCGGCTTCCAGCCCGAACATGCGCCAGGTGATGTCGAGGAGATTGCGCCCGATATCGGTGAGTTCGATCTTGCGCTTGCGCCGGTCGAACAGCCTGACGCCGAACTGTTCCTCTAACCCTTTGACCTGGCCTGATAAAGTTGGCTGAGTCACATTGAGGGTGCGGGCTGCTTTGGTGAAGCTGCCTTCGGTCGCGACCGCATGAAAGGCCCTGAGGGCAGAGTGACTTATCGACGTCATCTATAGATCGGATCGTATATAGCGATTGGACTTATGGTAGGGGCCGGCGCATGTTCCTGCAACATGAATCGGCGACGCTCTCTCGCCCTTAAGTTCTTCGAGGATGAAATCCATGGCGCAAGATCCCTGGCTGCTGACCCCCGGCCCGCTCACCACCTCCATGACCGTCAAGCAGGCGATGCTGCATGATTGGGGATCGCGGGACGCCGGCTTCATCGCCGTCAACGACCGCATGCGCCAGCGCCTCGTTGCCATGATCGGCGGCGAGGGGACGTTCAGCACCGTGCCGATGCAGGGCAGCGGCACCTTCGCGGTCGAAGCCATGATCGGCACGTTCATCGGGCCGAAGGACAAGCTCCTCATCCTCATCAACGGCGCCTACGGCAAGCGCATCGAGAAGATCTGCCAGGTCGCCAAGCGCGCCTGTGCCACGCTGGAATGGGCCGAGGACATGCCGGTCGATCCCAATCTGGTGAAGCTTGCCTTGGCGCGCGACCCGGCCATTACCCATGTGGCGGTCGTGCATTGCGAGACGACCTCTGGCGTCCTCAACCCGGTGGCCGAGGTGGCGCAGGTCGTGGCCGATGCCGGCAAGAAGCTGCTCATCGACGCCATGAGCGCCTTCGGCGCCATCGAGCTCGACAGCCGCAAGGTGCCGTTCGATGCGGTGGCGGCTTCCTCCAACAAATGCATCGAAGGCGTGCCGGGCCTCGGCTTCGTTCTGTGCCGGGTGAGTGCCTTGCAGCAGACGCAAGGGAATGCCCACGCGCTGACACTCGATCTCTTCGATCAATGGCAGAACATCGAGAAGACCAAGCAATACCGTTTCACCCCGCCGATCCATTGCATTGTCGCCTTCGACCAGGCGCTCAATGAGCATGAGGCCGAGGGCGGTGTCGCGGGGCGCGGCGGGCGTTACCGGAACAACTGCAAGATCCTGGTCGACGGCATGCGCCGCCTGGGCTTTGAGACGCTGCTGCCCGATCACCTGCAGGCGCCGATCATCGTCACCTTCCACATGCCGGCGGACCCCAATTTCCAGTTCCAGGTCTTCTACGACAAGCTCAAGGACCGCAATTTCGTGATCTATCCCGGCAAGCTGACGGTGGCGGATTCCTTCCGCATCGGCTGCATCGGCCGCCTCGGCGAGACCGAGATGAAGGCCTTCCTCGGCGTGGTCGCGGATGTGCTCAAGGAAATGAATGTGAAAAGCGGCGCTCCGGCGCGCAAGGCGGCGGAGTAACCCCATGAAGACGATCAGCGTCAACGGCAAGACCTATGCCTGGCCGAGCGAACCCATCGTCGTGGTCTGCGTCGATGGCTGCGAGCCGGATTACCTGAAGCAAGCGATCGAGGCCGGCGTCATGCCCTGGTTGAAATCGGCCATCGCGCGAGGCAGCGACCTCATCGGCGATTGCGTGGTGCCGAGCTTCACCAACCCCAACAACCTCTCCATCGTCACCGGCGCGCCGCCCTCGGTGCACGGTATCTGCGGCAATTACCTCTATGACCGCGAAAGCGGGCAGGAGGTGATGATGAACGATCCGAAATTCCTGCGCGCCGACACGATCCTCGCCACCTTCGCGCGCGAAGGCGCCAAGGTGGCGGTCGTCACGGCGAAGGACAAGCTGCGCCTGCTGCTCGGGAAGGGCATGAAGGGCATCTGCTTTTCGGCCGAGAAAGCCGACCAGACGACAAAGGCCGAACACGGCATCGACAATGCCTTGGGTTTTGTCGGCCTGCCGCTGCCCTCGGTCTACAGCGCCGACCTCTCGGAGTTCGTGTTTGCTGCTGGCGTGAAGCTGATGAAGTCGGAACAGCCTGACATTATGTATCTGTCGACCACCGATTACATCCAGCACAAGCACGCGCCGGGCACCAAGGTCGCCAACGATTTCTATGCCATGATGGATCGCTATCTGGGTGAGATCGAGGCCATGGGCGCCACCATCGTCTTCACTGCCGATCACGGCATGAACGACAAGCATGGTTCCGACGGCAAGCCGCAGGTGATTTATCTGCAGGACACGCTGGATGGGTGGCTCGGTGCCGGTGTTGCCCGCGTTATCCTGCCGATCACGGACCCTTACGTCGTCCATCACGGTGCGCTCGGTTCCTTCGCCACGGTCTATCTCCCCGACAGCGTCGATCACAAGGACATCATCGCGCGGCTCGCCAAGCTGCCGGGCATGGAACTGGTGGTCGATCGCGCCGAGGGCTGCCGCCGTTTCGAATTGCCGGAGGACCGCGTCGGCGACGTGATCGCCATTTCAGCCAAGAACTTCGCGCTCGGTACCGCCGTGTCGCGCCATGATCTCTCCGGTCTCACCGTCCCCTTGCGCTCCCATGGCGGCATGACCGAGCAAAAGGTGCCGGTCATCGTCAACCGCAAGCTCAAGGCGCTCCCCGCCGGTTACCGCCTGCGCAATTTCAGCGCCTTCGATCTTGCCTGCAACTACGCCATTCCTGCGGCACAGCCGCAAAAGAAAGCCATTTGAGGAACACGCGTCATGGGTATCTTGCGCAAAGAGAAGATGCGGACCGTCAACAGCTCGACCGCCGGCGATCGGCATTTCGAGGTCTTCAACCCCTATACCAATGAAGTGATCGGCACCTGCCCGAAGGCGAGCCTCGATGATATCGCCGGCGCCTTCAGGACGGCGAAGAACTACAAGGCCAGCTTGAGCCGCGCCGAACGCAGCCAGATCCTGCGCAAGACCGCCGACATCCTGGTCAGTCGCCGTCAGGAGATCGCCGAGCTGATCACGGCTGAGTCAGGCCTGTGCCTCAAGGATTCCACCTACGAAGTGGGCCGCGCCTATGACGTGTTTCATCTGGCCTCCAGCATCGTGCTGAAGGACGATGGCGAGATCTTCTCCTGCGATATCACGCCCCATGGCAAGAAGCGCCGCATCTACACCCAGCGCGATCCGCTGTTGAACGCGATCTCGGCCATCACGCCGTTCAACCATCCGCTCAACCAGGTGGCGCATAAGGTGGCGCCGTCGATCGCCACCAACAACCGCATGGTGCTGAAGCCCAGCGAAAAGACGCCGCTCACCGCTTTGGTGCTGGCCGACGTGCTCTACGAAGCCGGCCTGCCCAGGGAAATGTTCCAGGTCGTCACCGGCGATCCGCGCGAGATTGCGGACGCACTGCTGACCGACCCCAATATCGATCTCATCACCTTCACCGGCGGCGTCTCGGTCGGCAAATACATTTCGGCTCATATGGGTTATCGCCGCGCCGTGCTGGAACTCGGCGGGAACGATCCGCTCATTGTCATGGAAGATGCCGATATCGAGGAAGCGGCGACCTTGGCCGTGGCCGGTTCCTATAAGAATTCCGGCCAGCGTTGCACGGCGGTGAAGCGCATGATCGTGGTCGAAAGTGTCGCTGATAAATTCGTCGAGTTGCTGCTCGAGAAAACCAAGAAGATCAAATACGGCGACCCGATGGATCCGGAAATGGATATGGGCACCGTCATCGACGAAGCCTTGGCCAAGTATTGCGAGGACAAGGTCAACGATGCCGTCGCCCACGGCGCCAAGCTGCTCTATGGCAATATCCGCAAGGGCGCGCTCTATTCGCCGACCGTGGTCGATCACGTGCCGTTCGATTGCGATTTGGTGCGCATCGAGACCTTCGGCCCGGTATCGCCGGTCATCCGCGTCAAGAACATCGACGAGGCGATCCGCGTCTCCAATTCGACGGCCTACGGCCTTTCGTCCGGTGTCTGCACCAACCGGCTCGACTACGTCACGCGATTTGTGAAGGAGCTCGAGGTCGGCACGGTCAATGTGCGCGAAGTGCCGGGTTACCGTATCGAAATGTCGCCCTTTGGCGGCATCAAGGATTCCGGCCTCGGCTACAAGGAAGGCGTCATCGAAGCGATGAAGTGCTTCACGAACGTGAAGACCTACTCCTTGCCGTGGTAAGGCCCCCTTGCGCAAGGAGCCAGGCCTTGAAGGCCAGCACCTTGCGCGGTTCGCCGTTGCGGCGCCGGTGAACGACCCAGTAGCCGGCGCTGGTCTTGAGTTTACGCGGGAAGGGCGCCACCAGGCGCCCTTCCTTCAACTCTCGCTGGATCAGCGGTGATCGTCCCAGGGCGACGCCACGGCCATCGAGGGCCAGTTGAATCGCCATCACCGATTGATCGACGGCAATGCGATGCCTCATCCAGTCGAACGATACCTTTGCGCTTCGCAGCCAATCGGACCAGCCTTGCGGATATCCCGGAACATCGATCAAGTCGAACTTCGCCAGGTCCTTCGCTGCCTTCAGGCCGGGCTTGCGTTTGAGCAGATCGGGGTGGCAGACCGGAAAGATGCTCTCTTCCGCCAGCAGCGCGGCCTCAAGATCGGGCCAGTCTCCGGTGCCGTAGCGGATCTCGATATCGGCTGCCGACCGGTCGCTCTCGATCGGCTCGGCGGTTGCCGATATCTGGACGGTGATGCCGGGATGGCGGGTGCGGAAGTCGTCGAGGCGCGCCATCAGCCATTGGCTGCCGAAGGACGTCGTGACCTTCACGGTGAGAGACTGCGGGCGTCGCGCGGGGAGGGAATCATCGACCGCCTCATGCAGCAGATTAAGTGCGTTGCTGAGCTTAGGCGCCATCAAGGCGCCGGTGGCCGTCAAGGTCAGGCGCCGGTTGGCGCGCCGGAACAACGGCCGCCCCAGATAGGCCTCCAGCGAGGTGATCTGCTGGCTGACAGCCGAGGCGCTGATGTTCAGTTCGGCCCCAGCCTTGGTCATGCTCAAATGCCGCGCCGTCGCTTCGAAGGCGCGCAGCCAGGGAAAGGGCGGCGGAGCAGGGCGCATGATGCCATCTTTAAGTGCCACTTAACGATGAGCCAGGCTAGGCTCATTTGTGGCAGGGTTCAACCTCGTTCATGATATCGGCATTGCACATATTTTGAGGCAGCCATGATCGCCAACTTCACCAGCACGGGTTATTCCATCGCCATCACCTGGGCCGACAAGGTGGCCGCGGTATTTCCGGCCATCTGGTTGCGCGACAATTGCCGCTGCGCCGCTTGCCGGCATCCTGGCAACGGCCAGCGCCTCTACGAGATCACCGACCTGCCGGAAGATGTGCGGATCGCGGAAGCCGTGCAACTGGGGGACGGCGCCATCCGCATCACCTTTGCACCGGAGAACCATGTCAGCACCTTCTCCGAAAGCTGGCTCGCCGAGCACAACCTGGCGGCAAATGCACGCAAGGCCCGCAAGCCGCAACGCAGCTTGTGGAACGGCAGCATCGGCAACGCCATGCCGGTCGGCGATTGGCGCCAGATGGTGGCGGACCCGGCCGCGGAGCTTGCGTTTCTTGATGCCTATCATGCCCACGGCTTCGGGTTGATCAAGCATTCACCGACCCAGTCGGAAACGGTTCTGGCCATCGGCAACCGTCTGGGCTTCGTGCGCGTCACCAATTACGGCGCCTATTTTGATGTGATGTCGGTGCCCAACCCGACCAATCTGGCCTACACGCCGATCGGTCTGGGTGTTCACTCTGATAATCCCTATCGCGACCCAACGCCGGGCGTGCAGCTGCTGCATTGCCTGCTGTCGGATGCGCCGGGCGGTGACACCTTGCTGGTCGACGGCTTCCGCGCCGCCTCGCTACTGCGCGCCGAAGATCCTGCGGCCTTCGATCTGCTGACCCGCATTCCGGTCAATTTCAAATTCCGCTCGAACGATGCCGAGCTGGTGGCGCGCCAGACCATGATCTCGGTCGACGAGGATGGCGACATCGTCGGCGTGCATTTCAACAACCGGTCGCTGGATTGGCTCGATGCGCCGGCCGAGGTCATCGAGCCCTGGTTTGCGGCCTACCGGAAATATGCCGAGGTCCTGCACCGCCCCGAGGGCGAGCTGATCTTCCGCCTGGAACCCGGCGATTGCGTTGTCATGCAGAATGACCGGGCGCTCCATGGGCGGACTGCCTTCGATCCGTCACGCGGTCGTCGTCATTTGCAGGGATGCTACGTGGACAAAGACGGGCTGGAAAGCCGAGCGCGGGTCTTGCGCCGCAATCTTGCTGAAAAGAAGGGAGCGGCAGCATGAACCCCATCCGCGCCATCCAGGCGGCGTTCGACAAGCGCGGACAGGACAGCTATGGCGAAGGCGTCAACCAGCTCGACCATGCGCTGCAATGCGGCTATTGCGCTGAGCGCGACGGTGCCACACCGGCGCTGATCGTGGCGACTTTGCTCCACGACATCGGCCACCTGCTGCACGATTTGCCCGACGACATCGCCGACCAGGGCATCGACACACAGCATGAGAGCCTTGGCTCTGCCTGGCTGTCGCAGCATTTCGGCCCGGAGGTATCGGAGCCGGTGCGGCTCCATGTTCCGGCCAAGCGCTACCTCGCGACGGTGGAGAAGGGCTATTACGATCTGCTGTCCGAGGCCTCGATCCTGTCGCTCAAGCTGCAGGGCGGCCTGATGTCGGAAACCGAAGTGAAGGCGTTCGAAAAGGAACCCTATTACCGCGATGGCATCCAGCTCCGCCGTTGGGACGATGAGGGCAAGATTGCCGGCTGGGAGGTACCCGATCTCGGGCATTTCCAGAAGTACATCGAAGCCTGCGTGGCGCGGTAACGCGTCCGATCTCGGTTTTATAGCTGTCATGCCCGCGAACGCGGGCATCCATGGATCGGTTCGCTTGATGAATGGATTCCCCCGCCGGCGCATGTCGGCATTCGCCGATTGGCGTGGGGGACGACAGCAGAGGCTCAGGCCGCGACCTTCCCGCAAGTCGGGCACAGCCCCTGCAATTCGATCGTGAGGCGGCTGACCGAGAACCCGGCGGCGGCCGCACTCTTTTTGACCGCACTTGAAATGCCGGAATCCTGGATTTCGACGGCCGAGCCACATTTGGTGCAGATCAGGAACTGGCTGACATGCCGGTTTTCCGGGTGGTCGCAGCCGATGAAGGCATTGAGGCTTTCCAGCTTGTGGATCAGTCCCTGTTCCATCAGGAAATCGAGGGCGCGATAGACCGTGGGCGGCGCCGCCCCGCGATCGCCTTCGCGCAGGTGATCGAGGATCGCATAGGCGCCGACCGGCTGGTGGCTGTTCCAGATTAGTTCGAGCACCTTGCGGCGCAATGGCGTCAGGCGCGCGCCACGTTCCTCGCACAGGCTTTCCGCCCGCGACAGCGCCTCGCTCTGGCAGTGGGCATGGTCGTGTGGCGCGGTGGCTCGGCTGGCGGATTTGTCCATCATTTCAAGGTCCGTGGCATCGATTCCGGTGCATTATAGCGAGTCCGTCGCAACCGGTCCTGCTGTTAAATTATCTCACGCCAGTGTGAATAATAATTCCACAGTGTAGAAATGCGTTGACGCCTTAACAGTCCGGTATATATCCAGAACTTAATGGCGCAGGGGTAGCTCTGCAGATATCCCACTTCACTTGTGTGAATAGGCTGATTATGCGTTCGTTTCCGTTGTTCATGCGTCTCCAAGGGCGACCGGTGCTGCTGGTCGGGCAGGGCGATATGGCTGCGGCGAAGGCGCGCTTGTTGACCGCCGCCGGTGCTTCGGTCATTGAGCGCACAGCCGTTGAATTCAAATCAAGCGACGTTGCCGGCATGGCGCTGGTGGTCAGTGCTATCGGCGACGATGCGCGTGATGCCGAAGTCTCGGCCGCTGCTCGCGACGCCCACGTGCCGGTCAACGTCGTCGATCGGCCGGAGCTTTCCGACTTTACGATGCCCGCCATCGTCGATCGCGGCGAGATTGTGGTGGCGATCTCGACCCATGGCGGCTCGCCGGTCCTGGCACAGCGCGTCCGGTCGGCCGTTGAGGCGGCACTGCCGCATGGTATCGAGCGCCTGGTGAGCTTTGCGCGCCGTTTCCGCAGCGCGGTTCATGCCCGCATCGACGACCACGACCGCCGCCGCCATTTCTGGGCCGGTTTCTTCGACGGCCCCATCGCCAAGGCATTGCTGGCTGGCCGCGAACGTGACGCGGCACGCGAGGTGATCCGCGCCATCAATGGCGATTTGGCACCCGAACATGGCGCCGTCGTCGAATTGCTGGTCGATGCGCAAGATGCCGACCAGATCACGCTCGGCGATCTGCGTGCGCTGCAACAGGCCGATGTCGTCTTGTTCGATGCCGATATTGCCCCGGAAATCGTTGACCTTGCGCGGCGCGACGCTGTGCGCGCGGTGTGGCAGGGTCAGGAAATCGTTGCTGGCCAACGTGTCGTGCGCCTGAAGGCGCGGACGCGAGCGAGCCACGGCCAATTCAAGGTGATGTGATGAACCAGATGGTAACGGCGCAGTGGTTGCTGGGGGGTGAGTCCATCTATTGGACTGCCGCAGGCAACTGGTCTGAATCCTTCGCCGACGGCGCGGTTTTCGCGCAGCAGGCCGATGCCGACGCGGCCCTCGCGGCGGCACAGGAATTCGTGAAGCAGCGCGTTGTCGTCGGCCCCTATCTCATCGACGTCGAGGTCGATGCCGCAGGCCCGAAGCCGACATCGGCGCGTGAGCGCATTCGCGCCGCGCACAACGCGACATTTGATATTGATCACGGGTCGTGGACGGCCCGTATTTCCGACTGAGGCAGCGATGTACCGCTACGACCAATTCGACGCCACCTTCGTGCGCGAGCGGACCGAACAGTTTCGCGGCCAGGTGGTGCGCCGTCTTGCCGGTGAATTGACGGAGGAAGAGTTCCGTCCCTTGCGCCTCAAGAACGGCCTCTATCTGCAGCTGCACGCCTATATGCTGCGCGTCGCCATTCCCTATGGCGAACTCAATTCCAAGCAGATGCGCAAGCTGGCTTTTATCGCGCGGCGTTATGACAAGGGCTATGGCCATTTCACGACGCGCCAGAACATCCAGTACAACTGGCCGCGCCTCGATGACGTGCCCGACATCCTGAAGCATCTGGCTGAGGTCGAGATGCACGCCATCCAGACCAGCGGCAATTGCATCCGCAACGTGACCGCCGATCATCTGGCTGGTGTCGCTGCGGACGAGATCGAGGACCCCCGCGTCTGGGGCGAGATCATCCGCCAATGGTCGACGCTGCACCCGGAATTCAGCTACCTGCCGCGCAAGTTCAAGATCGCAATCATCGCCGCCGATCAGGACCGCGCCGCCATGCGGACGCATGACATCGGGCTGAAGATCGTCCGCAATGACGCGGGCGAGGTTGGCTTTGCCTTCTATACCGGCGGTGGCCAGGGTCGCACGCCGATCATCGGCCCGCTGGTCAAAGCCTTCGTGAAGAAGGAAGACCTGCTCTCCTATCTCGACGCCACCTTGCGCGTCTACAACATGCATGGCCGTCGCGACAACATCTACAAGGCACGCATCAAGATCCTGGTGCAGGCATTGGGCCCAGAGGAATTCGGCCGCCAGGTCGAAGAAGAATGGCTGCGCATCAAGGATACGGTGCTGAAGCTTCCCGAGGCCGAAGTGGCGCGCATCCGTGCTTATTTTGCCGATCCCGATTACGAGAAGCTGCCGGCCTTCTGGCCGGAATTCGAGACGCAGAAGAAGAACGATGCCGAGTTCGGCCGTTGGATCCGCGCCAATATCGATCCACATAAGGTCGATGGCTATTCTGCGGTCACCATTTCCTTGAAGCCGGTGGGCATGGCGCCGGGCGACATCACAGCCGACCAGATGGACGTGGTCGCCGATCTTGCCGACGAATACAGCTTTGGTGAAGTGCGGGCCACGCATCGCCAGAACCTGCTGCTGCCGCATGTCCGCAAGCAGGACCTCTACCATCTCTGGCAGCGCCTCAAGGCAGTTAAGCTGGCCGAACCGAATATCGGGCTTGTCACCGACATGATTGCCTGCCCGGGCCTCGATTATTGCAACCTCGCCAACGCCCGCTCGGTCCCGGTGGCGCAGCGCATTTCCCGCCGCTTCAGCGACCCGAAGCGTCTGGCCGATATCGGCGAGCTGCGCCTCAACATCTCCGGCTGCATCAACGCCTGCGGTCACCACCATGTCGGTCATATCGGCATTCTGGGCGTCGACAAGAAGGGCGAGGAGTTCTACCAGGTCACGTTGGGGGGCTCGTCGGCTGAAGACATTTCGATCGGCAGGATCTTGGGTCCCGCATTCTCGTATGACGAGATTCCCGACGCGATCGAAACCGTGATCGATATCTATCTCGATTTGCGCAGCGATGCGTCCGAACGTTTCATCGACACCTATCGCCGTGTCGGTATCGAACCCTTCAAGGAGAAGGTCTATGGTCGTCTTAAAGAACGGCGTTCCGCAGCCGAATGAGTGGGTGCGGGTGGCGGATGACGCCACCTTGCCGGACGGTGCCAAGGTCATCGTCTCGCTGGAGCGCTGGCAGGCCGAGCGTGACACATTGCGTCAGCGCAATGCCGCGGTCGGTATCTCACTGAAGAGCGACCAGTCGCCCTTGCTGATCAAGGACGATCTCGATCACTTGTCGCTGGTGGCGCTGGAATTCCCGAAATTCACCGACGGCCGTGCTTTCTCTTACGCCCGCGTATTGCGGGATCGCCTCGGCTATCGTGGTGAGATCCGCGCCTTCGGCCAGGTTTTGCGCGATCAGTATCTCTTCATGCTTCGCTGCGGCATCGACACGATCGAGCCGCCGGCCGAAAAGCGTGTCGAAGGTTACGCCGAGGCGTTGAAGGAGTTCTCTGTCTTCTACCAGCCGACCAACGATCAGCGCGAAACGGCGTTGCGGTTGCGGCACGGCCTGGCGAAATCAGCCGCCGCCTGAACTTCTATACGAACAAAAAGAAAGCCCGCGACCTTTCGGTGGCGGGCTTTTTTGTTAGGGCTACGACTCAGAATTTGTAGCCGATACCCATACCGAAGATCCACGGATCGACATTGACATCGGCTTTGACCGCGCCGTGGTTGATGTTGACATCAGTATCGAGGAACAGGCGCTTCACGTCGGCGTTGACATACCAGTTGTCGGCGATGCGCACATCGACGCCGGCCTGCAAGGCCCAGCCCAGGCTGTTCTCGTAATCGACATCGGTCACGACGCCATGGTTGGGGTTGTCGACAGCGTAGAAGATCGAATAGTTGATGCCAGCGCCGACATAGGGGCTGACCACGCCCTTGCTGAGGAAGTGGTACTGCAGCAGAAGTGTGGGCGGTAACAGCCAGACATCACCCAGATCAACGTCCCCGAGATCGGTGTTCTTCGCTTTGACGTCGTGATGCGTTGTCGCCGCAATCAGTTCCAGGGCGATGTTGTCGGTGATGAAATAGCTGATATCGATTTCAGGCGTCGCCGTATTCGAAAGGTCGGTATCGCCGCCGATCGGATCGATGTCGGCATTGTCGGCCGGCACGACGCCGAGCGCGCGCAAGCGCACCAGGAAATCGCCGGCAGTCTTGCCGGGCGCTTCCTGCGCCATCGCGGCATCCGCCGCAAAGAGTGAGCCTGCGGCGATGATGCCAGCAAGCCAGAGGCTTTTCTTGATCATTGTTTTTCATCCCGGAAAAGAACGCGAACGGATGTCGATGCCATCGGTGACGACGGGCGCCGGTATCCACCACGAACATGGGGGGATGGCAGGATACTGTCAGCGGTGCAGAATGACGCGTGACAGGCTGGCACAGAACCTAGATCAGGTTCGGGGAATTCTGTCTTGACGAGACGTCGGTGGTGGCCAGTTCTGCAGCCGCAGCTGTGCCCAGCGCCTTGAGCGTCGCCAGCGCCCGCAGGCGCGCCTTGGCGTGGTCGACCAACGGCAACGGGTAGCTGCGTCCCAAGGAGACATGCGCTGCCGACAATTCTGAGAGCGATGCCGTCGACGGCTCGTGAATGGCGTGCGTTGGCAGCTTAGCCAGTTCCGGCAGCCAGCGCCGAACATAGGTACCTTCTGGGTCGAATTTGATTCCCTGCGTGATGGGATTGAATACCCGGAAGTAGGGTGCGGCATCCGCGCCCGATCCAGCGACCCACTGCCAATTGCCGGCGTTCTGCGCGAGGTCGGCATCGACCAGCGTATCCCAGAACCATTTCTCGCCGTCGCGCCAATCGAGCAGCAGATCCTTGATCAGGAAGGATGCGGTGATCATGCGGACGCGGTTGTGCATCCACCCCGTGGTCCACAATTCGCGCATGCCGGCATCGACGATCGGATAGCCGGTCAGGCCCTTCTGCCAAGCGGCCAACTGTGTCGGTGCAGAGCGATAGGGAAAGGCATCGAACTGCCGGTTCCAATTGTCCACGGGCAGGCGGGGGAAGTGATAGAGCAGGTGGCTATTGAAATCGCGCCAACCCAGTTCGCGCAGGTATCCGTTTTGGCTCGGTGAGCCTTCCTGGCTCAGCTGCCGCCACAATGCGTGCACGCTGATCTCGCCCCAGGCGAGATGCGGGCTGAGGCGCGATGTTCCCTCGATATCCGGCCGATCACGCGCGGTGCCATAGTCCGCGAGCTTCTCCGGCAGGCGCTGCAGCATCGCCTGCGCGCCGGCTTCCCCCGGGCGCCACTGTGTGGTCATGCCGGCCGTCCAAGGTGCATGCTCCTCCAAGGCAGCGAGGTCGCTCGCCCCCGGCCATGTCGATGGTGCAGTTAGTGCTGTAGGCGCCGGGCAGGGTGCCGGTGGTTGGTAACTCTCGGCAAGGCGGCGCCAGAACGGCGTGAAGACGCGAAAAGGGTCGCCCTTCAGCGTCTTCAGCGTCCAAGGGTCGTGCAGGCGATTGCCGTGATGCTCGACAATCTCGATGCCGGCGGCGCGCGCAGCGGTGACCACCTTGGCATCGATGGCAAGTCCGCGCGGTTCCAGGCGGCGATTGAAGTGCAGCGCCGTGGCGCCGCTTTCCTGCGCCAGGCTCATGACCTGGTCGAGGGCATCGCCGCGACGCACGACCAGGTGCGAACCAAGCGATCGCAGCGCCGAATCCAGCGCCAGCAGGCTGCGTCCCCGCCACCAGCGCGCAGCGCCACCCAGGTGCTTGTCGTCGTCAACGAAGAACGGGATGACCGGTCGGCCGGTCTTGGCGGCATGGAAGATGGCCGGATTGTCGTCCAGCCGAAGGTCACGCCGCAGCCAGATGAGGATCGGTGGATGTGTTCTGTTCATTTACGCTGCGCCATCGATTGCGCTCCATTATACGTGGAGACTGGCGTTTGGGATCATTGCCAGTGCTGGACGTCAGGGTTTTCCCCATTTAACCTCTTTTCGCAGCAACCAAGCATTAGACGAAGCATGACCACAAAAAATGCCCCCTTGGCCGTCATCTGTGCGATGGCGGCGGAGAAAGCCGCTCTCAGGGAGCATATGTCCCATATCGAGGTTCGGGAACTGCTGGGACGCCCGGTGACGCTGGGGCGGTTGGAAGATCATGACGTCGTGGTGGCGGAGAGCGGTGTGGGCAAGGTGGCCTCGGCCGTGACCGCTGCCTTGCTGGCGCGGGAATTCTCCTGCCGCGGTTTGGTCGTCAGCGGGGTGGCGGGTGGTCTCGACCCCGCCCTCAACATCGGGGACACGGTCATCGCGCAGTCGCTGGTCCAGCACGATTATGGCCATCTGCATGACGCCGCCTTGACGCCCTTCCGCCCGGGTGTCCCGCCTTTGGGCGATCATCGCCATGACTTTTCCTTCGACCTGCCAGCGGCGCTGGCCGAGAAGCTGGGGCGCCTCGCTGCCGAAATAGCGTTGCCGGATCTGCCGGCGGATCTGCTGCCGACCCAAAGCGCAGAAGCGCCGCCGCGTCGGGTCTTGATGGGCCGCATCCTCTCGGGCGATCAGTTCATCAACAGTGAGGCGGTCCGTGACCGCCTGCACCGCGCGTTCTCGGCCCATGCAGTCGAGATGGAAGGGGCGGCGGTCGCCCAGGTCGGTGCCTTGCTCGGGCTGCCGGTTGTCGTGGTGCGCTGTCTCAGCGATCTCGCCGGCGCCGACAGCCATCTCGATTTTCCCCGCTTCGTAAGCGCGGTGGCACCGGGTGCGGCCTTGGTCCTGCGCCGCATCATCCGCGCGCTTTGAACATGCCCGGTGGTCCCGGCATTCTGACGAGCAGTATCGTTCTGGCCGTCGCCCTCGCTCTGGGCGTCCTTGCCAATCTGCAGACGCGTCGCCCCTATGAGAGGCGCATCCACGGCGTGCCCTGGGTCGCTGTTCAGTTCATGGCGGTGGTGATCTCTGCCATTCTCATCATGCATATCGCCGGTCTGGTGACCGGGCACGCCTTCACCGGTCGCGCACCTTACTGAAAGGGGCCGAAGGCGGGGCGCAGTTTGGCCAACTCGGCCTCGGCATCGCCGCCAAGGGCCACGGTCGGTTGCACGCCCCAGATCGGGCGCGGCCAGGCCGCATCCGTTTTATACCGCGCGATGATGTGGACATGGAGCTGCGGCACCGCGTTGCCGAGGGCCGCGACATTCAGCTTGTCCGGGGACAGCAACGCCTTCAGGGCGCGGCTTGCCCGGCTGATCTCGCCCATCAATTGCTGTTGCTGCGCTTCGGCAAGGTCGATGATCTCGCGGACATCCGGCACGCACGGCACCAGGATGAGCCAGGGATAGGCCCGGTCATTCATGCGCAGGACGCGGCACAGCGGCCAGTCACCGAGCGTGAAAGTGTCTGCAGACAATTGCGCATGCAGTGCGAATGTGTTGGCGCTCACATTCTCTCTCCTTGTTCAAAGGTCGGGGCGGCCCAGCCTTGTCATCGAATCCGGAACCGGGGCAAAGTAGCACAGATTTGCACCCCGCTGGGGACAGGTGATGAAACCGGTACATATTGCATTGGCGCTCCTGGTGGCGGCCCTGTGGGGCATCAATTTCGTTGCCATCAAGATCGGGCTGAAGGACTTCCCACCCTTTCTGTTGTCGGCGCTGCGTTTTGCAGCCGTTGCCATGCCGATGCTGTTTTTCGTCGGCAGGCCCTGTGTCAGCTGGCGCTGGATTTTGTCGATCGGCTTTGTTCTCGGCGTCGTCAAATTCGGGCTGCTGTTCCTCGGTATGGATCTCGGCATGCCGGCCGGGCTTTCCTCCCTGGTGCTGCAGGCGCAGGCGCTATTCACCGTTGTCTTTGCGATGCTGTTCCTGGGCGAGCGGCTGCGCACGGTCCAGGCCATCGGCATTGCGCTTGCTGCCGGCGGCCTCATTCTGATCGGGATCGAGCGCGCGCAGGAGACAAGCCTTGTCGGCCTGGTCCTGGTGGTTGCCGCCGCCTGTGCCTGGGGCTACGCCAATATCCTGATGAAGCAGGCCAAGGCGCCGAACATGCTGAACCTGATCATTTGGGTCGCGGTCATCCCGCCGCTGCCGATGGCATTGTTGTCCTGGACCTTCGAGGGGACCGAGCGCATCGCTGCCTCTCTCACCGCCCTGTCTTGGAGCGGGGTCCTATCCGTGCTCTACATTGCCTGGGCCTCGACCATCGTCGCGTTCACGCTTTGGGTCTATTTGCTGCGACTCTATTCGGCCAGCGTCGTGGCACCGTTCTCCCTGATGGTGCCGATTTTCGGGATCGCAGCTTCGGCGTTGGTTCTGGGCGAAAAATTGTCGCTGCTGGAGGTTGCGGCGGGCGTTCTGACGCTTATAGGGTTACTGTGCGTCGTTCGCGCTCCCAAAACACTTACTCAGGTTGCCGCCAGTGCTGCTCGTTCTTAGGCCCGTCTTCTCGCTTCTATTCGGCTGCGGTCTGCTGGTTTTGGGCAACGGCCTGATCGGCATTCTTCTGCCCGTGCGCTTAGGCATCGAACAGGTCTCGGCCGATATCTCCGGCCTCGTCATGTCGGCCTATTACCTGGGCTTCATGATGGGCAGCGTCTCTGGCCAGGGCATCATCCGGCGCGTCGGGCATATCCGCGCCTTCGCGGCTTTTGCGGCGCTGGCCACCGCCACGTCCCTCGTGCATGCCCTGGTCTTCAACGTGGCCCTCTGGGCGGTGCTGCGCATCCTGACCGGTTTCTGCATCGCGGCCCTCTATGCGACGATCGAGAGCTGGCTCAATGTGAAGGCCAGCAATGAAGGGCGCGGCCAGATTCTCTCGATCTATCTGGTGACGACCTATCTCGCCTCGCTGATCGGCCAGCTGCTGATCAATGCCATCGAGATCGAAGGGCTGGGCCTCTTCTGCCTCGGTGCCTTGCTGATGGCGCTGTCGCTGGTCCCCGTGGTGTTGACGCGCGTCGCCGGGCCGGAACTCGGCGGCGTCAAGCGGCTGGGCCTGCGCGTTCTTTACAAGGCATCGCCGCTGGGTGTCGTGGCGACCTGGGGTGCCGGCATGCTGTCCGGCGCCTTCTATGCTTTGGGCGCCATCTATGCCGGCAGTCTGCATCTCAGTGTCTTGCAGATATCGCTTTTCATGGGCGTGCCGATCTTCGGCGGGCTCGTGCTGCAATGGCCGATCGGGCGCTTGTCCGATCGCTATGACCGCCGCACCGTTCTGCTGGGCGTGCTGGTGATGTGCGTGCTCTCAAGTGTCGTCTTGAGCATCTTCAGCTTCGGCGGCGCATCGCTGACCACCTTGTTGATCGCCGTCGTGTTCCTAGGTGGTGCGCTCGCCACGATCTATCCGATCGCGGTGGCGCAGGCCTATGACTATGTCGATCGCTCCGACATGGTGGGCGCTTCCGGCGGGCTGCTGCTGGTCTGGGCCATCGGCGGTACGGTCGGCCCGCTGGTGGCATCGTTCTTCATGGGGCGTTTCGGGCCGTCGGCGTTGTTCGTCTATTTGGCTGTCGTCGGCTCCGCCATTGCCGCCTTCACCGCCTATCGTATGCTCCGCCGCCAGGCACTGCCGTCTGCCGAGCAGACGAATTTCGTGCCGATGCAGACGACCTCCGCCATCGCCAACGCGCTCGACCCGCGCACTGATCCGTTGCCGGAGTTCTATTACAACGACGAAGACCCGGGCGACCGTTAGGCCGCCCGGGACTTTTTCAGCGTTGCGACGTCTGCCAGTTCGGCGACTGCCAGACCGGCGCGTTGGCCGGGGGCAGGGGTGTTTTGCCGCGGATCATGTCGCTGCACTTCTCCGCCATCATGATGGTCGGCGCGTTGAGGTTGCCGCTGACGATCGAGGGCATGATCGAGGCATCCGCGACTCGCAGGTTCTCGATGCCGTGTACGCGCGCTTGCGGATCGACCACCGCCATCTCGTCCGTGCCCATCTTGCATGAGCAGGACGGGTGATAGGCGCTGTCGCCGCGGCGGCGGATGAAGGCGTCGATCTCGGCATCCGTCTTGACGCTTTCGCCCGGGTTGATCTCCGGCCCGCGATAGGGATCGAAAGCCTTCTGCGCGAAGATCTCACGCGTCAGTTTCACGGCGTCGCGGAACTCGCGGCGATCGTTTTCCGTCTGCAGGTAGAATGGCTGGATGCGCGGGTGATCCTTGGGGTTGTTCGACTTCAACTTGATCCAACCGCGCGCTTCCTGGCGCATATTGCCGATATGCACCTGATACGCATGGCTGGTGCCGTTGACGCGGCCGTGGTCGTTGACCGTCGACGGCAGGAAATGGAACTGCAGGTTCGGGTGCTCGATGCCGGCCGACGAGCGGATGAAGCCGCCGGCCTCCAGCTGCGCCGAGGCGCAAACGCCTTTGTGATCCAGGAACCAGCGCATGCCGGCCAGCACCATCGGGACCGGCTTCGTGTAGGTGTAGAGCGTGATCGGCTTGGTGCATTGCTGCTGGATATACATCTCCAGATGTTCCTGCAGGTTCTGACCGACGCCGGGCAGGTCATGCTTCACCTCGACCCCAACCTCGCGCAGATGATCCGCTGGACCGATGCCGGACAGCATCAACAATTGCGGTGAGTTGATGGCGCCACCGGAACAAATGACCTCGCGCTCCGCCCGGTAACGCTTGATCTCCCCGTTCTGCTCGAACTCGACACCGACGGCGCGCTTCCCTTCCAGGATGATGCGGGTGGTGAAGGCGCGTGTTTCGACGGTGACATTCGTGCGTTTTTCCGCCGGTCGCAGGAAGGCCTGGGCCGCGGACCAGCGACGACCGTTCTTGATCGTCATGTCCATGCGGCCGACGCCTTCCTGGCGATAGCCGTTCATGTCCTCGGTAAAGGCGTAGCCGGCCTGCTGCGCCGCTTCGATCCAGGCGTCGAACAGCGGGTTCTGCTGATCGCCGGTGTGCACATTGAGCGGCCCGCTATCGCCGTGATAGGCATCGCCGCCTTTTTCGCGCGTCTCGGCGCGTTTGAAATATGGCAGGATCTCCTGGTACGACCAGCCGGGGCAGTTCTCCTTGAAGGCCCAGCGATCGTAATCGAGCGCATGGCCGCGGATATAGACCATGGCGTTGAGCGATGACGAACCGCCCAGAACGCGACCGCGCGGCCAATACATGACGCGGTTGTCCATATAGGGCTGGGGTTCCGTGTGGTAGTACCAATTGTACTTGTCGTGGCACAAATTATACATCAGCGCCGCCGGCATATGGATCTGCCAGTTCCACCAATGATCCTTGGGCCCGGCTTCCAGCACGCAGACCTTGACGCTGCTGTCCTCGCTCAGGCGATTGGTCAGCACGCAGCCGGCCGAGCCGGCGCCGACGATGACATAGTCGAAGGTTGCGTCGAACTTCATGTGTTTCATCCCAGTTTCAAATCGAGTTTTGCGTTGAGATAGTCGAGCACCTGCAGCCGCGCTTCGCGCGAATTGGGCCCGTCTTCGGAAAGTGCTGCGCGCAGCCATAACCCGTCGATCAAGGCCGCCGTGACGCGGGCGATATGGTCGGCATCGCGCCGGCCCATCAGTTTGAGGGCATGGACGAGATTGTCGTGAAGGCGCGAAATGATGATGTGCTGTACGCGCGCGAAGCGCTCGTTCTTCGGCACCTGGGACCAGAAGGCGAGCCAGGCGGAAACGCCCTGTGGCGTGAATTGGTCGGTGCCCAGATTGCCGTCGATGACCGCGAGCAATCGCTCGATCGGTGAAGTGGCGCCTTGCAGCCGCCGCACGACGGAATCGCGCAGGCTGTCGCCCAATTGGCGCAAGGTGGCTTCGAGGAGATCGGCCTTGTCCTCGAAATAATGATGCACGATGCCGGTCGAGACGCCGGCCCGGGCGGAGATCCGCGATACGCTGCATTCGGAAAAGCCGATTTCGTGGATCGAGGCGATGGTTGCATCGATCAGCTGCCGGCGCCTGATTTCCTCCATGCCGACCTTGGGCATCGCTTACCTCGCGGAACTTTGATCCTGGCGCCTATTGCCGATGGTTTCGGCGCGGCCCACACTCGCCAGTACCCGGCGCCAGCCTATTCGGGACGCCTCGACGTCCCTTTCGGGCCAGCGACGCCACCGAAGCGAGGCATCCTGATGGTTTTATATTGGACGATCAATCAAAAAAAACCTTGGGAATTGCCGTGTAGCGACGATATTATGGCGTCCTGGCGAAACTTTTTTGCCAAATTGCCCCTAACTTTGAAGTCGCCCACAATGAAACGGCAAGAAGCGGGGCAGGCGTACGGGATGGCAACGGAAAAATGGGAGATACCTCTATGTTGATGCGTAAATTGCTCGCTGCGTCGGCGATGTCGCTGGTCATGGGCGTCGCAGCGACGGCGGCCATGGCGGCTGAGCCGGATTCCTGCAAGACCATCCGCATGGCGGATGTGGGTTGGACCGACAACACCGCGCAGAACGGCTTGCTGAAAAATGTCGTGAAGCCGCTGGGTTACGAAGTGAAGGAGGATGTGCTCGGCCTGCCGATCATCCTCGAGGGTCTGAAGAACAAGGATCTCGACCTGTTCCTTGACAACTGGATGCCCTCGAACGCCGCCAACGTGCAGCCCTATTTGGACGAGAAGTCGATCGACTCGCTGCAGCCGAACCTGGTTGGTGCCGGTTATGGCCCGGTGGTGCCGCAATACGTGGCCGATGCCGGTGTGAAGAGCCTCGCCGACCTTGCCGCCAACACGGACAAGTTCGAAGGCAAGTTCTACGGCATCGAGCCGGGCAACGATGGCAACAAGATCGTCCAGGCCAAGATCGATGACCCGGCCAACAAGCTCGATGGCTGGGAACTGGTTGAATCCTCGGAACAGGGCATGCTCGTCCAGGCCGAAAAGGCCATCAAGAACAACGAGTGGATCGTGTTCCTCGGCTGGGCGCCGCATCCGGTCATGGGCAAGATGCCGCTCGTCTATCTCTCAGGCTTCGAGGCTGACGGCTTCGGTGAAGCGAAGATCAACGCGCTGACCCGCCCGGGCTACACCACCGATTGCGCAAACATGGGCAAGCTGCTTGCGAACCTTAAGTTCGAGCTCAACATGGAATCGGCCATCATGGAAACGATCCTGGCGGGCAAGGACGGCGAGACCGCCGCCAATGAGTGGCTGAAGGCCAATCCGGCCGTGCTCGATACGTGGCTCGCCGGCGTCACCACCTTCGATGGTCAGGATGGTGCTGCTGCCGTGAAGAAGGCCCTCGGCCTCTAATCCCATCGCTGTGACTTAAGCGGCCTTGGCCAAGGTACGCCTTGCCAAGGCCGCTTTTCGTCATAAAGCTCGATATTCATCGCCGCACAATGCTGGGGGAAGAGCATGGAATGGCTGAACGAAATCGCTGACTGGATTTCCGCGCGCGACCACCGCATCCCGATCGGCGAATATGCGAAGAGCGTCGTCGAATACCTGACGACCAATTACGACAGCGTCTTCGATTCATTCACCAAGGTCTTCGAGAAGATTGTCGAAGGCACGGCTGACATCTTCATTGCCATTCCGGCACTTCTGCTCATCGTGCTGATCGCAGCCTTGGCCTATTACCTGCAGCGCAGCTGGAAATTGGTGGTCTTCGCCGTTCTCGGCCTGCTTCTGACGCTCAATTTCAACCTCTGGGAGTTGACCGTTCAGACCTTCGTGCTGGTCATCTATTCGACCCTGGTGTCGCTGCTGATCGGTGTGCCCATCGGCATCATCGCGGCCCGCCGTCCGGCCTTTTACCAGTTCCTCAGCCCGATCCTCGATCTGATGCAGACCTTGCCGACCTTCGTTTATCTGGTCCCGGTCTTGAGCTTCTTCGGCCTCGGCGTCGTGCCGGCGCTGGTCGCGACCGTCATCTTCGTGGTGCCATCGCCGATCCGTCTTACCTATCTCGGCATCAGCCAGGTTTCCAAGCCGCTGGTGGAAGCCGGCGAAAGCTTCGGCTGTACACGCTGGCAATTGCTGACCAAGGTCAAGCTGCCAGCCGCCATGCCGACCATCATGGCCGGCGTCAACCAGACCATCATGCTGTCCCTCTCGATGGTGGTCATCGCCGCCCTGGTCGGTGCCTCCAGCCTTGGCAAGCCGGTGGTTCTGGCGCTCAATCAGCGCAACGTGCCGCTCAGTGTTGAGTCCGGCCTTGGCATCGTCATCGTCGCGATCCTCTTGGATCGCATCATGAAGCAGCGGCGCCAGTCGCCGCGGCGCAAGTCGTCGTAAGCGGAGAGCAGCGATGAGCCAAATCAATGCAGTCCGCTTCGAAAACGTCGATGTCATTTTTGGTGAGCGCAGCAAGGAAGCGCTGACGCTGCTGGATGAAGGGCAGGGGCGTGACAGCATCCTGGACAAGACCGGTTCGCTGGTTGCCGTCCATGACGCCTCGCTCTTCGTCAACGAAGGCGAGATCCTCGTGCTGATGGGCCTCTCCGGCTCCGGCAAATCCTCGCTCCTGCGCTGCGTCAACGGCCTCAATCAGGTCACGCGCGGCAAGGTGATGGTGCATACCGAGAGCGGCGAGGTCGATGTGGCTTCCTGCTCCGAGGAGGCGCTCCGGCAGATTCGCCGCAAGCGGGTCTCCATGGTGTTCCAGCAATTCGCGCTGATGCCGTGGTTGACGGTCCGTGACAATGTCGGCTTCGGCCTCGACATTCGCGGCATGGCGAAGGCCGAGCGTGACCGGGTGGTCGACGAAAAGATCGCCCTGGTGCGCCTCGACAAATTTGCCGAGAAGTTTCCGCATGAGCTTTCCGGCGGCATGCAACAGCGCGTTGGCTTGGCACGGTCGTTTGCGACCGAGGCCGACATCCTCTTGATGGACGAGCCGTTCTCGGCCCTCGACCCGCTCATTCGCGAACACCTGCAGGACGAGCTCATCGAACTGCAGCGCAAGCTCAAGAAAACGATCATCTTCGTCAGCCATGATCTCGATGAAGCGCTCAAGATCGGCACGCGCATCGCCATCATGGAGGCTGGCAAGGTCGTCCAGTTCGCGGTGCCGGAGGAGATCATCCTCAACCCCGTCAATGATTACGTCCGTCAGTTCGTCGCCTCGATGAACCCGCTGACGGTGTTGAAGGGCGGCACCTTGATGCGGCCAGCAGGCGATCTCGTGCGCGAGGTTGGTTCCAGCTTCATCCAGCTCGATCGCGCCGGCCGGTGCCGTTGCCAGCTGGATGACGTGGGCCGCCCGATCAATCTCATGGTCAACGGCCGCCCGGGTGAATTCATCAGCTATTCAAGCGAACTCGACCTTGCCGCCATGGCCGACAGCAATGTGATGGTGACGGGTGTCGACCGCACGCCGATGCGGGCTGCCGTCACGGTGCGCCAGCAGACGAAGCGGCCACTGGTTCTCCTGGGTGACGATGGTTCCCTGCTGGGTGTCATCGGCGAGCATGAAATCTATCGCGGCATGCTGCGCCAGACGGAATATGCCAAAGTGAATACCTCCGGCCCCAACAAAGCGGTGGTCTGAAATCGTGCCCGAAATCTCGGATGCCATCCACGCCGTCCTGTTCGACAAGGATGGGACCCTGTTCGACTTCTACAAGACCTGGGGGCCGGTGACGGAGGAAGCCGCCTTGCTGGTCGCCAAGGGCGATCCGGTGAAGGCGCGGCATATCCTTAAGGAAAGTGGCAAGGATCTCGATACCGGGAAATACATCCCCGGCTCACCGATCGCATCGGGCAGCAACCGCGAGATTTCCGATCTGTGGACCTCGCTGGCCGGTCGCACCGACAATGACCTGGTCTATGCCGAGGTGCATGCGCTGTTCCTGAAGCGCCAGGCGACGGCGGCCACACCGGTCACCGACCTCGACGTCCTCTTCACGCGCCTCCGTGCCAAGGGCCTGTCGCTGGGTGTCGCCACCATGGACAGCGAGGAATCGGCCCGCGCCTCCATGGCCCGTTTCGGTGTCCACGGCGCCCTCGACTTCATCTGCGGTTTCGATACGGGTCACGGCGTGAAGCCCGGCGGCGGCATGGTCGAGGCTTTCGCCCGCGACATGAATCTGCGCCCGTCCATGATCGCGGTGGTGGGCGACAGCCCCCATGACATGGCGATGGCCCGGGCCGGCAAGGCGGGGAAAGCGATCGGCGTGCTGACAGGCGTATCCTTGCGCGAAAACCTGATCGATCACGGCGCCGATGTCGTCATTGCCAGCATCGCCGATCTGGAAAGCGTGCTGTAGCGCGTCGGCTCAATAGCCTTTCCAGACGGGCGCGCGCTTTTCGGCAAAGGCGCGGGCACCTTCCAGCTGATCTTCGCTGCCATAGAGTTTCGCGACACTCGGGAAGTCGCGCGTAGCGATGCGGTTCATGACGTCTTCGAAGCTGGCGGTTTCCGCTGCCCGCGCCACTTCCTTGATGGCGGCGTAGACCAAAGGCGGCCCGCCGGCCAAGATTTCAGCCAGCGCCCGGGCGCGTGTCATCAACTCGGCCGCAGGCACCACGTCATTGAGCAGGCCCCAACGTTGCGCCTCGTCCACTTCCATCCAGCGGCCAGTAAAGAGCAAATCCATCGCGATGTGATAGGGCATGCGCTTTGGCAGTTTGATGGTGGCGGCATCGGCTACCGTGCCGGAACGAATTTCCGGCAAGGCAAAGCGGGCCGTATCGGCCGCGATGATGAGGTCGGCCGAGAGGGCTAGCTCGAACCCGCCACCCACCGCCATGCCATTGACGGCGGCGATCACCGGCTTGTTAAGGTTGGGCAGCATCTGCAGGCCGCCGAAGCCGCCGACACCATAATCCGAATCGGGTGCCTCGCCGGCAGCCGCGGCCTTGAGGTCCCAGCCCGCGCAGAAGAAGCGCCCGGCGGCGGTGAGAATGGCGACACGCAAGGTCGGATCGTCACGGAAACTCGCGAACACCTCGCCCATCTGCCGGCTGGTCGGCGCATCGATCGCATTCGCCTTGGGCCGGTCGAGCGTCACTTCCAGAATGGCGCCGTTGCGGGTGACGTGGAGCGGGGCGGTGTCCATGGGATTGTCTTTCCGTCGATCTGATCCAGCGGTCCGTCGCGGCGGAGATGTGCCGCGCACGCTAATCCAGCGTGATGACCTTGACCTTCTTGCCAGCCGTGGTGAGGGCCAGCTTGCCATGCTTCAGCTTCAGAGCCTCTTCCCCGAAGACCTCTCGCCGCCAGCCCTTCAAGGCCGGGATATCGGCCTGGTCGTTGGCGGCCAGGGATTCGAGATCGCCTGAATTGGCGATGAGCTTCTGGGCGACTTCGTTTTCGTCGCAATGGAATTTGAGGAGCACGCGCAGGAGTTCGATGATCGGCCCCAATCCCGGCGGGATGTCGGGGCGCGGGTCGAGGCGCGGCGCCTCGCTCTCTGGTATCTCAAGGCCGCGCTTCACCGCCGCCAGCACGCCATCGCCGAGCTTCCCTTCCGCAAAGCTGCGCGAAAGCCCACGGCAGCGGGAGAGGGCATCGACGTCCTTGGGCGGATGGGCGGCGATCTCCAGCAGTGTCTCGTCCTTTACCAGGCGGTTCCGGGGCAGGTCGCGGGCCTGCGCCTCGCGCTCGCGCCAGGCGGCGATTTCCTTCAAGACCGCCAGGAAGCGCGGCTTGTCGCTGCGGGTCTTGAGGCGCATCCAGGCGTTTTCCGGATTGGCGCGATAGGTATTGGGATCGGTGAGAATGGCCATTTCATCTTCGACCCAATGCGCCCGGCCCGATTTCTCGACCTTGGCATTGAGCTTCTCGTAGACGGTCCTGAGATAGGTCACGTCCGAAAGGGCGTAAGAGAGCTGCTTTTCGGTCAGCGGCCGGTGCGACCAGTCGGTGAAGCGGGACGATTTGTCGATCCTTGCGCCGGCCAGTTTCGTGGCCAGCGTCTCATAGCTCGCCGCATCGCCAAAGCCGCACACCATGGCGACGACCTGGGTGTCGACCAGTGGGGTCGGCACCTTGCCCGTCATGCGCACGAAGATTTCCACATCCTGCCGGGCGGCGTGGAACACCTTGATCACCGATTCATTGGCAAGCAGGTCAAAAAGCGGTTTTAAATCAAGCCCTTCAGCCAGTGCATCGATCGCGGCGGCCTCGTTCGGGCCAGCGAGCTGCACCAGGCACAGGACCGGCCAATAGGTCTTGTCCCGCAGAAACTCGGTATCGATGGTGATAAAGGGTTCCGCCGACAGCCGCTGGCAGAAGGCGGCCAAAGTGGCTGTGTCGGCAATGACGGTGGGTTGTTGCTTCGCGCTGACCATGTTCATCAGGTTAAGCTATAGCGACAGGCGCCGAGTCAAGGGAAGTGCCTCGTTTGCAATGCGGGAATGCCGTCAGGATGGCTGGGGAAACCCTTGACATTCTGCCGCTTTCCGCGTCTTTTGCCGCCCTAATTCGCAGACCGCCCTTAACCAAAATCTGTCTGTTTTCAAGGACTTCCCAAGATGCACGCCTATCGTTCCCATACCTGCGGCCAATTGCGCGCCAAAGACACGGGCGAGACCGTCCGCCTGTCCGGCTGGATCCACCGCAAGCGCGACCATGGGAACCTGGTGTTCATCGATTTGCGCGACCATTACGGCCTGACGCAATGCGTGCTCGATATTTCGAATCCGATCTTCAGCCTCGTCGAGCAGACCCGTCTTGAGAGCGTCGTCACCGTGACCGGCAAGGTCGTGGCCCGCACCGGTGAAACGAAGAACCCGCGCATGCCGACGGGCGAGATCGAAGTCGTCATCCAGGATTACGCGGTCCAGGGCACCGCCGATGTCCTGCCGCTGCAGGTCAACAGCGATGAGGATTACAGCGAGGAGATCCGCCTCACCAACCGGTTCCTGGATCTGCGCCGCGACAAGGTCCACCGCAACATCGTGCTGCGCGCCAATGTGATCGCGAGCCTGCGTCGCCGCATGATCGCGCAAGGTTTCACCGAGTTCCAGACGCCGATCCTCACCTCGTCCTCGCCGGAAGGGGCGCGCGACTTCCTGGTGCCGTCGCGCATGCATCCGGGCAAGTTCTACGCGTTGCCCCAAGCGCCGCAGCAGTTCAAGCAGCTGCTCATGGTGGCGGGCTTTGACCGCTATTTCCAGATCGCGCCCTGCTTCCGCGACGAAGACAGCCGCGCCGATCGCAGCCCCGGCGAGTTCTATCAGCTCGATTTCGAAATGTCCTTCGTGACCCAGGAAGACGTCTTCCAGGCGATCGAGCCGGTGCTCCACGGCGTGTTCGAGGAATTCGCCGAGGACCGCGTGGTTTCGGCAATGCCCTTCCCGCAGATCCCTTATGAAGAATCCATGCTGCGTTATGGCTCGGACAAGCCGGATCTCCGCAACCCGATCCGCATCAGCGATGTGACCGAGGTCTTCCGCGGTTCGGGCTTCGGCATTTTCGCCAAGGCCGTCGAGGCGGGCTCCGTTGTGCGCGCCATCCCGGCGCCTGGCGCCGCCGCGAAGCCGCGTTCCTTCTTCGACAAGCTCAACGACTGGGCGAAGGCCGGCGGTGCCGCGGGTCTCGGCTACGTCATCTTCGAGGCGGCCGGCGCCAAGGGCCCGATCGCCAAGAATCTCGACGAAGCGCGCCTGGCGCAGCTCAAGGAACAGGCAGGCTTGAAGGACGGCGATGCCGTCTTCTTCTCCTGCGACAAGAAGCTCGCTGCCGCGAAGTTCGCCGGCTCGGTCCGCACGCGTCTTGGCGACGAGCTCGGCCTCATCGATCCGAAGAAGTTCGAGTTCTGCTGGATCGTCGACTTCCCGATGTACGAGCTCAACGAAGACACCGGCCAGATCGAGTTCAGCCACAACCCGTTCTCGATGCCGCAGGGTGGCCTCGAAGCGCTCCTCACCAAGGATCCGCTCACCATCAACGCCTACCAGTACGACATCGTCTGCAACGGCATCGAGCTGTCCTCGGGTGCCATCCGCAACCACCGTCCGGACATCATGTACAAGGCGTTCGAGATCGCCGGCTACGCGAACTCGGTGGTCGAGGAAAAGTTCGGCGGCATGCTCAACGCGTTCAAGTTCGGCGCCCCGCCGCACGGTGGCTCGGCGCCGGGCATCGACCGCATCGTCATGCTGCTCGCGGAAGAGAAGAATATCCGAGAAGTCATTGCCTTCCCGCTCAACCAGCGGGCCGAGGATTTGCTCATGCAGGCGCCGACCGAAGTACCGCCCGCGCGGCTGAAAGAATTGAGCATTCGCCTCGATTTGCCTTTGACGAAAAAGTAAGTCAGTATCCCGCAAATCCCGCGCTGTGGATGCCCCGCCGGTTCCAAGCCGGCGGGAAAAAGCTGGCCAGTCGAATGCCGGCGGGCGCCGGTGATCGGACCAATATCCAGGGGAGCGGATGTCCTTACCCTTCGATGACGGCTTCACCGTTCCGGCCGAGTGGGCTCTCCATGCCCGTTGCTGGATGGCGTGGCCGACCCGCGCCGAAAGCTGGGCCGAGCATCTGGATGCCGCGCGCGATTGCGTGGCGGAACTCGCCAACACCATCGCCGAGTTCGAGCCGGTGTCGATGATCACCAAGCCGAAAAACGTGGCCGAGGTATCGCTTGCAACGGGTTCCGGCGTCAGCCAGGTTTCATTGGCGCATGACGATTGCTGGATCCGCGACATGGGTCCGAATTTTGTCGTCAATGGCGGTGGTGACGTCGCCGGCACGGCCTGGGAATGGAACGCCTGGGGTCATCGCCATGATGATTACGAGCGTGACGCCGCCGTGGCCGACAACCTGCTCGAACATCTTCAGATGCGCCGCTATCTGGGGTCCCTCGTGCTGGAAGGTGGCGCCATCACCAGCGACGGCGAAGGCACGCTGCTGACCAGCGAGAGTGTGCTGCTCAATCCCAATCGCAACCCGGGTCTCAGCAGAGAACAGGTCGAAGAGCAGCTCATCCAGATGCTGGGTGTGCGCCACATCATTTGGCTGGGCGAGGGGTTGCAGGACGACCAGCGCGGCGGCCATGTCGAGAACCTGGCGCGCTTCGTGCGCCCGGGCGTGGTCATGGCGACGTCCTGCCTCGATCCGGCCGATCCCAATTTCAAGGTCTGTGCCGACAATCTGCAGCGCCTGCGGCAGATGCGCGACGCGGCGGGCCGCGAACTGGAGATCATCGAAGTCGAGCAGCCGCGCCCCTGCTTTGATGCCGAGGGGCGCCGCCTGGCGCTGTCATACACCAACTTCTATCTCCCGAACGGCGCTGTGATCCTGCCGGCCTTCGAAGACGGCCAGGCAGACAAGCGCGCCTATGATGTGGCGACGCGCGTTTTCAATAAGCGCGAGATTGTGCAACTGCCGGCCATCGAACTCGCCTATGGCGGCGGCGGCATTCACTCCATCTGCCTGCCGCAGCCGGCCGGCAATATCGCCAAGCCCCTCTAAGCCAACGCCGTGAATATCGACGAAGATAAGCTTGCCGCCCTGATCGCCGCTCGGGCGTCAACGGGCGGGCGTGTGATGGTCGGCATCGCCGGTCCACCGGGTGCGGGGAAAAGCACATTGGCCGAGAAGCTGTGCCGGCGCCTCAATCGCGAGATCGAAGGGTCGCCCGCCGCCATCGTCCCCATGGACGGCTACCATTTCGACGACGTCATCCTCAAAGCGCGGGGCGACCACGCGCGCAAAGGGGCACCGCACACCTTCGATGCCGCGGGGTTCTATCACCTGCTGACAAGGCTGCGCAGCAACGAGCCGGAAGTGGCCTTGCCGGTTTTCGACCGCACGCAAGAGCATTCGCGGGCAGGCGCGCGTGTCGTGACGCCGGCGCAACGCATCCTGCTGGTGGAAGGAAACTATCTGCTGTTGAAGCAGGACCCGTGGTCGAGATTAAAGCCGCTCTTTGATCTTACCGTGTTCCTGCCCGTGCCGAAGGCGGAACTGGAGCGGCGGCTCATCCAGCGCTGGCTGGATCACGGCTACGCCCCCGACGCGGCCAAAACCAAGGCCCTCAGCAACGACATCCCCAATGCCGAGCTGGTGATGCGCGACAGTGTGCCGGCGGAATACGACCTCAGCTATTGATTGCTGCGCAGGAACGCGCGCATCGCCGCAAGACCTTCCGGCACATAAGTGCGGCCGAAGCCGATGCGGAAGCGGTCGCTGGGTGTCGAGGTGAGTTCTGAAGCATAGAGGCTTGCCGGCAGGAGCACGATGCCGGCTTCTTCGACCAGACGACGACAGAAGGTCTCGACGCCGTCTTGGCCCAGATATCGGGGATAGGCGATGCAGCCGCCATCCGGATGGCGCCAATCGAAGAGGTCCGGAAACTCGGCGAAGAACGCGTCGACCGCAACCAAATTGCTGGCAATCAGATCGCGGTTGCGGCCAATTATCTTGTCCGATGCCTTCAATGCGATGACCGCCAGATGCTCGCTGGGGCCGGCATTGCAGATGGAAAGGTAATGCTTCACGCGTTCCATCTTGTAGAGCAGGTCGTGGTCCTTCGAGGCGATCCAGCCCACGCGCAGGCCCGGCAAGCCATAGGCCTTCGACATCACGCCCAGCGTCAGGCCCCTTTCATAGGCTTCGATGGCAGAGGGCAGGCGGATCGTGGCCGATCGTTCCAGCCCGCGATAGACCTCGTCCGAGAACAGCCAGATGCCGTGCTGCCGGCACAACGCCACCAGCCCGTCAAAGGTCTGGCGGTCGATCACCTTGCCGGTTGGGTTATGGGGGAAGTTGACGGCGATGAGCTTCGTATTTGAGCGAATGGCTGCCTTGACCTTGTCGAGGTCGAGTGACCAATTGTTGTCGGGATCAAGCGCCACGCCGGTTGTGGCACATAATGCCTTGGGCAGTTCCTCGCTCGACTGGTAATTGGGCGTCACGACGATGGCATGATCGCTCTTCTCCAGCAGCGCATGCATGGCGCAGAAGATGCCTTCCTCGGCACCGGCAAAGGCCAGGATGTCTTCTGGCGTGACACCTTGATAGGTCGCAGCCACGGCGGCGCGCAACGGCGCGGTGCCGGTCGGTTCGATATAATGCAGCGGCAACTCGTCCCAGGCGGCGCGATCTTCCGGGGTCGCCATCGCCAGCAGTTCCTTGAGGCTCAGCGTCTGCATGTCCGACGCCGTCATGTGATAGCGGCAGGCGAACTCCCATTTGCCAAGATAGGTCTCAAGGCGAAAGTCGGGCAGCATGGTCATGGCGTCATTTCCTCAAGAGCTGCGGGCATCGCCGAGCAGGTTGTAGATGGTGGCGCGCGACACGCTGAGCGCGTCGGCGATGTGCTGCGCGGCGTTGCGCGTGGCAAATAGATTGCGGGCGTCCAGCGCGCCCATCAGCGCCACGCGATCGGCACGGTCCAGCGCCTTCAAGGTCAATTGCCGCTCCTCAAGGAAGGCGCGAATGCCCAGATTGATCTGCTCGCGCCAATCCTGTGCAAAGATCGGCTCAGGCCGCGGCTGCTCCGCCTGTGTGAAGGCGCCCAGGAGCGCTATCGCCTTGTCGAAGACGGCGAGGTCGAAATTGATGCAGAGCAGGCCGATGCGACGGCCGGCCTCGTCTTTCAGAATAGCGCTCACCGACTTCAACCGGCCGCCGTCCGGCGCTGCCTTCTCATAAGGACCATAGACATCCTTCTCGCCGATCAGTTCCGGATCGTCACCCAGATGCGATGGATCGCCGACCTTGCGCTTGGAAAAGGCATTCCAGATACCGGCCACGCGGTCGCTGCGCAGATCATGCACCACCACCTCCGCCTGCGGCGCGAGGAGTGCCGCGATGGCGGCAGCCGTCGGGAAGTGCAGGGCAAGGGCGCCGGGAGAGGTTCGAAGGTTGCGGCTCATGTGACGATCGATAGTCTAATTTAGACATAGTGTCAAATTCATCCCATTTCCTCGCCGACAGCGGAGAAGCGCCCGATGGATCCCCGCTTTCGCGGGGATGACAATGAGGGACGTGCCCCCTCCCGCCCACCTTCTTTGTTATCCCCGCCACTACTGTCATCCCCGCGAAAGCGGGGATCCATGGAGCGTCCAGGTGAGGTCCAACCCAGCAAGTTCCTCAAATGTTCTTGACAAACATCTAGGAATTTGATACTAGTTGAGATGTGCACACACATTCTCCCGGTGCCCATCCGGGACCGCTCGGTTGCCCATCGGCGCAAGCCTCTTTCGAGGCGCAGGCCGACCATATCGGCTCCCCTTTCTTTTGTGGGAGCGGCCCCGGCCGGTGGCTTTAAACCGGCCTCCCGGATCGGACGGATGAGCGATCCCCCGAGCGCCATGGGGTGACAAGGGCGTCCATCAGGGCCACGGTGGAAACGAGGGCCCCCGCCGGATCCGATGCGGTGACCGGATCCCCTCCCGGATTGCAGGAAGCAATCCGCGTCACGGCCGACACGCACGGCCGGCTCACCTGTCCGAGCGGCGCCGAATGGGGATCGAGAGAGATACGAAGAAGCGTTCGAGAGAAGCCGGCAGAAGATCATCGCTTTCGCCCCCCTCCCGACCTCCCCCCTGGAGGTGGGAGGAGAAGTCGTCGCGATTACCTCGTTCCAAAGCCCTCCCACCTTCAGGGGGGAGGGTTGGGTGGGGGGCGCCCAGTGACGGGCGTAACATCTAATTAATTGCGCCGCTTTCGATAGAGCACGTGCCGCCGCAACGGATGATCCACCGCCAGCATCGGGTGATCGAAATCATCGCGCACATCATGCGCGAAGCCCAGCCGCTCCATGACGGCGCGGGAGCGCGTGTTGCTGGTAGTCGTGAAGGATACGATCTCGGCAAGCCTTAGTGTCTCGAAGCCGAAGCCGAGCGCCGCGCCGGCTGCTTCGGTCGCATAGCCATGTCGCCACTGATCAAAGGCAAGACGCCAGCCAATTTCGACACAAGGGGTGAAATGCGCCTCGAAGCGGGGCTGTGATAAACCGACAAAGCCGATGAAGTCGGCGGCACCCGGAACCTCGACGGCCCACAAGCCCCAACCGTGCTCGTTCATATGGGCGATGATGCGGTCGGCGAAAGCGTCGCTCTCCGCGCGGCTCATCGGCCCGGCAAGTGTTGCGTAGACGCGCGGGTCGCTGTTGAGTGCTGCGAAAGGCGCCTTGTCCGTCTCCCGCCACGGCCGCAGCAGGAGCCGCGCCGTGACGAGAGTGGCCATTACATCCGGTCCGGCACGCTGATGCCAAGAAGCTCGAGGCACAGCTCCAGCTCTTTCAGCACCAGTTCAGCCAAGGCGAGGCGCGAGCGGCGGCGGGCGACGTCCGGCTCGGAGAGCATATGAAAGGCGCTGTAATAGGAGCTGAATGTCTGCGCCAGGTTGAAGGCAAAATCGGCGATGCGGTTCGGCGCCAGTTCGGCATAGGCCGAGGCGATGGCGTCCGGCATGTGCCCCAGCATGAGGACCAGATCCCGCTCGCCTGTCTCCGGCGGCAGAATGGCGCCTGGCTTATCGCCTTGCGCTTCGGCTTTTTTGAGCAGCGACTTCACGCGCACGGCAGCGTAGAGCAGATAGGGTCCGGTCTTCCCTTCGAAGCGCGAGAAGCGGTCGATGTCGAAGACGTAATTGGCGATCGGGTTGTTGCTCAAGTCGGCGAATTTCAGCGCCGAGACGCCGACCTTCTTGGCGATGTCGTCGCGTTCCGCTTCCGAGTAATCGGCGCCAAGGCCATGCTCGTTGAGTTTCTTCAGCGCCTCGCCCGACATCATCTGGATGAGGTCATCAAGACGCATGACACCGCCGGCGCGCGTCTTGAACGGCTTGCCGTCGGTGCCGTTCATCGTGCCGTAGCCGAGATGGAACAGGCTGCCCTTGCCATTGATGCCGGCCTTGATCGCGGCACGGAACACCTGCACGAAATGCAGGCCCTGGCGATGGTCGACGACATAGATGGAGCGGTCCGGGTTCTGGCAGTTGACGCGGTCGACGATGGTCGCAAGATCCGTGGTGCCGTACATCGCCGCACCATCCGATTTGATGAGGATCAGCGGCGGGATGTCCTGCTTGTCGGTCTCTTCCTTCACCGGCACGATGAGGGCGCCCTTGTCCTCGATGGCGATGCCCTTCTTCTTCATCTCTTCGACCATCGGCGGGATGAGGTCGTTGACGCAGGCCTCGCCCTTCCACAGATCGAAATAGACGCCGAGATTGCCATAGTCGCGCTTCATCGCATCGACCGAGATGTCGAAGAAGTGCCGCCACACGGCGCGATAACCGGGGCGGCCGTCTTGCAATTCGGCCGTTGCCTGGCGCGCGCGGTCGAGGCGCGCGGGGTCCGCTTTGCAATCGCCCGAGGCCTTCGGATACATCTCCTCGAGCTCGGCCAAGGTGACCGGGCTGTCCTTGGGATAAGGCCCGGTGAAGTTGGCGTCGAAATAGGGGAGGTCGGGGCGGCGGATCTCAAGCTCCGAGATCAGCATGCCCATCTGCAGACCCCAATCGCCCATATGCACATCGCCGATGGTTTCATCGCCGACGAACTTGAAAATGCGGCGAATGGAATCGCCGATGATGGCGGCGCGCAGATGGCCGACATGCATCGGCTTGGCGATATTCGGTCCGCCGTAATCCAGCACGACGACCTCGGGCTTGGCCTTCACCGGCTGGCCAAGGCGCGGGTCGCCGGCGACGCGGTTCATCGCCTCGCCGAGATAGTCATCCGTGACGCTGAGATTGATGAAGCCCGGCCCGGCCAGCGAGACGTCGCGCAGGATCGGATTGGTCTTGAGTGCCTCAGCCACCTTCTCGGCGATCGCGCGCGGGTTCTGCTTGGCGGCCTTGGCGGCGGCGAGCGCCCCATTGCACTGGAACTGGCCCAGATCCGGGCGGCCGGACACGATCACCTGGCCAAAGGCCGGATCGAGCCCCTGGTCCTTGAACACGGAACCGGCAATGTCGCTGAGCTGGGCGGTAAGGGAGGTCATATCTTTTCTAACTATCTATCTAATCTCAGAAAAACGTCATCCCCGGGCCCACTCTTGATATTCGAGAATGGCCGGGGATCCACGTCTTGCTTGGCGGAACTGGATGCCCGGGTCAAGCCCGGGCATGACGGTTCTAATATTGGGCTGCTTATAGCGGATTAGAACGCGACGTCCCCAGTTGATGTGCGATCGCGGCGGCGGGCGCGCTTTGTGGCCTGGACCGGGTCTTCGCCCGAAAGCTGGGCCGTCGCCCCTGCCGTCACGGCGCCGAGGCGGGCCACGATGCTGTCCACCGTCGGCTTTTCGCCCGGCGTATAGGAATTGAGGGCGCTGCGCATATGCGCCAGATGCTCGGCCGAGGTGCCGCAGCAGCCGCCGACGATCCGGGCCCCGGAATCCCGCGCCAGACGGCTGTAATCGGCCATCAGGTCCGGGGTGCCGTTGTACTTGATCTTGCCGTTCTCGAAGAACGGGATGCCGGCATTTCCCTTGGCGATGATGACATCGCCCGGCCGGGCGGCGGCGGCAAGTTGCAGGACAGTGGCGGTGAGGTCCGAGGCACCGACGCCGCAATTGGCGCCATAGGCCGCGGGTTTGGGGTCCAGCGTATGGACGAAGTCGACGAAATCAGCGGGGCTGAGGCCCATCATGGTGCGGCCGTTGGTATCAAAGCTCATGGTGGTGACGAGCGGCAGGCCGGCAGCTGCGGCGCCTTTGACGGCGGCCGCTACCTCTTCCTTGGCCGACATGGTCTCGATCCACAGCACGTCGGCGCCACCGGCTTTGAGGGCCAGGGCCTGCTCCTTGAAGGCGGCCACGGCGTCGTCCTCGGTGAGCGCGCCCAAGGGCTGCAGCAATTCGCCGGTCGGACCCATGGAGCCCGCCACGACCACATCGCGGCCGCTGCGGTCGGCGACCTTGCGGGCCAGCTCGGCGGCGCGCTGGTTGATCTCCAGAACCCGATCTTGGGCGTTGTGCAGCTTCAGGCGATAGCGCGTGCCACCGAAACTGTTGGTGAGGATGATGTCGGCCCCCGCCTTCACAAAGCCCTCATGCAGCGCCTCGATCCGGTCGGGATGTTCGAAGTTCCACAATTCCGGGGCGTCGCCCGCCTGCAGGCCGACCTGGAACAGGTTGGTGCCGGTGGCGCCATCGGCCATCAGGAAGGGCTTTTCCGCCAGCAGGCGCAGGAAACGGTTGCTCATCAGGTCATTCCCGGGTCGGGCGCGCGCGTTCGCGCCATGTTCGTCATATAACGAGATTGTTATATCTGGGTGCAACCTAAGTCTTTCCCGCCCCTGGTTCAAGCCAAGAGATTGGTTAAACTGACGCCATGCCCGCAGATCACGCCCCCTGGGACCCCACGCAATACTGGCCCGACACCCCGGCTCCTGGGTGGTTGACCGATGACGAGCGACAGGCCTCGCTCGACGAGATCCTTGCTGCGCGGAATGGGCCGGTGTGGATCTTCGGTTATGGCTCGCTGCTGTGGCGGCCGGCTTTCCAGGCGGTGGAGAGCCGTCTGGCCACGCTCACCGGGTACCACCGGCGCTTCTGCCTGGTCATGCGCCGCTTTCGCGGGACGGAGGAATGCCCCGGCCTGATGCTGGCGCTCGATCGCGGCGGGGTCTGCCGTGGCATGGCGTTCCGGCTTGATGACGCCACGGCCGATGATGACCTCAAGGGCCTGTGGCGGCGCGAGATGGTGACGGGCGGGTATCGACCGCGCTGGATCAATTTGAAATCGCCGTTGGGGTCGCTGCGCGGCATCACCTTCGTCGCCAACCGCGCCAATGAGCGCTACCTCAAACCGCACTCGCTCGATTACGCGGCCGAGATGATCGCCTGCGCCTGCGGTCCGGTCGGCAGCAATGCCGAATATCTCCATACCACGCACGAGCATCTGCTGGGCCTTGGCATCAACGACCGTGGCCTTGCCGCCCTGGATCGCCTCGTGCGGGCGAAATGCGCTGCTAAATCAGGTTAAGCCAGCGGCACCGCCGTCTCGGCCTTCAGCACCGAGAGCACGATGCTGGATTGCGTGTCGCGGATGCCGGGCATGCGCAGGAGGGTGCGGGTCGTGAACTCGCTCAAGGCGTCGAGATCGGCGGCCATGACATGGATCAGGAAATCGCTGCTGCCGGTGATGGCATAGACCGCCACCACATCCTGTCGCCGCAGCAAAGCAGACTGGAATGCGGCCACCGTCTTCTCGGCATGGTCGCCCAGGCGAATGTTGATGAAGGCCTGCAGGCCGCAGCCGACTCTCTTCGGGTCGAGCACCGCACGATAGCCGCGGATATAGCCGTCATCCTCCAACCGCTTCAGGCGCCTGGCGCAGGGGGTCGCAGAGAGACCCACCTGGTCGGCAAGGTCGGTGGTGGCGATCCGGCCCTCGCGCTGCAGGATGCGCAGCATTTTGAGATCGATGCTATCCAACTCACTCATAGTGAAATCCTCCAACAATCACTTTTATGATAGGGAATGTCGCTAAGAAGTAAACGTGTTGGGCGATCTTTAGGGAAAATCACCCCGCCGATCCGCGCAAAATCGAGCATCGGATTTACGCGGAGAAGGACCATGCTCGATCTTCAATCCCAAGCCTCAGCCCAGCCGGGCTCGGCCCAGGATTGGCTGGCGACCCAGGAGAAGCTGCGCGGCGATTATTCGACCTGCGCCGCCGATTTCAGCATGACCCAAGACATGGGCGCCTATACGACCGCCGAGCATGATCGGTGGCGGCGGCTGTTCCGCCGCCAGAGCGAGGTCGCCAAGCGCTTTGCCGCCAGCGCGTTTCTCGACGGCATGACGAATCTGGATATGCCCGCCGATCGCATCCCGAATTTTGAGACCGCCAGCAAGCGCCTGCGGCAGCTCACCGGCTGGGAGATCGTGGCTGTGCCGGGCCTCATTCCCGACGACGCCTTCTTCCGCCATCTCGCCCATCGGCGGTTCCCGGTGACCGTATGGATCCGTGAAGAGCATGAGATCGACTACCTGGTCGAGCCCGATGTCTTTCACGACTTCTTCGGTCACGTGCCGCTGCTGACGCAGCCGATCTTTGCCGACTATCTGCAGGAATATGGCCGCAAGGGCGACGAAGCGATGGCGATGGGCGCCACCAAGATCCTGGCGCGCCTCTTCTGGTACATGGTCGAGTTCGGCCTCATCCGCGAGAACGGAAACATCAAGGCCTATGGCGCCGGCATGCTGTCATCGGCAACCGAGACGGAATTCAGCGTGACCTCACCCAAGCCGCATCGCCTGCGCTTCGATCTCGCGCGCGTCATGAGCACCGATTTCCGCATCGATGCGTTCCAGGAAACCTATTTCGTGCTGGAGAGCTATGACGAACTCTTCGCCGTCATGAGCGGCGATTTTGCGCCGCTCTATCGGCAGATCCTCGCGGCACCAGCCATTCCGGCGCGGGCGATCCGCGCCGGCGACACCATCATCCCACGCGACGCGCGATAGCGGGGAGGGCTCAAGCGTTCGCTGGCGTTGCCACGAAAGCCGGGCCATCAAACAGTTCATCGCCCTGCCACGCGCCGATATCGCCACCGGCGGGGCGCTTCCAAACCGTGCCGTCGACCAGTTCGATTGAAAGTGCGCCGGCATGGCCGCGGCAGGGGCTGTTGTTCTGCAGCTTGAAATCGCCTTTGAAGGGATTTACGAAAAGCGGATCGACGCCCGCCGCGGGCTGTACCGGATAGCCGTTGGCCTGCACCAAGGCCGGCCAGCTTGTATGCGCAACGACATCGTTCTGCATCTTGATATCGAGGGTTTTCCAATCCGTCGTGAAGCGGTTGGCGAGATCGGCCGGCGGTGATCCCAGATTGCCGAAGAGTGTCGCCGGAAAGATCTCTTCCTTATCGCGTGTCGCCGGATCGGTGATTACCGGATCATCCATGGCGACGAAGCGGAGCGCATTGTTCTGGTGCAGGAAGCGGCTGAGAATCCTGTTCCGCAGATAGTCGCCACGGAGATAGAAGCTGTTATTGAAGAAATAGTGTGGTCCGGTGACGGACTTGAATTCCTTCGGTGTCTTGAAAACACCACCGCCACTATGATCATCCGTGAGCGGTCCCTGGATGCTATCGAACCAGCCACGGTTGGCGAAGAAATAGAAGTAGCCGGACGTCTTCTGCTCGATCGAGATCCATTTGTGGCAGTTGATGATTTCGTTGTGGTGAAACCACCAGTTAGACGCCACCCGTTCGGCTTCGAAGATGTTGTCGCGGATCTCGCGGAAGGTGCAGTGGGCTACCTCGACGTCGCGGCACAATGGTTTTTTGGGTAAGTCATTGAAGAGGTGCACGGCGTTGAACGCTGCGGATATCTCGCTGTCCCAGATCCTGACGCGACCTAGGATCGTGCCGGCGCGAAAGAAATCGCCATCGAATAGGCGCCAGTCATTCTGAATGTCGACGACCCCGTCCTCGTTCGGATCGCCGTGAATACTGGCCCAATCAATTTTCTGCCACATTCGCTGCGCCACCGAATCCTGCACCCATTTGCATTTCTCGATGGTGATGTCGGAGGTCGTTTCACCTAGGGCACCGATGGCAAAGGTCCCATCCGTCAGATTGGCGCCGGTGATTTGGATCTGGTTGCTGTCGATGAGGGCGATCAGCGTCGGCCAGCTCCTGCGCATCACCAGATTGACGAGCCGGATGTGTTTGCATCCCTGCAGCACGATCTGACCCTCGGCCATCCAAGGGTAGAGGCCCGGATACGTCCCCTTGGGGTAACCGGGCACCTTGCCCTGATAGACGGAGTCAGCCATCTGATTGGCCTTGACCCGATAGGCATCGGCGGAAACGCCGCCATCAAATACGGCGCCGGGACCGGCCATGAGCGTGATTGGCTTGGCTTGGGTGCCTTGCAGGTTCTTCATCTGCAGGCGGGCGGCATAGGTCCCTGCGGCCAGGATGAATTTGTCGCCGGGCTTTGCCTGATTGACGTGCTGCTGCACGTCAGCCGGGGTGACGTGAATGTCAGACATGTCCTCATACCCCCAAGTTATCGCTGCCTGCCATGCAGGATAGCAAAGTCGGTGGCATGAACAACTAAAAAGGCATTACCTCGAAACCGGCCGAGCCGTGCTTACTGCTCGGCGAAAGCCTTTTCGATGACGTAGTGGCCGGGCTGGGCGACGCTGCCCTCGGTGAAGCCGCGGGTCTCGAATAGCGGCCGGAGATCGGTCAGCATGGCGGGCGAGCCGCACAGCATGATGCGGTCATCGGCCGAGTTGAGCTGCGGCAGGCCGATATCGCTGCACAGCTTGCCGCTCTCGATGAGATGCGTGATGCGACCGTTATGCTTGAAGGGCTCGCGCGTCACGGTCGGGTAGTAGATGAGCTTGTCGCGCACCAGCTCGCCCATCAGCTCGTGCTGCGGCAATTCCTTTTCCAGGAAATCGGCATAGGCCAGTTCATTGATGTGGCGCACGCCATGGACCAGAACGATCTTCTCGTACTGGTCATAGACTTCGGGGTCCTTCACCAGGCTCATGAAGGGGGCGAGGCCCGTGCCGGTGCCCAAGAGATAGAGATGCTTGCCCGGGAGCAGATTGGTCGGCAGCAGCGTGCCCGTGGCCTTGCGGCCGACCAGAATCTTGTCGCCGGTCTTCAAATGCTGAAGGCGCGAGGTGAGGGGGCCGTCCGGCACCTTGATGCTGAGGAATTCGAGCATGTCCTCGTAAGCGGCGCTGGCGATCGAATAGGCGCGCAGCAGCGGCTTGCCGTTGACCTCGAGGCCGATCATCGTGAACTGGCCGCTGGCGAAGCGGAAGGCGGGATCGCGGGTGGTCTTGAAGGTGAACAGGCGATCGGTCCAATGGTGAACCTCGGTGACTTCCGCCTGCAACAGATTGCTCATGATCTCTTCTCTTCACCACATCATCGGCTGGCCCGATTCTAGGCAGCCTATATTGCATTGCAGCATTAAACAGTTGATGCGCGCTGTCTAACCGGAAAACGACAGAATATCAATCACCTGCAGGGCGATATCCCGCGTGGGGCGGTGTGAATTCGGCGGATGGCGCTGCCCATCAATATTGCGAACCATTCGCAGGTGCAAGCCGAAATGTCGACCGCGGCCCTGCAAATACCTGCCGGACAAGGATATTTGCATACAAACAATCTTGTGCGCGCGGCCGAGGGCGGAACCGGCCTGACCAGCGGGTGGCTGAGCCATGCAAGGCTGCATCGCCGCCCCCAAAAATTCTCATCGCTGTTTGGCCTGCCACTCCCGGTCCAGCAGCGCAAAAACGAGCTCGTCGGTCCACTCGCCTTTGACGAATTCGTTCTCGACCAGATGCGCCTCGCGGCGCATGCCCAGCTTCTCCATGAGCCGCGCCGAGGCGGTGTTGCGCCCGTCGCAGCGGCCGATGACGCGGTGGATGTCCATGCGCGCAAAGGCGAAATCGATGAGCGGCCGGATCGCCTCGGCACCCAGGCCCTTGCCGTGAAAATTGGGATGGATGATGAAGCCGATCTCCGCCGATTTATGCGTGGCACTCAGCCAGATCAGCACGACCTCGCCAATGCATTGGCCGGTCTCCTTCAGTTCGACGGCGAGGACCAGCTTGTCGCCTTCGGTCTTGAGGGCGGTCTTGCTCTTGCGCTCCTCCAGCGCCGCCGCGATCTCGTCGACCGAGCGCTCGCCGACATAGAGGTAACGCAGCACCTCCGGCAGCCGATAGAGGGACAGCATCGCCGGCAAATCGGCGCCCCGAAACGGGCGCAGCCGCAAGCGTTCCGTCTCGATGGGATAGCGGGGAATGGCCATGGGAATTCCTTCGTAGCACATCGACGCTGGTTGAAGCGCCGGTTTCTTGGACCGGCGACAGATAACCGCAAGTCAGCTATGGTTATGCAACCGATATGTGATGGATCATCGGGCTTCACCCGAGTCGGGAAAAGCATCACCAAGATGGGGGATATGGCAATGGCCGTGGGGACCAAACAGGGTTATTCGGGATTGCAGATCACTTTGCATTGGCTGATCGCGCTGCTGGTTCTGTTCCAACTCATTTTCGGCGAGAGCATGACGAATGTTGTCGATGCCCTGGAAGAAAACCAGACGCCGGATCCCACCGACCAGACGCTGGCGAGCGCCCATTACTGGGTCGGCATCGCCATCCTGGTTTTGGCTGCCCTGCGCATCGTCATTCGGTTGGTTCAGGGTGCGCCGGAACCGGTGGGCGCGGGGCTGCAGCTGAAAGCCGCCAAAGCCATTCATGCCATCTTCTATCTGCTGCTGATCGCGGTGCCGGTCACCGGCTTGCTCGCAGTTTATGTCTCGCCGGAGATCGGCGACATTCATGAAATCGGCAAACCGCTCTTCATCGCCTTCATCGTCCTCCATGCCTTGGGGGCCCTCTACCATCACTTCATGGTCAAGGACGACACGCTGCGGCGCATGTTCGCGCCGCGCTGAGACCGGCTCAGCCGCGAATGAAGGCGGCGATTTCAGCCAGCGATTGATCGGCTTCGGGGAGATCGGCCTCGAACTCGAAGACGTGCCACATGCCTTCGAAGACGCGTAGCTCGCAGGCGATGCCGGCGGCGCGCATCTTGGTCGACAGGCGCGCACAATCGGACAGGAACAGATCGCGGGTGCCGGTGGTGATCAGGGTCTTCGGGAAGTCGGCGGGGAAGTTGGCATAGATCGGCGAGAGCTCGGGTGCGGCGAGGTCGCGGGCACCGGCATAGGCGCGCGCCGCCGGTTCCAGGGTCAGCTCGTAATGCAGCCAGGGATCGTTGCCGACCAAGGTCGAGAGCGTGTCGCCGGTCTTGGTGAGATCGGACCAGGGTGACATCAAGGCGGCTTTCGCCGGCTGCTGTGTGATCTTCAGGAGCAGCGACAGTGCCAAGCCACCGCCGGCGGACTCACCTGAAACGGTGAGAGCCGGCGCGCCATACCGCGCGACCAGCGCCTGATAGACCTTGAGTCCGTCTTCCAATGCTTGCGGGTAGGGCCGTTCCGGCGCCAAGGCGTAATAGGGCGCGTAGACACGGCTGCAGGTCAGATGCGCCAGCCGCGCCGTGATGCCAAGGTCCTCATCCGGCGAGCCCTGCACATAGCCGCCACCGAAGAAATAAAGAATGGCGCTGTTGCCGACGATGTTGGCCGGCGTCACCACCTGCGTGCGCACACCACCGATCATCTCTTCGGTGATGGTCATATCCAGACTGTCGGCCAACGCCTTCACCACGGGCACATAGAACGCCGCACTCGCCTGACGCCGTTCCTGGATGGCGGAAAGCTCTATCGAGCGCGCGGTGATTGCGGGCGCGTCGCGGAGCAGGGTCTGCGCCTGTGGGCTGATGGTGGTGGGTGGTGGCAAGCGCATGAGCGATCTCGAATGAAGTTTCTTCAAATTGAAGTTTCCTCAAATCGCGTCGTCGTTAGTGAAAGGCGGCGACAACTGAGCGGGATCTTAGACCGGAGACATCCATCCCCTTTGTTCCAGAGTTTTCCAAGCCACATGAATATGCTCAGGCTTAAATATCGCTTTTTTTCTTGGGTTCCATTCATGAACCTCAACAACCGCTTCTTGAGGAGTGGTTGCACGACTTGTGCTTTTCGGTCCACCTGAATGCGCCGCCCAGTGCACTGTTGCCAATAGCTCCATGCCGTAAGGAGTTTCAAATCCTTCTATCAGGTCTGAAACAGCCTGCAGTCTCTCAATCGAATCTGGCTTTTCACTCAGAAAGTCTGATGCTTCTTCGTCTGCTCCTGGCAAAAGCTCAATTTCTGCATTGGGCTTTTGGCTATCGCCGTACCCACGTGTGAAGTGGCCCTCCATTGCCTCAAGAACCTTATTCAGGTTCTGAGCATACGGACCATAATGACCTGCTGCATATTTTAACTTTAGGGGTTCTCCTGCGACTTGAAGGAAATACGCGAGCTTCTGAACCTCCAGAAGAGTTCGACTGTAATCCAATGCCGAATACGCCTGCATCAACTTGATAAATAGGGCGCGTGCCGGTGTCATCTTGGGCCTTTCTGTCCGAACAGGCATTGCTTTTGCGCTCGGAGCGCCTTTGGGCTCAAAGATTATAGTTTTGACATGCGGTAGTTTGGCAAAAGCACTCTCAATCAGTGGCCTTACATCAGCCCACCTAAGCCCGCCAAGTCCACATCCGAGCGGAGGCAATGCGATGGACTGGATGTTGAGTAGCTCAACGTCTTTGACCAATGCCTCGAGGCCAAATTGAATGTCTTCGATAAGAGACTTATTGCGCCAATGCCGCTTTGTTGGAAAATTCACTATGTATCTCGGACGCAGCAGGCCTCCGTTGTCGAAAATGAGCATTTCGCCAGGAACTACTCTCCCCAGTTTGCACGCTTCTTCGTACGCCTTGAAGTTCCTGGGAAAGGCCTGCTTAAATTGAAGCGCAATCCCCTTACCCATAAAGCCATCACAGTTGACGGTGTTTACTAGCGCATCAACTTCAGCTTCGAGAAGGTTGCCTTTGCCGATCTCGATCATCGTTCCAATTCCATTTAGTTATAGTACCAGTCTCTGCGCACAGTTACGTTTGGCTTATGACAGCCAGGAAATTCCGCGAGCGTTTCTTCCACCCTCTTTTTCACATCGGGGTTAAGTACGCCGATTTCTTCGATGATCGACCAGCTGCAGTGGCCATGGATTAAGAACTCCGCCTGTTTACGCCGTTGCCGATCATTATCTTCTGGACGATCTGACCAATAGCGAGCGTTGACCAGTGGCCAATCCACTTCCGACAACTGGCTAAGATCGTCGTACCACATAGTAAAGGACGCTAAGCCATGACCGTCGGTGAATACGAACTCACAGTTCGCCTGCACTGCGGCCTGGACGGTGGACTTCAGGTAAATTAGCGGTTCTTGCCCTTCGTTGTAGCCTGGCACCCTCCCTGTCTTCAGGTTGAGAAGCATCACCGAGAGCGGGCCGAAATAGAACGGCAAGTAGTCATGAACAGTTCCTCCACTGCCGCACGCAACTATTGCTGCGCGACGATTTGCTTGAACCGCCGCGTTATGAATTGTGCGATAAACAAGACCGTCTTGGGGCGTGGAGTTTGGCGCATGAATTGCCCGCCTCCGGAGCAGAATGGGCAGGTTGCCAATATGAATTATCCGATAAATCGGGGTTGGAACCGGGTATGTCATTGCCCGCCTCTACCCGGGACACAATGTGCGGCCTGGGAATAAAAAGATAAAACTCAGTTAGAGGATAAGATCGCTCAAATCGGTCGAGTCTGACAAACTTGATATCACAAATCGATCGTTCTTGTCTTGTTCCATTGTTCATACCTTCAGCCATCGAAACGCCCCGGTCTTTCGGCCGGGGCGTTTTGCTTGGATCAGTGCTGAAACCCGCGATCAGGTGCGCGGCTTCAGGTTTTCCGGGTCGTAGAGAGGCTTGTAGCCGACGCCCGCCACTTCCACCGGATACTGCTCGCCGAAATATTCGACGATCAGTTTGCGGCCGACCTGGGCATAGGACCAGGGGAGGTAAGCGAGCGCGATGTTCTTGCCGATGGTGGGGCCATAGGCGATCGAGGTGGTGAAGGAGCGGCGGCCGAGATCGTCGACCAAGGTTTCCTTCGTCGCCGGGTCCATCACGGGGAGGATGCCGACGGGATAGCGGGCGACACCTTTGCTGTCCTTGTTCTCGGTCATCACCAGGGTGCAGAGCATGGCGACCTGGTTCGGCAGCGCGCGGTGGCGGATGTTGGCCGCCTTGCCGCGGAAGTCGGGTTCCTTCACCTTCGGGCGCTGCAGGTCGCTTTCGATGAGGTTGTATTCGGTCAAGAGATCGGCGTTCTGCAGGCGCAGGCTCTTTTCCAGGCGGCGGCTGTTGGCGTAGGTCTCGACGCCGAAGGCCATAACGCCGGTCGAGCGCAGGGCATCCCAGACGGCGAGGCCGTCCTCGTATTTCATGTGGAGTTCCCAGCCCTGCTCGCCGACATAGGAGATGCGGAAGGCGGTGACGTTTTTGCCGCCGATCTTGATCTGCTTGATGGCGGCGAAGGGGAAGGCGGCGGGCTCCAAGCCGGCCGGGTCCTCGACGACCTTCTGCAGGGTCGTGCGGGCATTGGGGCCCCAGATGCCGATGGTCACGTATTGGGCGGCAACATCGGTCACCTTGACGTTCATGCCCTTATCTTCGGCCATGCGTCGGACATAGTGGAAATCGCGCGGGCCCGCGTCGGCGCCGTCGATGACGCGGATGCGGTCGGCCATGCGGATGACGGTGAGATCCGCACGCACCATGCCCTCGTCATCGAGGAAGTGCGTGTAGATGCCCTTGCCGATATTGGCATCGCCGCCAATCTTGGCAGCGCAGATCCATTCCATGAGTTCCACATGGTCCGGGCCTTCGACGTCGAACATGTAGAAGTGCGAGAGGTTGACGATGCCGCAATCCTCGCTCATCGCCAGATGTTCGGCATTGGAGACGCGCCAGAAATGGCGGTTGTCCCATTCATTGGCCCTGACCGGCACGCGGTCGCCGTATTTTTCCAGGAGATGCTCATTGGCCTTGTAGCCATGGGCACGTTCCCAACCGCCGAGTTCCATGAAATAGCCGCCGAGCTCCACTTCGCGTTCGTAGAAGGGCGAGCGCTTCACGTTGCGGCCGGTGTCATAGGGTTCACGCGGATGGACCGCGGGGTTATAGATCTTGCGCGCGGCTTCGCCACAACGGCCTTCGATGAACTTCTCTTCCATCATGTGCGGATAGAAGCGCGAGAAGTCGATGCGGTTGTGATCGATCGAGGTGCGGCCGTCGGTCATCCAGTCGGCGAGGAGCTTGCCCATGCCGGGACCGTCCTTGACCCAGATGCCGACCGCGTACCACAGCCCGCGCACCTTCTGGCTTTCGCCGATCGACGGGCCGCCATCGGTGGTGACCTGGAGGAGACCGTTGAAGGAGCGCTTTTCCTCATAGCCGAGTTCGGCGAGGATCGGCGTCAGTTCGATGGCACGCTCGAGCGGCTCGAGGATCTGGTCCATCTCGAGATCGCGCTGCGAGGGCGACAGACGCGCCTGTTCCTTTTCAAGAAGATCGCGCGGGTGGACGAGGCGCGGGTTCTTCTCTTCGTAATAGCCCCACTCGATCATGCCGCCTTCGGCGGTGGTGGGATCGCCCGTGTCGCGCATATAGGCCGAGTTGCCCTGGTCGCGCAGCAGTGGCCAGCCGATTTCCTTGCCCGTGCCCTTGAATTCGTCATAGGGGCCGAAGAAGCACAGCGGATGGTCGACCGGCATGACGGGAAGATCCTCGCCCGCCATTTTGGCGATGAGGCGGCCCCACAGGCCGGCACTCACCACGACATAATCGGCCATGATCGTGCCGCGGTCGGTGACGACACCCTTGATGCGGCCGTTTTCGATCACCAGCGACTTCGCGGCGGTGTGGGCGAAGACCTTGAGCTTGCCGGCGGCTTCGGCCTGCTCAACCAGCTTGCCGGCGACGGTCTGCGAGCGCGGGATGACGAGGCCGGCATCGGGGTCCCACAGGCCGCCCTGGACCTTGTCTTCCTCGATGAGGGGGAATTTCTTCTTGATCTCGGCCGGGGTCACCAGACGCGCGCGCGTGCCAAACGCCTTGGCCGAGGCGACCTTGCGCTTGATCTCGTCCATGCGGCCATCGTCACCGACGCGGGCCACTTCCAGACCGCCGACGCGGTCGTAATGGCCAAGCTTGCTGTAGAAGTCGATCGAGTAGAGCGAGGACCAGCAGGACAGGAAGTCGTGGCTGGTCATGTAGCAGAAATCGGAGGCGTGGGCGGTCGAGCCGATATCCGTGGGAACGCCAGATTTGTCGATGCCGACGATATCGTCCCAGCCGCGTTCGACCAGGTGATGCGCGATCGACGCGCCGACGATGCCGCCCAAACCGACGATGACGACTTTTGCCTTTGACGGAAACTCAGCCATTTCCCGTGACTCCGAAGTGGTAATGCTGGCGCGACTATATGGCCGCGGCGCGGCGATTGCTGCCTGTTTGCGACATTAGCAAAATGGGCCGCGACAAGGACCCTAGAAAATGGGTCCTATGCGCCGGTTTTTTCAGGGATTTTGCACCAGTGCATGGCGTTTGACGGGCAGGTGAGGCATTATGGCGCAAATGAGACAGGTCAAGCTATTGCGCCGCAAAATCAAGGTTTTCCGGAATGGCGCGTTTGGCGCGATCTGGTGAGGGGTTGTCGCGCTTTCGCTAGAGCAACAGGGCATCCGGTGCCGATATGAGCGACGATTTAGTCATCCCTCTATTAGTTTGATTCACGGGAAAGGCCCTTCATCATGTCCAATGTGGAACCGCTATCTGACGCCGTGGAAGGCCAGCCGGTTACCGGCCGCCGCACGCGCGGCGGCGCCGACGCCCGGCGCGCCCTGCGCCAGAAGCCGACCATCGTCCAGAACCCCTATATCGTGCGCAACATCCCGCTGGTGACGGTGCTGGACGAAGAGGGCCTCAGCATCATCGAGCGCAATGCCGACACCATCCTGCAGGAAGTCGGCATCGAGTTCCGCGACGAGCCGGAAGCGCTGGAGCTGTGGAAGAAGGCCGGCGCCGATGTGAAAGGTACACGCATCCATTTCCCGCGCGGCCTCGCCCGGTCGATCGTGCAGAAATCGGCGCCGAAGCAGTACATCCAGCATGCCCGCAACCCGGAGCGGAACGTGCAGATCGGTGGCAATGCCACGGTCTTCGCGCCGGTCTATGGCCCGCCCTTCGTGCGCGACCTCGACAATGGCCGCCGCTATGCGACCATCGCCGACTTCCAGAATTTCGTGAAGCTCGCCTACATGTCGCCCTCGCTCCATCATTCGGGCGGCACGGTGTGCGAGCCGGTCGATCTGCCGGTCAACAAGCGGCATCTCGACATGGTCTATAGCCACATGAAGCTCAGCGATAAGCCGTTCATGGGCTCGGTCACGGCGCCGGAACGCGCCGAAGACACGGTGGAAATGGCCAAGATCCTGTTCGGTGCCGATTTCGTCGCCAAGAACACGGTCATCACCAGCCTCATCAACGCCAACTCGCCCATGGTCTGGGACGGCACGATGCTGGGTGCGATGAAGGTCTATGCCCGCGCCAACCAGGCCTGCATCACGACGCCGTTCATCCTGGCCGGCGCCATGAGCCCGGTGACCGCCGCGGGTACGCTGGCCCAGGTGCTGGCCGAAGTGCTGGCGGGTGCCGGCACCTCGCAGCTCTATAACCCGGGCGCGCCCGTGATCTTCGGCGTGTTCGCCTCCTCGATTTCGATGCAGTCGGGTGCCCCCACCTTCGGCACGCCGGAACCGACCCTGGTGTCGCTGGCGGCGGCACAGCTCGCCCGTCGTCTCGGCATTCCGTTCCGCACCGGCGGCTCGCTCTGCGGCTCGAAGATCGCCGACGCGCAGGCGGCCTATGAAAGTGCCCAGACGCTGCTCCCGACCCTCCAGGCCGGCACGAACTTCGTCCTCCACGGCGCTGGCTGGCTTGAGGGCGGCCTCTCGGCCGGTTACGAGAAGTTCATCATGGATGCCGATCAGCTCGGCATGATGCAGACGCTGGCCAAGGGCATCGACCTTTCCGAAAACGGCCAGGCGCTCGACGCCATCCGCGAAGTGGGTCCGGGCAGCCATTTCCTGGGCTGCGCGCACACCCAGGCCAATTTCGAGACGGCCTTCTATCGCTCGAACATTGCCGACAACAACTCGTTCGAACAGTGGGAAGCCGAAGGCGCCCAGGACGCTGCCCAGCGCGCCAACAAGATCTACAAGCGCATGCTGTCGGAATACGAAGCCCCGGCGCTCGATCCCGCCATCGACGAGGCGCTGAAGGAATTCATCGCCAAGAAGAAGGCGGCCACGCCAGACAGCAACGTCTGATCCGAAGAGCCAAAGAGACAAAGGGCGCCTGCGGGCGCCCTTTTTATTTCCGCCGCAATTCGGCCCATTTTCCGCCATCAGGACGTGGCATGGCTTGGCGATGTATCTCGCCCGGATCTGCCTTGTCATCCTCGCCGTTACAGCCGCTGCCTGGATCGCCGCGGTCTCGCTGCGCGCCGACGTGATCCCGGCCGTTTTTCCAAAGGATCTCCTTGCGGACTCTATTTATGTCGACAAGTCCGAGCGGCGCCTGGAACTGCGCCGCGCCGGCGGGGTGCTGCGCAGTTACAAGATCGCGCTGGGCGGCAACCCTGTCGGGCCGAAGCGCCAGGAGGGTGACGAGCGGACGCCGGAGGGCCATTACGAGATCGATTTCCGCAAGGCCGACAGTGACTATCATCTGTCCCTGCACATCAACTATCCCAACGCGCAGGACCGCGCGGCCAGTCTGAAAATGGGTGTGCAGCCAGGCGGGGCTATTTTCATCCACGGCCTGCCCAACGCCTATCCGCTGTCGGTGGCGCCCAAGGTCGACTGGACGCTCGGCTGCATCGCGCTCGACAACGCCGAGATCGAGGAGATCTGGCGCCTGGTACCGGACGGCACGCCGGTCACGATCGTGCCCTGATCCAAGCTTCTACTTCGTGATGTAGTGACCGTAGACCAGGACATGGCTGGGGACGGTGCCGTCCTTTGACAGCGGCAGCAGCATCGTTTCCAGTTCGACATGGCGGTCGTCGGGAATGATGTCGACGGAAAAGTCGACGATGCCACACGGGTGGGCGACGGCGAGATCGTAATTCTCCAGCACAAAATCCAGCGCGTCGGCCGTGTAAATCCCGCGCACGGTCATGCCGGTCGGGTCATAACCGCGCAGCTCCGCCGCCCGCTTGCCGATGCGCAGATAGCGATAGTCCTTGGTATCGGGGAGGATCTCGACGATGAGGATGCTGGACTGCAGGTCCGGCACGGCACCGCTTGCATCCCATGCAACCAGGCTGGGGGCGGCGCCACCGGGTGTACGCAAGGCAAACCAGGCGTCGAAGATGCGGCGCGTCGGGTTGCTGGCCCGCGACATGGCCAGTTCGCAGGGGACCTTGTCGCCCGGGCCCAGCATGGTGCCGCCAAGGCCGATGATCGTGCCGCCACGTTTTGTCACGCTGCCTCGCGCCGTGAAGGGATCAACGCTAACAATTCCCGCGTAAGTCGTCCAGGCAAGGTCATCTTTAGCCGACTATCGCACGGGCGATGGCAAGGAGGGCAATCACCAGCAGGAAGGCCAAGGCCACCCGCTGATAGGTTCCAGTCTTTGCACGGCTGAACAGCCGGTCGCCCAGAACATTGCCGACCGCCATGACGGGAATCATGAGGAGAGCGAGAACCAGGACCTTGAGATCGAGCAGCCCCGCCACCCATTGGGTGACGATGCTCCAGGCTGAGATGAAGAAGAAATAGACCAGCAACGAGGCGCGCCCCACCGCGACGCCTTCCGGCGAGGCCAGAAAGAACAGGATGACCGGCGGCCCGCCCATGGCGGTGGCGCCATTGAGGAGGCCCGACGCCACGCCAATGCCGATTTGGGCACCGGTGGTCGGCCGTTGCTTGAACCGGTAGCCACGCCACAGCGCCAGGACCGCCAGCAGCAGGACCAGGCCGATCATGATGCGCATGACGTTGGGCGAGAAAAAGGTGAGGGCGAAGACGCCGAAGGGGGCGCCCAGGACCGCGCCGATCAGCAGCCGATAGATGGCATGCCAATTGGCGCTCTTCCAGGCACGGGTCAATTGCTCGGCACCGGCCACCATGGCGACGATCGGGATCGCCGGCACAACGGCCGCAGGTTCGACAAAGAGGGTGAGGACGGGGACAGCGGCCAGGGCAAAGCCGAAGCCGGTGAAGCCGCGCAGGAACCCAGCCAGAAAGACCGTGCCGAAGACCAGCACGGCAGCGCCGGCACTCATATGCGGCAGGAACTCCGACATGGCGGCGGCGTCAGGCCACTTCGTCGGTCTCGATCATATGCCGCTTCATCAAGGGCATCTGGCTCAACGAGAACAGCACGGTCAGCCCTAAGATGCCGAAGACCTTGAAGTCGATCCACAGATCTTCCGACACATTGCGCCAGACGACTTCGTTGAGGATCGCCATCGCGGTAAAGAACAAGGCAAAGCGCAGGGTAAGGATACGCCAGCCGGTATCGGTGAGCTGCAGCGCATCGCCCATGACATATTGCAGGGTCGGGCGTTTCAGGACCAAGCCGCCGAACAGCAGGAGCGCAAAAATGCCCTGCACGATGGTCGGCTTCATCTTGATGAAGATGCCGTCGTTGAACCACAGGGTCAGCCCGCCGAAGATGATGACGACCACCGCGGTGATCAGCGGCATCAAGGCAACGCGCCTGGTGGCGACATAGCCGATCCCCAGGGCAATGACCGTGGCGATGATAAGGGCAATCGTGGCCTGCATCAGCCCGGCGGTTTTGTAGGCGATGAAGAAGACGACGAGCGGGCCGAAATCGACCAGAAATTTGATGCCCTTGGGCGAGTTCGAGCCGGCCATGAAAGGTTTGGGTCCTATTGTTTTGACGCAATGCGGCATGGTATGCGAGGCCATGCGTTCTGCCTAGTCCCACGCGATGGTGGGGTTGGCGGCCAGTCTGCCGGAATCAAGGGCCAGGAAATGACCGAAAAGACCCATGCCGAGGTTTTCCAGCGCAACCGCAAATGGGCCGAGCGCCAGGTGGCGGGGGACCCCGACTATTTCAACCGGCTGGCCGAGCAGCAGGCGCCCAAATATTTCTGGATCGGTTGTTCCGATGCGCGGGTTCCTGCCAACCAGATTCTCGATCTGCCGCCGGGTGAGATCTTCGTCCACCGCAACATCGCCAATCTGGTCTACCACATCGACATCAACTGCCTGTCGGTGCTGGAATTCGCCGTCAACGTATTGAAGGTCGAGCACATCATCGTCTGCGGCCATTATGGCTGCGGTGGTGTGCGCGCGGCGATGGGCAATACCGAGATCGGCCTCATCGACAACTGGCTGCGCCAGATCAAGGATGTTTACGCCGCCAATTCAGAGGTGCTGGAAGCGGAGCCGAATGTCGAGCGGCGGCTCAACATGCTGTGCGAGATGAATGTGCGCCAGCAGGTGCGCAACATCTGCCACACCACCATCGTGCAGAATGCCTGGAAGTCCGGCCATCCCTTGAGTGTCCATGGCTGGGCCTATTCCGTGCGCGACGGGCGCCTGCGCGATCTCGACTTCTGGGCCGATGGTGTTCATGATCTCGATCCCATCTACCAGATGCTCTCCTTCGAAGAGACGCCGAGCTTTTGACGATTATTGCTGCTCGGTATTGCAAGGAAAGCGGCTCGCTACCGCATAGCCAATTACCTGAGATGCTGGCAAGTCCAACTGTTCTGGGTGGGAACGCATCCATGCAACAACTGCGTCTGCGAGTTCTTCATATTCGGTGAGGCGCGATAGGCGTGGACGAATTGCCGCGGAATGGGTCTCGAAAGAGGCGTCACCGAAAATACAAGTGTCGACGCCTTTCCGTTGGCTCGGCGCAAAATTTATCAAGATAATTGCGGCACATGAGGTGGAGTCGATGTCACCTTCCTGCCTGGATGCGTCGCAATCGGCGAGAATCTCGCGTGCAGTCGTCGTATGCGAATCCAAAAATGCCGCCGAGATCCAAATAGCTATCCCCGCCAGCACGAACCCTGCGCAATAACGCCAGCTTTTCGCCAAAGCCGCGATCAAAGCGAACAGAAGGAGGAAGAAGCAAACGATAATCATCGGGGTAACCGCGTGCACAAAGGATGGCGTATGCTATCCGAGGTTGCGGTTTCGTAGAAGTGCCTCAATCGTGCGGCGTCTGGTTTCCCTGCAGCAGGGTCGAGGTGTAGTGGTTGCCGTCGCGGGTGACCCAGATGAGGGTCCAGCCGTCTTTGAGGATATCGTAACAGGCTTGCGGCGCATCGCCCCATATCGAGCAGTATTGCGTCGGGTTGGTGCTCCAGCGGCCAGTCTGTAAGGGCGCGTCCTTGGTTTTGTAGGTGGTCCAGCCGTCGGGGCCGAAATAGCTCCAATACTCCTTGCCGGCCCATTCGCCGTGGACCGTGTTGCCCTTGAAGAGTTCGTAGATCTCCTGGCCGGTCATATGCATCGGCTCGGCGCTGGCGGTGGCGGTGAGGCCTGCCAGCAGAACGCAGCTATTCAGGCAGAACCGGATTTTCCGGGACCAGGTCTTTCTTGCGAGCATGGTGCACCTCGCGCTGGGCGATATAGATGTTGGCCGCAATGATGATTGCCGCACCGGCGAGGATCTGCAAGGTCGGAATCTCGGCCCAGATCGACCAGCCGAAGAAGGCGGCCCAGACCAGCGCCGTATATTCCAGCGGCACCAGCATCGACGCCTCGCCACTGCGGAACGCCTTGATCATGCACAGCTGCGCCACGGCCGAGCTGACGCCCTGCAGCAGCAGGATGACCCAATCGGCACCGGTCGGCCAGTTCCAATCGAAGGCGGCGAGGGGGCAGACGATGACCAAGGTGGCCGTCGAGGTGTGGAACAGGATGTTGTGCGAACTGTCCTTGCCGGAGATGCGCCGCAAGGTGATCAGCGTCAGTGAGTAGAAGAAGGCCGAGCCCAACACCAGAATGGCGCCGACATTGAGATGGGTGAAGAAATTGCCATCCGCTCGTGGCGTGGCAATAAGCGCAATGATGACACCGACGAAACCGATGGCGACGGCGGCCCAGCGCCTGGGGCCGACCTGCTCGCCGTTCAAGGGGCCGGATAAGGCGGTGACGAAAAGCGGGGCGGCGAAAGCGATGGCGATGCAATCGACCAAGGGAAGGAAGCGCAGACCTTCGAAGAAGGTGTAACCTGTCAGCATGATCAGCACGCTGCGCAGGGCGTGAAAGCGGAAGTAGGATGTCTTGACGCGGAACGGGCTGCCGGTTGCCCGCCAGGTGAGACCGATGGCCACGATCAGCGCGGGCACGCGACCGACAGCGAGAATTTGCCAGGTGCTGTAGCCATGGGTCAGCCACTTGACGCAGGCATCGGCGACGCAGAAGCCGAAGACGCCGAGGCCCATGAAGAGCATGGCACCGGCCGGCGACAGCTTCGGTGCCGGCGCCGTCATGGGGCCGCCGCGCCGCGCTTCACGGCCTCGCGATGCGCGATATAGAGACTTGCCGCAATGATGATGGCGGCGCCACCCAGCACCTGCAGCGTCGGCACATCACCCCAGATGAGATAGCCGAGGAGCCCCGCCCAGACGAGCGCCGTGTATTCGAACGGCGCCAGCAGCGACGCCTCGCCGACGCGGAAGGCGCGCACCATGCAGATCTGGCCCAAGGTGCTGCAGCTGCCCTGCACCAGGAACAGCATCCAGTCGACGGCATTGACCGGCCATTTCCATTCATGGATCGCCGGACCGAGCACGATGAGGCCGCTGAACAGCGTGCCGTAGAAGACGATGTTGTGACCTTGTTCGCGCCCCGCCAGTGGCCGCAGCCACAGCTGGCCGATGGCATAGGTGATGGCGGCAATAAGGGCGAGGAGGGCGCCCCAGCTGACGCCATGACGTCCCGGCTCGAGCGCCACGACCACGCCGACAAAGCCGACGACCACAGCCGTCCAGCGGCGCCAGCCGACCTTCTCGCCCAGGATGGGCCCGGACATCGCGGTGATGAAGAGCGGTGCCGCAAAGGCGATGGCGATGGCGTCAGCAAGCTCCAAATAGCGCAGGCACTCGAAGAAGGTCCAGGTCGTGGCGACGATGAACAGCGAGCGCAGCATATGCGTCTTGATGAAGCTGCTGCGCAGCACCAGGACATTGCGGTGCTGGTGCAGCGTGATGACCAGCACGGCGCAGATGGTGATGAAACGCGACGTGGCGCTGATCTGCCAGGTGCCGTAGCCCTCGGTCAGCTTCTTGGTGACGGCATCGAGGACCGAGAACCAGAACACGCCGAAGGCCATGAACGCCATGGCTTGATAAAGGGCTTTGGTGGTTGGCGCGGTCATGGGAGGGGCACGCGGGCTTTGCTACCGGGATTTATTGTCCAACTGGATAGCATGCCCTCTGACGCCTGAGGCCATCTATTAACGCGTCCCCCGCATGCGGCGCTTTCCTTCGCGCGCGCAGCAAAAGAAAAGGCCGCTGGTGAGCGGCCTTTTCAATCGCGAAGACAGGGCGGCAATCAGTGCGCGCGGATGGCAAATTTGAAGTCGCGGCCGATCAGCCAGAACCATTGCCACAGATAGTCGGCAAAGCTCTTCAAGACATAGATGTCGTAGCTGGGCGTGTCGGAGATTTGATCGAGCACGATATTGGCCTTGGTGAGGCCGGTCTGGGCGCATTGGCCGGTGTTGAAGACACGCGGATGTAGATCGAGGCTGCAACCGCGGGCCAGCACATCGCGGGCCGAGGGTCCGGAGATGCTGATGACCGTGCGGCTTTCCGACACGTCGATGACGGCGGCATGCTGGCCGTTGAAGGCCGCGCGCAGGTCTTCGACCAGCTTGGCCGTGTCGGCATTGCTGCTGACGACCCACCATTCGGTGGGGCCCAGCCACAGGATGCGGAAATCGCCGGCCTTGGCCGTGGTGTTCGGTGTCGTCGGCAGATCGACGCCGGTCACGGAACGGACGGCTGCTTTGAAGGCATCGCCGCCATCGCCACGGATGTTGACGATGGTGCGATGCGCGGCTTCGCCGATGAGAAGATCGGCGCCGGCGGCATCGCCCTTGGCTGCGGCCGCAGTGAGGCCGAAATGCTGCAGCGCGCTGCGGCGGGTGTAGGCGTCAGCCATTGGCGGGGGCTCCATCCTCAAGGAAGGTCGGTTTGGTGATCTTGGCCGTGACGACCTTGCCCTCGTAAGGCAGATAGACCGTCTGGCCCATGCGGTTGCGGCCGTTCTTGATGACCGCCATGGCGATGGAGCGGCCGGCATTGGGGCTGTAATAGCTCGACGTCACATGGCCGATCATGGTCATCGGCGGCTTGTCCTTGACGTGTTCGACCACCTGGGCGCCTTCGGGCAGGACTTCCGAGGGGTTCTCGGTGAGGAGGCCGACCAGATGCTTGCGGTCCGGCCGCTTCGTGTCGGAGCGCAGATGCGAGCGGCGCCCGATGAAGTCCGGCTTCGCCTTGCCGATGATCCATTCAAAGCCCAGATCCTGCGGCGTCATGGTGCCGTCGGTTTCCTGGCCGACGATGACGAAGCCCTTCTCGGCGCGCAGCACGTGCAGTGCCTCGGTGCCGTAAGGCGTGATGTTGAATTCCTCGCCGGCCGACATCAGTGCCCGCCAGACGTGGAGCGCGAAGCTCGGCTGGACGTTCACTTCGTACGAGAGCTCACCGGTAAAGCTGATGCGGAAGATGCGCGCCTTGGCACCAGCGACCGTGCCGTCGCGCCAGGTCATGAAGGGGAAGGCTTCTTCCGAGAGGTCGATGCCTTCAACGACTTTCTCCAGCACCTTGCGCGAATTCGGGCCGTTGAGGGCGATGACCGCCCATTGCTCGGTCACGCTGGTGAAATAGACCTTCTTGTCGGGCCATTCGCACTGGTGCCATTCCTCCAGCCAACTCATGACGCGCGGGGCGCCGCCGGTGGTGGTGGTCATGTGGAAATGGTTCTCCGAGATGCGGCTGGTGACGCCGTCATCGAACACCATACCGTCTTCGCCGCACATGAAGCCGTAGCGGCACTTGCCTGGCTCCAGCTTGGTCCAGGCGTTGGTGTAGACCATGTTGAGGAACCACGCGGCATCCGGGCCCTGGATGTCGATCTTGCCGAGCGTCGAGGCGTCGACGATGCCCACGGAATCACGGGTCGCCTTCACTTCGCGGTTGACCGCGTCATGCATCGTTTCGCCGGGCTTCGGATAGTACCAGGCGCGGTGCCATTGGCCGACGCATTCGAACGGCGCGCCGTGCTCGACATGCCATTGATGGATCGGCGTCTTGCGGATCGGGTCGAGGAAGTCGCCCTTGTCCGACCCCGCGAACACACCGAAGGTCACCGGCGTATAAGGCGGACGGAAGGTGGTCGTGCCGACTTCCGGGATCGAGACGTTCTTCAGCCCGGCCATGATGGCCAGCGCATTGACGTTGCTGGTCTTGCCCTGGTCGGTCGCCATGCCCATCGTGGTATAGCGCTTCAGATGCTCGACCGAGACATAGCCTTCGCGGTGGGCGAGCTTCACGTCGGCGGCGGTGACGTCGTTCTGGTAGTCGATGAAATGCTTGCCGCCTTGCCCGACCGGCACGTTCGACGGCACGATCCAGACCGAGCGCAGCGGCTGGCTTTCCGGTTCCGCTTCCGCACTCGGGGCGTTGCCGGTGACGTTGCTGAAGCCGAACTTCGCCGCGGCTTCGGCGCCGGCCTGATGGCCTTCCTTCAGCGCCGCGTCGAGGCCGAAGCTGCCACGCGCCGCTGCGACCGAGCGGTTGTTCTGGCCAGGCATGATGGGGCCGGGAATGAAGGCCTGGATGCCATCGTCCCAAACGACCTTGGCGCGGGTCTGCGAATGGAGATGGACGGTCGGCTGCCAGCCGCCCGAGCTCAACACCGTGTCGCAATAGATATGGCGGGCGGAACCGACGACGCCGGTCGCATCCTGGTTGAGGCTCTGCACCTCGACCTCGCGCACCTGCTTGGTGCCCTTCACCTGGGTGATCGCCGAATTGTCGATGATCTCGATGCCCTTGGCGCGGGCGGCCTGGGGCAGGGCGCCGGTCGGGTTGGCGCGGAGATCGACAACGGCAGCAACCGACACGCCGGCGGCAGTGAGGTCGAGCGCCGTCTGATAGGCCGTGTCGTTGTTGGTCATGATGACGACGCGCTGGCCCGGTGTCGTGCCATAGCGGTTGACATAGGTGCGTGCAGCCGACGCCAGCATGCAGCCGGGGCGATCGTTATCGCTGTAGACCAGCGGACGCTCAATGGCGCCGGTCGCCAGGATCACTTCCTTGGCGCGGATGCGCCACAGGCGCTGGCGCGGACCCTTGGCCGAGGGGCCAATGTGATCGGTGAGGCGCTCGACCAGGCTCAGCATGTTGGCATCGAGATAGGCAAAAGCCGTCGTCCTGGTCAGGACGCGGACTTCCGGGAGGCTCGCCAGTTCCGCCTTCGCGGCGTCGATCCATTCATTGACGGGCTTGCCGTCGATGGTGCGTTCACGCTCGGAGAGGAGCGAGCCGCCCAGTTCCGATTGCTCGTCGACCAGCACCACGCGGGCGCCTGCACGACCGGCGGCAAGGGCTGCCGCCAAACCGGCGGGACCGCCGCCGACGACCATCACATCGCAATGGCCGTAGACCTTGTCATAGCGGTCCGGGTCGGTTTCGGTCGACCCGGTGCCGAGGCCGGCGGCCTTGCGGATGAACTTTTCATAGAACATCCAGCCGTCCTTCGGCCATTTGAAGGTCTTGTAATAGAAGCCGGACGGCAGGAACCGGCTCATCACCGAATTCACGGCGCCGACGTCGAAGTCGAGGCTCGGCCAGCGGTTCTGGCTCTGCGTGACGAGGCCGTCATAGAGCTCGATCTGCGGAGCGCGGGTGTTGGGCTCGCGATAGGCGCCGGTGCCGACTTCCACGAGGGCATTGGGCTCTTCGGGGCCGGCGGTCACGATGCCGCGCGGGCGATGATATTTGAACGAACGGCCGACCAGCGTCACGCCATTGGCGAGGAGGGCGGAGGCGAGGCTGTCGCCCTGATAGCCGTAATAGGTCTTGCCGTCGAAGCTGAAGCGGACCGGTTTCGAACGGTCGATGCGGCCACCGGTGGCGACGCGGTTCTTCTGCGCGCTCATGTTACTTCTGCTCCAGCTTCGGGGCCGGTTCGCCCATCTTGTAGACCTTGATGATTTCGTGCGTCACCGTATGGCGCGCCACGTTGAACCACTGGCGGCAGCCGCGGCTGTGCACCCAGCGCTCGAAGTGAACGCCCTTAGGGTTCTTGCGCATGAACAGGTAATCGGCCCATTCGGCGTCCGACATGGTTTGCTGCTGTTCCAGCGTCGGGCGCGCGATATGCGCCTCATGGCCGTAAGCAAACTCATGCTCGTCGCGGGGACCGCAATAGGGGCAGGAGATGAGAAGCATCTGATTGTCTCGTCTGCTTGAATTAGTGAGCGACGCCGGCAGCGCCGTGTTCGTCGATGAGGTAACCGCTCGTGAAGCGCTCGAGGGCGAAGGGCACAGCCAGCGGATGCGGCTCGCCCCGCGCAATGGTGTGCGCAAAGACGTTGCCGGAACCCGGCGTCGCCTTGAAGCCGCCGGTGCCCCAACCGCAATTGAGGAACAGATTCTCGACCGGCGTCTTGCCGATGATCGGCGAGGCGTCGGGGCAGGTGTCGACGATGCCGCCCCACTGGCGCAGCATGCGCAAGCGACCGAAGCAGGGGAAAAGGTCGGTCAGCGCGTTGAGCTGGTTCTCGATGATGAAGGGCGAACCCACCTGGGCGTAGGAGGTATAGGCGTCGATACCGGCACCCAGCACCAATTCGCCCTTGTCCGACTGGCTCACATAGACGTGGACCTGCGGCGACATGACGACGGTGTTGAGGATCGGCTTGATCGGTTCGGAAACGAGCGCCTGCAGCGGATGGCTCTCGACCGGCAGGCGGAAGCCGGCAAGACCCGCCATCACGCCGGAATGGCCGGCGACGACGATGCCGACCTTCTTGGCGCCGATGAAGCCACGGTTCGTCTCGACGCCCTTCACCACGCCGTTCACGATCTTGAAGCCGGTGACTTCGGTGTTCTGCAGTATGTCGACGCCGCGCTCGTCGGCCTTGCGGGCAAAGCCCCAGGCGACGGCGTCATGGCGGGCAACGCCGCCACGGCGCTGCAGCGAAGCACCCATGATCGGGTAGCGCGCCTTGGGCGAACAATCGAGGATCGGCACCATTTCCTTGATCTGCTCGGGCGTCAGGATCTCGCTGTCGATGCCGTTGAGCTGGATGGCGTAGACGCGGCGGCGCAGGGCCTGCATGTCATGCTGCGTATGCGCAAGATTCATCAGGCCGCGCTGGCTGAACATGACGTTGTAGTTGAGGTCCTGGCTGAGGCCTTCGAACAATTTCAGCGAGTGTTCATAGAGATGGGCTGATTCATCCCACAGATAGTTCGAGCGCACGATGGTCGTGTTGCGACCGGTATTGCCACCGCCGAGCCAACCCTTTTCCACCACAGCGACATTGGTGATGCCGTGTTCCTTGGCGAGGTAGTAGGCCGTCGCCAGACCATGGCCGCCGCCGCCGATGATGATGACATCGTATTCCGGCTTCGGCGCCGGGCTGCGCCAGGCCTCCTGCCAGCCCTGGTGGTAGCTGAGGGCGTTCCGGACCAGGCTGAAAATCGAATAGTTCTGCTTCATAGCAATCCCGATTTGGGGGTTTCCCCGACAAGCTGTGGCGCGAATGGGGTGTGATGCGTGTTCTACGGTCGCGGATCATGCCAAGGCAATGGGTGCGAATCCCCCAACCGCGCGCCATCTAATGTCGCGTTAACGCCGTGGGTCAAGCTGCCACAGCGCATAGGCTTTTGAGTTTTTTTCCCTCAAGACCATGACCTAGGCGTGGATGCAGCTATTATTCGCGCGTCATTACAAGAAATTGGCGCAATGGCGGAATTGCTCGGATTCCTGACCGACGGGTCCAATCAATGTCGCATGTGCGCTATTTTGCCTGTGGACGACATGTCGGAAATGGGATATTTCCGTGCCCGACTATTTTTCGCTGAACTCACTCGATGGGGGTATGGCCGTGTTCGGTGACTTGCCGGTGAAGCTGCCGCAGGAGATGGCGTTCCTGCTGGTGCCGAATTTTTCGATGATCGCCTTCACCTCGGCCGTCGAGCCCTTGCGCCTTGCCAATCGCGTGGCGGGAAAAGAACTCTATCGCTGGCATCTGTTCTCGTCGGACGGGAAGGCGGTGGCGGCGTCGAACGGTATACCGCTGACGCCGGAAGGCTCGGTTGAGCAGATCATCAATTTCGACACCATCGTGCTGTGCAGCGGCGTCGACGGGCATCTCTACGAAGACAAGAACGTGTTCGCACATTTGCGCCGAGCCGAAAGGCAAGGGGCGGATATCGGGGCACTTTGCACAGGTGCCCATATCCTTGCCAAAGCCAATATGCTCAACGGCTATCGCTGCACCATTCACTGGGAAAATCTGGCAAGCTTTGCCGAGAATTTCCCGGATATCGAAACCACATCGGAACTGTTCGAGATCGACCGCAACCGGTTCACCTGTTCAGGCGGCACGGCGGCCCTCGACATGATGCTCAATCTCATCTCGCAGCAGCACGGACATGAGCTCGCCGCGGCGGTCTCGGAACAGTTCATCCATGAGCGTATCCGCGATCGCCACGACCATCAGCGCATGGCCCTGACCGCGCGGCTCGGCGTGCGGCATCCCAAGCTCATCCAGGTCATCCAGCAGATGGAGGCCAATCTGGAAGAGCCGCTCGATCGGGCGGAACTTGCCGATGCGGCCGGGCTTTCCAGCCGCCAGATGGAGCGCTTGTTCGCAAAATACCTGCATCGGTCGCCTGCGCGTTATTATGTTGAACTGCGCCTGCATCGGGCGCGTCTTCTGTTGCTGCAGACCAACATGTCGGTCATTGACGTGGCGTTGGCCTGCGGCTTCGTCTCGGCGTCGCATTTCTCGAAATGCTATCGCGACTTCTTCGGCAAGACGCCGCGCCGGGAACGCGCGACACCCAATGCCAATCCGCGCCTGCAGATCGGCAGTGTCGCCGCCTAAATCTCCAAAGGCGCGTCGCGCTTGATCTCAGGCTCTTCGACGCTCTCGGCGTCGACGGCCGGACCGGTCGCGGCACCGTTCAGATACTCGCTGAAGTCGTAGCGGTCCTGGTCCCGCTTGGCGAGATTGGGTTCATAGAACTCGTCAACCGGACGCGAGGCATCGATGGTCTGCTCTTGCGCCGTGCCGGTGCTGATCTCGGTCTTGCCCTCGTCGGCAATGGCGAGGCTGGCGCCGATGAAGAAGCACAGCGCGATCAAGACCAGCGTGGCGATGCTCATGATGCGGAACATGTCGAACCCCTTGGCAGCACTCGATTCGGGCGATGTCGCCGTTTCGATGCTGCCAATCTAGGCCTAACGGGGGCGGTCCGTCTGTGATCCGGCCCACAGCTTGGACTCTCATCTAAGTACCTGAAAAATAAATATAAAGAGCGGCGATGTGACGCATCTCACGGCGTTAACCGCCTCACTTGGCGAGGCGCAGGCTCTTCTTCCAATACTCCAGAGCGCAAGCGACTGGGACGGGCAGGTTCTTGTACTTGTTGCGCATCAACTGCTCTGCCAGCGCGCCGCCGGAAATGTTTTCAAGCACATTGGTCCCGAGATCGTTGCCGCCGGTTTCCAGCGCAATGGTCTTTTGTTCCAATGCGCTGCAAGGGTTGCTGGTGGCTTCGAGCAGTTGCGGCGCCCAGAGGAAGGCAACCGCCAGTAACACGAGCGGCAGAAGAACACGCCGGATCATCGCGGCACTTATTCGGGGCGCGCGCGGCCGAAGGGCGGCTTGGCGAAGAGGCGCCGCACCATCGGCTCGAACGCGTCAATCGGGGCCGTGTCGTATGCCGGGTCGAAGCTGTTCTGGTCGTAGTTCTGGCAGAAGAGGGCGGTCTTCTCGAACATCGGGTGGCCGCGATAACGCTCGCGCTCGAAGCGGTCGAGCCCCAGGTGATGGAAGAAATAATAGCCCTGGAAGATGCCGTGATGCTTCACCAGCCAGTAATTGTCGTCCGAGACATAGGGACGCAGGATCGAGGCGGCGAGTTCGGAATGGTTTTCCGGCGCCAGCAGGTCGCCGATGTCGTGGACGAGGGCGCAGACGGTCAATTCCTCGTCGGCACCGTCGCGCATCGCCCGTGTCGCGGATTGCAGCGAGTGCTGATAGCGGTCGATCTTGTAGCCCATCTTGTCGCCGGCAAGCTTCTTGAGGTTGCCAAGAACGTTGTCGGCCAGATCGTGGTTGAGCTTCTGGTAGATCCCGTCGAGGAACTGGTATTCCGCGTAAGTACCGTCTTCCATGCGGATGAAGTTGACGGATTCAGAGTCCATGGCGGCGCATCCTCGACATCATTTTGCCAAAATCGCGTGCAGTTTAGGGGCCGCAAACATTCCGGTCCAGGTCCCACCAGGTTTATCGATGCTCACCGCGCTTCATAAGGCTCTCAATCCCTTGGGGATGGCGTTGCGTGGTGGCTTTGTGGCCGAAAGCGACGGCGATCTGCCGCTTTTGCGTTCAGGCGAGCCGGCGCGGTCGGTCTTGCTGATCGGCAATGTGGGCGGGGCTATGTGGCCAGCCTTTGCCGCCTCGGGTGCGCTGGCACGCTTTGCCACCCATCCGCTGGATCGGTGGACCCGCGAAGCGCTCGATCCGATCGCGGCACTCTTTGGCGCGACGGCGCTTTATCCCTCCGACGGGCCGCCTTACCAACCATTTCAGCGCTGGGCCGCGCGGGCCGAAGCGGTGCATGTCTCGCCCTTGCGGATCTTCATCCATCCGACTTATGGGCTGTGGCATGCCTATCGCGCCGCGTTCTTGCTGCCGACCGATCCGGGTCTAGCGCCACGCCAGGATATCGCGTCGCCCTGCGTCACCTGCTCAGCGCGGCCGTGCCTGTCGACCTGCCCAGTCGCGGCTTTCACCGCAAACGGCTTCGACGACCGGCGCTGCGCGCAGCATGTCGACGGTCCGGACGGGCAGGAGTGTCGCGACAACGGGTGCCTGGCACGCCGGGCCTGTCCCGTGGGCCGCGAATATTCCTATCCGCCGGCGCAGATGGCATTTCACATGGAGGCCTTTCTCGCACCACGACGTTGATCTCCACGTGAACCTTCTCCGGCCCTGCGGCGACCGACGGGCCTTAGCAAACGCTTCAGACGACAGACCAAGACGATGAAACAGTATCCTGGACTTAAAGCTTTCGGCAGCCTCGCCCTTGCCGGTTTCCTGATGGTGGGCGGTGCCTTGCTGGCCAGCTTCCTCGCCGGCAGCGCCTTCGGCGGCTAACGCGGCGACGGGGCGCCTTGCGGGCATCGGGTTGGCATTTTACATGCCAGATCATCGCGTTAACGTTTACCCGAATCCCCGCCTGGCCTGGCTAAAAAAGATGCACCCCACCCCCAGCTATGGTATCAACCCCGCCTAGAACTGTACCCGTGGGGGATGGTTGATTCTCTGGCTTTGCTGCGCGTCCGTCGCTCAGCGCTCCGCTTGGCAAGCTGTTCTGCCAGGCGGGTCTGGCTGAGCTTTCGGGCGATCGGTCGTTTCGGAGCATCAATTCCTTCCCCGTGCGTTGCTCCAACTGGTGGAGGGCGGGCTTTGCGCTCACTCATTCTTTCGCTGGCGGCCTTCTGCGCCAGCCTCGCGGTAATTGTCGGTCTTAGCGTCTCGACGGCACGTGCAGCCGACGTCACCTTGCTTGCGGTCGAAAAGGCTGGCGGCGCCGAAGTGAAGGGCGACATCGCCTGGTCGGTGGTGAAGGTGAACAAGGAAACCGGCAAGCCCGAGGCGAAGCCCTCGGCGACCGGCAAGGGTGCGCGTCTCGTCACGAAGCTCGATCCCGGCCAGTATTTGGTGACCGCCAAGCTCGGCAAAATCGAGAGCAGCCAGGCGATCCTGATCGGCAAGTCGGCGACCACGCGCTCGCTGGTCCTTGCCGACCCGAGCAAACAGACCGCATCGAAGAAGCCGGAAGCTGGCCCACCGGCGCAGCTCTCCATCAACATGAAGCTGAGCAAGGGCAAGAACCCGGTCAAAGAGCCGGTCCTTTGGGAAGTCTATGAGTATCGCAAGGGTGCCACTGAAAACGGCGAGAAGATCGCCGAGCAGAAGGCCGCTGTTGGCCAGTTCAGCTTGCCCGGCGGTTCCTATGTCGTGCGTGCCCATTTCAAGGACGCCAAGGCCGACCTCGTCATTCCGATCCAGGCCGGCCAGTCGCTGAAATACACGCTCAACATGTACGCGGGCTATGCGAAGCTGACGGCCTTGAAGCCGAAGAAGCAGAAGACCCAGGCCGAGGCCCTCAATTGGCAGATCCTGCGCCAGCGCCCCAATGCTCCTGGGGTCTACGAGCTGGTCGCCAGCAGCATCAAGCCGGACCCCACCTTGATGCTGCGCGAAGGCCGCTATCTGGCCGTCGCACGTCTTGGCGCCAAGCTCTGGGGCAGCGAGCCGATTGTCATCACGGCCGGTGAGACGACAGCCAAGAAGATCAACCTCAAGGAAGGCGTCGGCGCCCCCGAGGTCGCCGCGGCGAACTAAGCCTTTCCTGGAGTGGATCCCCGGGTCAAGGCCGGGGATGACGGGAGAAATCGGACCGAACCTTTAGAAACATCCGTCATGTCCGGGCGAAGATCCGGGCATCTACTGCCGGCAAATGAATGAATAGTTGAACGGCGCCCTTATCGGCGCCGTTCTCCGTTTCGCCCCGGATGACAGCCTTTAGTGCTGCCAATGGAACCATGAAAGATCTGCGGCAAAGCCCAGCGCGGGCGTGCAGGCGGGAGAGTCTCCGACCTCCCAAGACAACGCCCATGAGGGAACGAAACGACCGGCGTTGTAACTCCAATGCGCCCGCGTGCTGCTCGCCGGTTGGGCCGTGACGATTTTGGCATGCCGCTCGGAGTATGGATATCTCGCGGTCATCACGAGCGGGTGGAGATCCCATAGGGATACGGCGGCATGGTAGGAGCCTGGGCCGTCATTGTTCGCAACCTCAATGCAATACGGCGTGTTTCCTGCCGCCTGCTCCGCACTCTCGACGATTCGTGTCGTATAGAAAGCGCCTCCTAAGAAACTCATAATGGCGCTCAGGCCAATCATCGCCATGAACAGTCCGCATGAGGCGGGGAGCATGACCCATTGAACATACCGGTTCGACACACGGGCACCATGAAGCGAGCCCACGATTAGAAGTGTTGCCGAGCCCAACATCAAGCATTGAAGTAATGCAGCGCGGCCTTGGAGCAAGGGTATCATCATTAGGCCGCCGAGATATGTGACGATCATCCCTGCGCCGACAATCTCGAAATGATGGAGTTGAAAGGGTGATGGAGATTGCAAGCCGATCAACTCGCTTGAGTTTTCCTTCGTGCAAAGCCAACGGAAAATGACGCCGAGTATCGAGCCGCAGATGACCGATATTTCAGTCATGATCACAAACATCGCGTCGAGGCCCGCGCCCGGTGAATTGCCCCGCGATCGGTGGATAAGGAATGCGAAGGTCGCTACCACGACCAACAGCAAGGCGAAGTACCCCCTGCGAAGGGAGCGCGGAGCCAGGAAGGTAAACAGGCAGGCGACCGAGCCGATGACAAATTCAGCCGCGATAATCTGGTCCATGGGAAAGGCCCTGATGGATGGGGAACGCGTTAGACTGGCGGGGCATTTGGGCGTCTTGCGGACGACGAGGAGGCAAATTAGGGGCGGATTGCGATTTTCGGCGTTCGGGCGAGCCCCTGGTAGTTTGGCGATCGACGCCAAATTCCGCCCCGGAATGCGTTCCATGAGACTTTCTAACGCCCGCCGCCTCCGCCATTTGCTAGTTTGGGTGTTGGAATTTAACACCCAACGAGGCTTATCATGTCACGGGAAGCAGCGCGCGAGGCGCGCGGTCGCCGCAACACCAGGCAGGCGAAAGGGCTGAAGCAGCTCCCCTGGCGCAATCATCGCAACAATTACGATCCGGTCCGGGTGCTGAGCGATGACCAGATCGAGGCCATTCACCAGACGTCGCTGCGCATCCTCTCGGAACTCGGCATCGAATTCCTGGAAGAGAACGCGCTGCGCATCCTGAAAGAAAACGGTGCCGAGGTGAAGGCCGGTTCCAATCTGGTGCGCTTCGATCCCGCGCTGGTCATGGAAAAGATCAAGACGGTGCCGAAGACGTTCACGCTGCATGCGCGCAACGCGGCGCACAACCTCACCTTTGGCGCCAACCACATCAATTTCGGCTCGGTCGCATCGGCGCCCAATGTCTCCGATATGGATAAGGGCCGCCGTCCGGGCAATTTCGAGGATTACTGCAACCTCGTGCGTCTGGCGCAGTCGTTGAATGCGGTGCAGTTCCTGGGTGGCTACCCGGTCGAGCCCGCCGATCTGCCGCCGAGCACGCGTCATCTCGATGCGCTCTATATGGCAGCGACGCTCACCGACAAGGTGTGGCACCCGTATTCGCTGGGCAACGAACGCATCGAGGATGCGATCGAACTGATAGCGTTGGCGCGTGGCATCTCGAAGGAGCAGCTTGCCAAGGAGCCCAGCGTCTTTTCGATCATCAACAGCAATTCGCCGCTGCGCCTCGATACGCCGATGCTGCAAGGCCTGCAGGCGATGGCGAAGGCCGGACAGCCGATCGTCCTTACCCCCTTCACGCTGTCGGGCGCGATGGCGCCCGCGACCATTGCCGGCGCCCTGGCGCAGGCCAATGCAGAGGCATTGGCGGGTCTGGCGTTCACGCAGATGGTCAATCCCGGTGTCCCTTGCGTCTATGGCGGTTTCACCTCGAATGTCGACATGAAGACGGGGGCGCCTGCCTTCGGAACGCCGGAATACACGCGCGCGGCGATGGCCGGCGGCCAGCTCGCGCGCAGATACGGATTCCCCTATCGCTCCAGCAATGCCTGCGCCTCGAACACGGTCGATGCGCAGGCCGCTTATGAATCGCAGATGTCGCTGTGGGGCGCCGTCATGGGCCACGCCAATCTGATCCTGCACGGCGCCGGGTGGATGGAAGGCGGGCTCGTCGCCTCGTTCGAAAAGATGGTCATCGATGCCGAGATGATCCAGGGCATGAGCGAGTTCATGATGCCGCTCGATGTTTCGGAAGATGCGCTTGGTTTTGAAGCGATGCGCGAGGTCGGCCCGGGCGGGCACTTCTTTGGTGCCGCGCACACGCTGGCGCGTTACGAGACGGCGTTCTATTCGCCGCTGGTCTCGGATTGGCGCAACTATGAAACTTGGCGTCTCGCCGGGGCGCAGGATGCGGCACAGCGCGCCAATACCCTGTGGAAGCAGGCGCTGGCGGAGTTCGAAGCACCGGCGATTGATCCGGCCATCGACGAGGCGATGAAGGACTTCATCGGCCGCCGCAAGGCCGAGGGCGGGGTGAAGCAGATTTGAGGGCGGCGCGAGGGGCGACCTTCGCTGCGGCTAACATCTTCATTTTCGGAAGAATCCTATTCGATAGGATTAAAAGCGAAAGTAATACCGAAAAAAGATATATTATCGTGTGTGTTGTACGAAGAAACTTTACTGACTATTCGTACAATTAGCAGATATTGGCCCCACCGTTGAGCATATGCTCGCGCTTGAGAGGTGGAGCGAAATGTTTGGGTCAATCCTGCGTGGCGATGCTGCCTTGATCCTGGCGGCCTTCCGGCGTTCACAGGCGATCATCGAATTCGACCTTGATGGCATCATCCTGACGGCCAATGAGAATTTCCTGAAGGCCGTCGGCTACAGGCTGGACGAGATCAAGGGCAAGCATCACAGCCTCTTTGTCGCCGAGGACGAACGGCAATCCGACGCCTATCGCGATTTTTGGAAGACGTTGCGCGCTGGTACCTACCAGGCCAAACGCTTCAAACGCATCGGCAAGGGCGGTCGCGAGGTGTGGATCGAGGCCAGCTACAATCCTGTGCTCACCCGGTCAGGCCGACCCTACAAGGTCGTGAAGATCGCCACCGATATCACGCAGCAGGTGCGCGAGGAGGCTGAGCTCGAGGGCCAAGTCGCGGCCATCAATCGCTCGCAGGCAGTTATCCATTTCGAGCTCGATGGCACCATCGTTCACGCCAACAAGAACTTCCTGGACGTGGTCGGCTATACGCTGGAAGAAATCAAGGGCAAGCATCACAGCATGTTTGTCGAGCCTGCGGACCGCGACGGCGCCGAATACAAGCAGTTCTGGGACAGGCTGCGTGCCGGCGTGTTCCAAGCCGGCCAATACAAGCGCATCGGCAAGGGCGGCAAGGAATGTTGGATCGAAGCCAGCTACAACCCTGTGCTCGATGCCAACGGCAAGACATCTCGGGTTGTCAAATTCGCGACCGATCTCTCGAAACGCAAGATTGAGAATGCGGCGCTTGCCACCCAGTTCGAAGCGAACGTCAAGAATCTGGTTCGGCAGGTCGCGGCATCGGCGCAGAATATGAAGTCGACGGCTGCCTCATTGTCCGATGCGGCAAGCCAGACGAATGAGCAGTCGGCGATGGCGTCGGCCGCGTCGCAACAATTGTCGAGTTCGGTCGAAGAGATTGCCCGCCAGATCGAAGGTGCGAACAAGGTCATTTCCAGTGCCGTCGATGTGGCCAGGGAATCCGAAGCCATGGTCGGTGGCCTGGTCGGCGCTGCTGACAAGATCGGCGCGGTGACCAATCTCATCACCAGTATCGCCGGACAGACGAACCTGCTCGCCCTCAACGCCACGATCGAGGCGGCCCGTGCCGGTGCGGCCGGCAAGGGCTTCGCCGTCGTCGCCAACGAGGTCAAAAGCCTGGCGACCCAGACCGGGAGAGCGACCAGCGAGATCGCCGACCAGATCACCGACATCCAGGGTTCCAGCCAGAAGACCGCTTTGTCGATCCGTGAGATTGCGGACATCATTCAGAATGTCAGCCAGATCAGCGCCTCGATTTCGAGCGCGGTGGTGGAGCAGTCAGCGGCAACGCGGGAAGTATCCGCCAATATCGGCGGCGTCTCACGCGCGGCCGAAGATACCGGCCAGGCCTCGGCGACCGTGCTCGACGTCTCTGAGGATCTCGCCCGCCAGGCAGAGGAACTTGAAACCCGCGTCGACGCTTTCCTGGTGACCGTGCGCCGTATGTAGTTACCGCAACCTTTCGATATCTCCACGAACTCATGGCCCGCCCGAAGCGGGCCATCTTTCTTTGTGCCAGGCAGAATCATGCAACTTTCTGACAGGAACGGGTATTAAGCGGCGGGCCTCTCCGTGGTCCAATCGCGGCATCTTTCATCCCATCATTTGAGGGTGCACCATGCCGCTTGATCATTTCGTGACTCTCGGCCGTTCCGGCCTGCGTGTTTCACCGCTTTGCCTTGGCACCATGACCTTTGGCGAGGAATGGGGCTGGGGATCTTCGGTCGATGAGGCGAACCGAGTTCTCGACGCCTATCTCGATCGTGGCGGCAATTTCATCGATACCGCCAACATCTATACCAAGGGTCATTCGGAAAAGATCATCGGCGATCAGCTCGGCCGCCATGTGGCCAAGCGGGCCAAGGCCGTCATTGCCACCAAGTTCTTCGGCAATCTCTATCGCGGCGATCCTAATGGCGGCGGCGCCAACCGGAAGAGCATCATCGCGGCCTGCGAGAATTCGCTGCGCCGCCTCCAAACCGACTATATCGATCTTTATTGGCTCCATGCCTGGGACCCGCTGACGCCGATCGAGGAGACGATGCGCGCGCTCGATGATCTGGTTGAAAGCGGCAAGGTGCGCTATATCGGCTTCTCCGACACGCCGGCCTGGAAATGTGCCGAGGCGCAGACCATCGCGCGGTTTCGCGGCTGGGCGCCCCTCATCGCCCTGCAGATCGAATATTCGCTGCTTGAGCGCACGGTAGAAGGCGATCTGGTGCCGATGGCGCTGGAGCATGGTCTCGGCATCACGCCATGGTCGCCGCTCAAAGGTGGTGCTCTTACCGGCAAGTATCGGCGCGGCACCACGGCACAGGCGGGTCGTGGCGAACGCGTGACAGCGGCACTCACGGACAAGGCCTACACCATCGTCGATGCGCTCGTTGAAATGGCTGAAAGCCTCAACACGACCGCGTCGCGCGTGGCTCTGGCCTGGGTGTCGGGGCGACCCGGCGTTGCGGCACCGATCATTGGTGCACGAACGCTGGCGCAGCTGGAGGACAATCTGGGGGCACTGGACGTGAAGTTGACGCCCGAGATGACGCAGAAGCTGAACAGTCTCAGCGTCCCGATCCTCAATTTTCCGGCGGGCTTCCTTAACTATGTTTCCCAGGTGGCGCAGGGCGGTACCACCGTCAACGGTGTCAGCGCCGAGCCTTGGCCCCTGTCACCGGAGGGTGATTCCGACCGTTATTGATCGGACACCGGCGCTTCGCAGTTTTGTGCAAGCAAAGCGGACAATCGGGCATTTGAGCCAGCCCGGAATCGTGTTCCAATTTGTGTCTCACGTCAGTCGCCCTGTCATGGGGCAGCCAGCCAATGGGAGTCGCTGATGCGTTCAGCGCGGAATGGTCTTCGCCAAATTGCCGCCATATCGTTGTCCGTACTGTTCGGAACGGCGTTGCTGTTCTGGGAAGCCAACCACAATGCCAGCCAGGGCGAAACGACGGCCAGTGCCGCCGACAGCCTCAAAGCCTGGGATCAGATCGTTACCGTTCTTGAAAACCCGCGCTGCTTGAACTGCCACCAGGTGCAGTCACCGCTGCAGGGCGACGAGCGGCGCCTCCATGTGCCGTTGGTGGTGCGGGGCGAGGACAATATGGGCGTTCCTGGCATGCGCTGTACCACCTGCCATAGCCAGACCGGCAACAACCCGACCTCGGGCGTACCCGGCGCACCCGGCTGGTCGTTGGCGCCGCTGGAGATGAACTGGCAGGGTTTGAGCTCCGGCGATATCTGCCGCCAGCTGCGCGACCCCAAGCAGAACGGCAACCGCAACGGCGAACAATTGGTCACGCATTTCTCGGAAGACGACCTCGTCGGCTGGGGTTGGAACCCCGGCAAGGGACGCACGCCTGTTTCCATGCCGCGCGCCGAGCTGACAGAGCATGTCAAGACATGGCTCGCCGGCGGCAGCGAGTGCCCGAAATAAGAGACCGGATAAGGAGGATCACATGATCACACTCAACATTAACGGTCAGAACCACGATCTGGACGTCGAGCCGGAAATGCCATTGCTGTGGGTGCTGCGGGACCGGCTCAACATGACGGGCACCAAGTTCGGTTGCGGCGTCGCCCAATGCGGCGCCTGCACCGTCCATGTCGATGGTGAATCGCGCCGCTCCTGCTCGACCATGGTCGGCGATGTTGTCGGCAGCGAGATCACCACGATCGAAGGCCTCGACGGCAAGGTGGCCAAGGCCGTGCAGACGGCATGGCAGAAGCTGGACGTGGTGCAATGCGGCTACTGCCAGTCGGGGCAGATCATGTCGGCGATCGCCTTGCTCTCGGTGAACGAGGCACCGACGGATGCGGATATCGACGCCGGCATGGAGGGCAATATCTGTCGCTGTGGCACCTATCAGCGCATCCGCGCGGCGATCCACGAAGCCGCCAAGTCGCTGGCTTGAGGGGGAGATGACGATGTTGAAGATGCAAGCAGACACGACCACCTCACGCCGTGCCTTCCTGAAAGGTGCTGCCGTCACCAGCGCGACATTCGTTCTGGGCGCCTTCGTCCCCTTCGGCCGGTTTGCCTTGGCGGAAGGCGAGGCGGCCGCCGCGCCCAAACCGGCGATCGATCCCAATTTCTTCCTGCGCATCGACAGTGACGACACCGTGACGGTGTTGTTGAAGCATCTTGAAATGGGGCAGGGCGTCAGCACGGGCCTGCCGACACTGGTGGCTGAAGAGCTGGATGCCGATTGGTCGAAAGTGCGCTTCGACCATGGGCCGAACAATCCCAAGGTGTTCAACAACCTGTTCTTTGGGTCCTATATCGGCACCGGCGGCAGCACCTCAATGGCCAATTCCTGGACCCAGATGCGCCAGGTGGGAGCGGCGGCGCGGGCGATGTTCGTCTCGGCGGCAGCCAAGCAATGGAATGTGCCGGCGGCGGAAATCACGGTCGAGAACAGCGTGCTGAAACACCCGTCGGGCAAATCCGCCCGCTTTGGCGAATTGGTCGAAGCGGCGATGAAGGAGCCGGTTCCCGAAGAGATCAAGCTGAAGGAACCGAAGGACTGGAAGTATATCGGCCAGAAACTGCCCCGTCTCGATACACCGGGCAAGACGACGGGCAAGGCGATCTTTGCGCTCGATTACCGCCGCCCGAACATGCTGGTCGCCATGGTCGCGCGGCCACCGCGTTTCGGCGGCACGGTTGGGAAGGTTGACGACGCCGCGGCGCGCAAGATCGCCGGCGTTGTCGATGTGGTTCAGATCCCCAGCGGTGTCGCCGTTCTTGCCAAGGACACCTGGGCGGCGATGCGGGGGCGCGAGGTGCTAAAAATTGACTGGCAGCTCGACAAGTCTGAAAGCCGCTCGAGCGATGACATGCTGGCGGAATACCGTGAGCTTGCCGTCACGCCGGGCCTCAAGGCGGATCGCCGCGGTGACGCGGCGGCGGCCCTTGGCAGTGGTGGCGACGTCCATGAAGCGGAATTCGTCTTCCCCTTCCTGGCGCACGCGCCGATGGAACCGATGAACTGCGTCATCGAACTGACCAAGGATGGTGCCGAGATCTGGGGCGGCAGCCAGTTCCAGAGCATCGACGACTATGCTGTGAGCCAGGTCCTGGGCACGACGCCCGACAAGATCAAGATCCACACCCTGCTGAGCGGCGGCAGTTTCGGCCGCCGTGCCAATGCCTTTGCCGATTGGGCGGTCGAGGCCGCCCATATCGCCAAGGCGATCGGCGGCAAGGCGCCGGTGCAACTGGTCTGGACGCGCGAGGATGATATCAAAGGCGGCCTCTATCGCCCCATGGTGCTCCATAAACTGAAGGCTGGCCTGAAGGATGGCCGGATCACAGGCTGGCAGCACGCGATTGTCGCCAAGTCGATCCTGGTGGGCACGCCGTTCGAAGGCATGATGGTCAAGGACGGTGTCGATGCGACCACGGTCGAGGGTGTCGCCGAGACGCCCTATCAGATCGAGAATTTCGCGGTCGATGTCCACAACGCCAAGACCGAAGTGCCGGTGCTGTGGTGGCGCTCGGTCGGGCACAGCCACACCGCCCATGTCATGGAAACGACCATGGACGAACTGGCCCATAAGGCCGGGCAGGATCCGCTGGCCTTCCGTCTGTCCTATCTGAAGGACGGATCACGCGAAGCAGGCGTGCTGAGGCTTGTGGCCGAGAAGGCGGAATGGGGCAAGAAGATGCCGGCGGGCAGTGCCCAAGGCATCGCGATGCACCATTCCTTCGGCTCCTATGTCGGCATGGTGGCGGAAGTCACCACGAGCGAGAGCGGCTTCAAGGTGAATCGCATCGTGGCTGCGGTGGATGTCGGCGTCGCCGTCAACCCGGACGTGGTGTCGGCCCAGGTCGAAGGTGCGATCGGTTTTGCCATGTCGGCGATCCTGCGCAATCGCATCACGCTGAAGGACGGGCAAGTCGAGCAGAGCAATTTCGACGATTACGAACCGACCCGGATGAAGGAGATGCCGGTGGTCGAGGTGCATCTGGTCAAATCCGGCGAAGCGCCCTCAGGCATCGGCGAGCCGGGCCTGCCGCCTCTGGCGCCGGCTATCGGCAATGCGATCTTCGCCGCCACCGGCAAGCGGCATCGCTCGCTGCCCTTCCAGGGACCGATTTCGGCTTAAGTCAAAGGCACCAGCTGGACGACACGCGTGTCGTCTAGTTGGCCTTTTTGAACGGGTGGAAGATCGGCTCTTTGGGCCTGAAGAGATAGGCTCGCGCAATCGCCCCATAGCCGGGGACGAAGTAATTGCCGTTCTCCCGCAGCAGCTGAGACTTCAGCTGGCGATACCGCCCCGGGCGCTTGTACCAGGCCAAAGCCGGTTCGGCGTGATGAAGCGCGTGGAGATTGTTGTAAAGGAACATGAAGCCCCAGAAGGCGCCCGCCTCGCAGATGATCGAGCGCGTCTTCTCATCGGGTGCCGCACGATGTTCGGCGTATGAACGCACCAGCGCCATCGACGTTCCCGGATAGGCAAAGAGGGCGACATAGGCCCAGAACGGGATCTGGCACACGCCGATGACCCAAGTGAGGATGATGGCGACGGTGAAAAAGTGCCATAGCCAAGGGACGATCCGATAGCGATCGCCCGAGGCCAGGTCGCGGGCGCATTCCCTGATGGACGCAACGGTATAATAGCCCGGCCCCAGCAACATGCGCCCGGCCAGGGTGCGCATCATCTGGCGCACGGCGCGGTGCAGGCCCGACATTTGCGCCCATTGCTCTTCGGTCAGATAATTGGATTCCGGATCCAGGAACGGATCGGTGAGATCCTGGTCGATGTGATGACGGGTATGGGTCTTCACATAGAGGTCATAGGGTATCCACAGCCACAGCGACCAGCCGACGATCCAGCGGTTGAGCCGGCGGGATTTGAACGGATAGCCATGCACCGCCTCGTGCTGCAGCGAGCCGTGCAGGCAGACGATGCAGGCGCCCATGGGCAATAACGCCCACCAGGGCAGGCTTTGGAAGTTCCAGGTTGTGAAGAAAAAGGCTGCGTATATCCCAGCTGCCAGCAGCAAAGTCGGGACATCGGCCTCGTAAGCGTGGCGGCCTATTTCGCCCTTATTGGACCGCAAGGGCTCTGCGGTGTGCGTCTCGGCAGTCATGTGCCTCAATGGGCGCTGGTTGAGTAGGGTTATTCCTACTCAATGTGCGGATTCCCAGCAATGAAGAAATACTAATACCCGGCATGCGCGCTGCTCGTCCGGCCCCTCTTGGTTGGAACTCAGCTGGCGGTTATGCTCCGGCCGGGGAGGGAATGGTTAATGTCGCACGATACATATCACGGCCACTGCCTTTGCGGGGCCGTCAGTTTCGAGATCGAAGGGCCGCTTACCGTACCTGCCGCCTGCCATTGCGCCATGTGCCGGCGCTGGCACGGGGCGCTTGGCGTCTATACCTCGGTCCCGGCGGCGCGGTTGAAGCTAACGAACAGCGAGCAAGTCGTCTGGTACCGATCCAGCAATGATGCCGAGCGCGGTTTCTGTCGGACATGCGGGTCGAAGCTGTTTTGGCGCAACGTCGGCAGCGACGGCCTGGACATCACCATGGGCGTGTTGGACGGACCGAGCAATCTCCAAGTGTCGAAGCACATCTGGGTCGCCTTCAAGGGTGACTATTACGACATCGTCGATGATCTGCCGCAGTTCAGCCAGTCATCGGCGAAGGCCGCCCCTTGCGCCCCAGCACCCGCGGTCGGCGCCCCGGAGAAAAGGCAAAGCCACCACGGCCGCTGCCTCTGTGGCGCGGTCGACCTGACGGTGAATGGCAAGTTGCGCGATATCAGCCAGTGCCATTGCAGCCAGTGCCGCCGCTGGCATGGCCATGCACCGGCCTATAGCAAGGCCTATTGGGCCGACATCACGCTCAATGGCGGCGAGCATGTCCGCTGGTATCAATCGTCCGACCAGGCGCGGCGTGGTTTCTGCGACCGCTGTGGCAGTTCGCTGTTCTGGGAACGCAGCGGGGCCGACGCGGTTTCAATTCCGGCCGGCGTATTCGACGCGCCAGTCTCGCCGCGGCAACGGCACCATATCTTCGTGGCCGACAAGGGCGATTACTACCAGATCCCAGACAAGCTGCCCCAATATCCTGGCAGTGGCGGCGCGGCGCTGCCTTTCTGACCTCATGAAAACCCAACAGAGTGAATGACCATGATTGCCGCCCTGCCGATGTACGATCTCCCGGAGTTGAAAGAGACGACGGACGCCTTCTGGACGGGCCTCCGCAGTCATATCTCGGCCGCCGGTGTCGTCGGCTTGCCGGAGGAGTTGACGCGGCCGAGCGACCCCTATGCCCTGTGGCGATCACGCGATCTCGTCTTTGCACAGACTTGCGGCTATCCGCTCACGCATGATCTCAAGGACCAGGTTCGCTACCTGGCCACCCCTTGCTTCGATGCACCGGGCTGCGAGGGCAGCACCTATCGCTCGCTCATCATCGTGCGCGAGGGCGATGCGGCCACCAAGGGCGCCGATCTGGCCGGGCGCATTGCCGCCTATAACAGCAAGGATTCACAGTCCGGCTGCAACATCCTGAAGCATTATCTGGCAGGGCAGGGCATCACCAACGGGCTGTTGCGCGAGGCCCTCGAAAGCGGCGCGCACCGGCAATCTGCCAAATTGGTCAAGCAGGGCCTGGCGGATTTCTGCGCCGTCGATTGCGTCACCTGGACGTTGATCACGGCGGTGGCGCCGGCGGAAGTCGAGGGTCTGCGTGTCCTGGATCTGACCGCGCCGGCGCCCTGTCTGCCCTATATCACCGGCCTGGAGCGCCCGGTCGAAGACGTGGCAGCGCTGCGCAGCGGCCTGGCGGCGGCTTTCAGTGACCCGGCGCTTGAGGAGATTCGGGAGCGCATGTTCTTGAGCAGTATCGCCGTGCTCGACGAGGACGAGTACGACGTGATCCTGGACCAGGAACTGGCGGCCAAGCTTTCCGGCTGGGCGCAGGTCGCCTGAGATATGGCCGAGACCCGTCACGCGGCACCTGGCGGCGGCACATTGTGGCCGAGCCTCGCCATGATCGGCTCCTCGATCTTCTGGGGATCGATGTGGTTCGCGCTGCGCGAAGTGGAGGGAGCGGGCATCCCTGCCGCCTTGGCGGGGGCGCTGTGTTACGGCGTGCCGCTCATTCCGTTGCTGCCATTCCTTTACACCCGTCGCCGCGAACTGGCGGCTGGCGGCTGGCGCATGCTGCTGTGTGGTGGATCGCTCGCTTGCTGCAACATCTTCTTTGCCGTCGCCGTGGTGCTGGGCGAGGTCGGCGTCATCATCCTGCTGTTCTATTTGAGCCCGATCTGGTCGACCATTCTGGAGCGCGTCTTCATGAAGACGCCGCTGACGCCCGTCCGCTGGGTCGGGATCGGCCTGGCGCTCGTCGGTCTTGTCATCCTGCAAGGCGTCGGTGGCCGAGCGCCCTGGCCGTCCGGCCTCGCCGAGTGGATGGGGTTGGCGGCCGGGATGTGCTGGGCCGTGGCACTGCTAACGGCGCGCATGTGGTCACACATTTCCGTGCTCGATAAGAGCATCGCGCAATTCGGCTGCGCGCTGCCGATCGGCCTTCTGGTCTACCTGCTCATTGGCGACCATTACGGGCCAGCCGCCTGGCCGGAAGCATCGACGTTGATGAGCGCCGTGCCGTGGATCATCGCCGCCGGCTTCATCTGGGTGGTGCCGGCGATGGTCTTGAGCCTTTGGGGTGCTGCACGCCTGTCGCCCGGGCGGGCCAGCATCCTCATGACATCGGAGGTCGTCGTTGGCGTCGGATCGGCGGCGTGGCTCGCCGGTGAGGAACTGGGGTGGCACAAGATCCTTGGCGGCGTCCTCATCGTCAGCGCCAGCCTGCTGGAATCCTGGCAGGCGAGACGTGAAACAAAGACTGCGCGCGAAGGAGCCACCGCATGATCCGCCAATACGACGCCCGCGGCCTCAAATGCCCGATTCCGGTCTTAAAGGCGCGCAAACTAATCAAGGAACTGGCACCGGGTGATATCCTGGAAGTGGATGCCACCGACCCCGGCGCCCCAAAAGACTTCGCCCATTTCTGCGAGGTGACGGGGAACAAGCTGCTGGATGGCAGCGAGCCTGAGCCCGGCGTCTATCGGATTCGGGTCGAGGTCGTGGGGTAGGGGGCTGAAGCGGCGGATCTACTTCGCCCTGTTGCGCAGCGCCTCCCCGCTCAGGCGGAAGAATACCTTCTCTTCCTGCACAACGGCACCTATCCCCCTGTAAAAATCGACCAGCTGCTGGTTGTTGCGATCAGCCGTCCAGTCGACGCGCTGATGGCCGCGGGCGACAGCGAGCGCGGCGACCGCCTCGATCAATGCGCGGCCGATGCCTTTCCCGCGCGCCGGCTTTGTCACGAAGAGCTCCTTGAGGAAGAATCCCGAACGGATGCCGGGACCGGGAAAGATCGTGCCAAAGGCAGCGAAGCCGAGGCACTCCTTGGCGTCACATGCGATCAGCATTTCGGCACCGGATGGCAATCGGGCGAAGGTTTGGGTGAGATCGTCGCGGGACGGGCATGGAACCTGATAGTGCGCCTGCATTTCGATGAAGAGATCAGCGAGGGCGGGATGGTCAGCAGCGACGGGCAGGCGGATTTCCAACACCGGGGACGGCTCCTGAAGGGGGTAGGAGGGAGCTTTCCACAGAATCGGTTGCCCCGCTAGTTGGCCGGGCGGCACGGTCCGCGGGGGTGGCTCAGAATTCCACCGCAAAGGCCAGACTAACGGTATGCGTCAGGGCATCGCCCCCTGGCTCCGTGCTGTCGAGGCGGTCGAAGGTGTAGCCGGCGCTGAGATCCATGGGGCGCAGCATCGGGTCGAGGTTATGCCAGGCCAGCCGCATGTCGAGATGCTGGGTGTCTTCGCTTTGACGTGCATCGCTGGTGAAGCGGGGCAATTCATCGGTGCTTCGGCAGTAGCGCAAGCTGGCCGCGAATTCGATTTCGTCGGATAGGGGAAAGGACATGGCGACCGATGGGTCGAAATCGTTGGCAACGGCGTCGAGGTCGCCGAGACTGCCGACCTTGCGGCCGTTTTCTGTCGACAGCGCGTAGGTCGCGTCAAAGGAGAAATCGAGCGAGCTGCGCTTATCGAAACGGTAAGCGAAGGCCGTGCGGGCTGTGGCTTTCGACCCATCGCCGCCGAGCGCGGTCGCGTCATGCCGGCGATAGCGCAGGCTGTTCACCCAGCTGAGCCCACTCCCTATGCCGTTTTCCAGCCTGAGGGCAGCGTCGTAATCGCTGGCGTCAATTTCGCCTTCGACCACTGTGACGCGCCAGCCAGGTTCAAAGCTCAGCGCCAAATCGTCGTCGCCATAGCGCCAAGTTGCCGCCGCCTTGGCGATATCGGTACCCCAGCCGTCGCTCATGTATTTGGTTTTGGAAAGGCCGGCGCGCCATTCGAGCGTCATCTTGTCTGCAAGTTTCGTGTCATAGGTGCCGCTCATGCTGGCCTCGACGCCCGCACCCGCGCCGATATCGGCGTCGCGCGACCCGAATGTGAGTGGGAGGCCGATGAGGCTCAGCGGGGTGGGCGCTCTGAATGTCTGGGGTTCGGCGGTCCTCGCATCCGCATCGGCCATGCGGTCATTGAGCAGATCGACATGGAGGGCCAGCTGGAGGGGACGCTTCTTTCCATCCTCGGCCTGCGCTGGTCCCATGCTGGTGCCAGCAACGATCAGCGAAACCGCAATCCGCCCCGCGCCGCGCTGCGCGCAGTTGGCAATTCGACGACGACCCATGCCACGACCCCTTGCTGCGATTCCCCTGCAAGAACAGGGTTCGCCAGCGGGATGAACATTTGCTTAAGCGGACATCGGTGCATTGGCGGAGAAAGCGTCACATGGCGCCGTTTCATCCGATTGCCACAGGGGTCGTGATCGAGATCGATTAACCTTCGCCGTCACCGCCGCATTTGTCACAGCAGTGGAGGTCGTCGTTCAGTCGCTTGGGCGATTGAGATTGTCGTCGGACCAAGAGATGAAGAAGAGCAGGACCGTCTCCTTGGTGTAGGAAGCGCTGGGCGCGGGTGATGCCGTGGCGATCAGCGTGCCTTCCTTGGCGTCATAGGCGGCGGCCGAAAACTTGGCGACGCCCATGTCGGTCTGTCGTTTATAAAAAGCGATTTCGGGGAAGGTGAAGGCGCCACCCGCCAGCGGCACGGGAAGGTCGAAGCTGGGGATGCCGACCAGCAGCTTCTTCTGATCGGCGGAGAGGGCGCCGGCACGGATTTCGATGATGCATTCCGCATCCTTCTTTTCCTGCACCAGATGCAAGCCCTTGCGCAGCGCTTGTTCGCGGATGGCGGCGACCGCATACTTGGCGTCATAGCCTTCGAAATTGGCTGGCTCGACGAAGACTTTCTTGCCGGCGGGGACGCCGAAATCGAGGCTCTGCGCCTGGGCTTCCGCCGCCGTCGAGAGGAGCAGCTGCTCGGTTGCGGTTCGCGCCGGCTCCGTATTGCGCATGCTGGTGCAGGCGGCCAGCGCGGGCATCGCGAAAAGGAGGACAAGGGCGCGAACGGCCATGAGCATATTCCCTGAACAGTGTGGCGGAGATGGGCAGCAGGACTGCACCATCAACACGCGGGAAAACGCTTAGGTCCCGGGGTTCGGAGATTTTACCGCCGCCGCAGGTGTGCGATCAGTTGGTCTTGATCGCCGGGTCGGCCCGCAGGGCGGCCGGCAGGAACCGGGTCACGCCATGTTCATCGTAGTATTTCAGCGCGCCGGCATGGAAAGGCACACTGACGCCGGCGATGGCGAGTTGCAGGTCAAGCGCCTTGCCCGCAGCCGAAACCTGGTCGAGGTTCTTGCGTGTGGCTTCGAGCCAGACGGCCCGGGTGAGCTCGTAGGCGATCTCGGCATCAAGTGTCGACGGGACCAGCCAGACGGCGACCAGTTCGACGGTCGGCGTGTCGGGAATATTGCGGAAGGTGTTCGCCTTGATGACGCCGCTGGCAATGAAGCCGTAGCTTTTCATCATCTTGTTGACCGCCTCGCCCGTGATGGGCAGGAAGCGCACGGGCATCGAGTTGGCAAGATTGGTGACGTCGCGGCTGTCCAGAGCATCGACCACGATCATCGCGTCAATCTTGCCTGCAGCCAGCGCTTCGCTGGCGGCCGGGAAATCCAGATAGCTCGGCTTCACGCGCTTGGTCGACAGGCCATGAAAGCCCAGGATCTGCCGGGCGGTCACGGCGTTGTCGCTGTTCTCGCCGCCGAGATTGACGCGCAGGCCCTTGAGCGCCGGCACGTCCTTGGCGGCCGACTGAGGGCCGACGATGATTTTCACGTTGAGCCGGCCAAGGCCACAGATGGCCCGCAGGCCCGCATCCTTGCCGGGGGTCTTGAAGATGTCCTTGCCGCTATAGGCGAGGTAGGCGATGTCGGCCTGGGCGACAGCGGATTCGACGAGCTTGGAGCGCAGCTGGCCGAGGTTTTCGACCGAACCGGAACTTGTCTGGGCGAGGCCGATCATGCCCGGAATGCCGCAGGAGCCGCCTTCGTCGCAGCTGCGGGTCCCCGGCGGGTTGCTGATGGCACCGCCGATGAGGCCGGCCAATTCGTAAATGGGCGTGCCCGGCGCACCGGCGCCGACCCGGAAATAGCTGAGTTCCTGGGCGCTCGTTCGAACCGGGGCGGAAAGCAGGGGCAGGCCGAAGCCGATGGCGCCCGCCGCGCAGGCCGCACCGCCGAGGCCGAAAAGGACTCTGCGCCGGCTGACGAGGTCCGCGCGCAGCCGATCCGATGAGATCATCGAATGGAATCTACGCTTGCTGACCTTCAAAAAGTCCATTGTCGAGCCGGTCACTGGGGGTTTGGGCTGCTGCAAATTTTCTCTTGCGCAGCACCCTTATGATATAGCCCGAGTGTTAATGAGTCGCCAATGCTGTGGCGTCACAAAGGTGTGCGTTTCCGTCAAAAGTCGGCGATCGAGAATGGTTGCGGCGCGCTTAACGTTTGTGACGGAACGCTGGCACGACGCGGCAGAGGCCGTCCCGGACGGGTGCCCGTCGCGGCACCTTCGCGCCACGTGAAGGCCCCATTTACAAGCACAAATCGAATGCCATGGCTGGGCGCGATCGGATCCTGAAACGTGGCGCGGTCGATGATCGTGGCAGGGTCGAAGACTGTGACATCGGCAAAAGCTCCGACAGCCAGTTTTCCGCGATCGATGAGGCCAAAGCGGCGGGCGGTGAGGCCAGTCATTTTATGGATCGCCGTCTCTAGATCGAAAAGCCCGAGATCGCGCGCGTAATGCCCGAGAACGCGGGGGAAACTGCCCCAGAGGCGCGGGTGGTTGATCTCGCCGCCGGGCAGGCCATCGCTGCCGATCATGGTGGGGCCGTATTGCAGGATGCGCTGCACGTCGGCCTCATCCTGGCAGAAATAGATCGCGCCGCCCGGGATCAGGCGCTGGGCGGCGGTGTCGCGGTCGACGGCCCATTCGGCGGCGATATCGTCGAGTTCGCGGCCGGCCATTTCCGGGTGCGGCTGTGAGGAACTGATGAGGATCCGGGAGGCCGAAATGACGAAGGCCGGGTCGATGATCGTGGCTGCGGCGTTATAGGGGTAGACGTCGAGAGCGACCGCCTGGGCCTTGCGGGCGTTATCGATCATCGGCAGCGACCAGGCGGTATGGCCGATATTCTCCGGTCCGTCCCCCTGGTGGTGGGAGAGGATCACCGGCGTCGCGGCGGCGCGGCCGATTTCGATCGCCTCCTCAAGCGCTGCGCGGAACTGGGCGTCGTAGTTCCTGGAATGGGTGGTGTAGACGGCACCGGCTTCACCGGCCAGGCGGGCAAGGGCCACGACCTCGCGCGTATCCGCTGCCTTGTTGCTGGGATATTCCAGGCCGGTGGAGAAGCCGATCGCGCCGTCAGCCAGGGCCTGTTTCAGGCGCTGGCCCATGACCGCGATCTCGGCGTCCGTCGCCGGCCGGTCCAGTTGGTCCATGCATTCAACGCGCAGGACCGAATGGCCGACCAGGGCAGCGCTGTTGACGGCGGCAGGCGCCTCCTCAAGGGCCGCGAAATAGTCGGCCAAGCGCGGGAAGCGGTAATAGCTTTGATCGCCCAGCAGGAAATCCAGGGGATAGCTGTCGCGCGGGGTAAGCGGCGCGGCACTGAAGCCGCAATTGCCGACGACCACCGTCGTGCAGCCCTGGCTGACCTTTGACGGCATGTCCGGCTCGGCCAGGAGGGCGATGTCGTCATGGGCGTGGCAGTCAATGAAACCAGGGGCGACGATGCAACCGGTGGCATCGATTACCTCGGGCGCCGTGTCGCCCGCGAGATCGCCCAGGGCGCTGATGCGGTCGCCGGTGATGCCGACATCCGCGGCAAAGCGCTTGTTGCCGCTGCCATCAATAACGTCACCATGGCGAATGAGGATGTCGTGCTTCATGGTCGTCTCCCGCGTGTCGTTTTTAATCAAGCCGATGGCGACTTGTCTCATGCCCCCAAGCTTTGGTATCAGCACTTCTAACGGATCACGACGGAATTGGAATCCCCCAGATGAATACCAAGCGGCAGCAGAATATCCGGCGCCTCCTCAAGCCGCGTCATGTGTGCATCGTCGGCGGACAGGCCATGGCCGATTCCATCGCCCGCTGTGCGCAGGCCGGATTTGCCGGCGAGGTCTGGGTGGTGAATCCGAAATATCAGGAACTCGGTGGGCGCAAATGCTACCCCAGCATCGCGGCACTGCCCGAAGCGCCGGATGCGACCTTCATCGCCGTGCCGCGCGAAGCGACGATCGAGATACTCAAGGAACTCAGCGCGCGCGGGGCGGGTGGGGCGATCTGTTACGCGGCGGGCTATGCCGAGGTGGGTGGCGAAGGTGTCGAGCTGCAGAAGCAGTTCATCGCTGCGGCAGGCGATCTCGCCGTGGTGGGGCCGAACTGCTATGGCATCCTCAACTATCTCAACGGTATCGTGCTGTGGCCGACGGGGCACAATGGCGCGCTGGTTGAGACCGGCTGTGCCCTGGTGGCGCAGAGCGGCAACATCGCGCTCAATCTCACCTGCAATGATCGCTCGGTCCCGTTCGCCTATGTCATCACCTCAGGGAACCAGGTGGTCCTCAACGTTGCCGATTTCGTCGATGCACTGGCCGAGGATCCGAAGGTCACGGCGATCGGTCTCTATATCGAGGCGATCAGCGACATTCCGGCCTTCAGCCGTGCCGCCGCCAAGGCGCTGGCCAATGGCAAGCCGCTGATCGCGCTCAAAGCCGGCAAGTCGGAACTGGGCAGCCAACTCGCCATGAGCCACACCTCGTCCTTGGCCGGCAGCGACCGCATGTATGACGCGCTGTTCGCGCGGCTCGGCGTCATCCGCGTCAATTCGATCCCCGATCTTCTGGAGACGATGAAGCTCATCTCGATTGCGGGATTGCCCAAGGGCAAGAGCCTCGCGGTCTTTACCTGCTCGGGCGGCGACGGGCTGATGACGGCTGACTTGGCGGAAGAACTCGATGTGCCGCTCAACCCGCACAGCCCGGAACAGGTCGCCGATCTCAAGACCCAGCTGCCGAATTTCGCCAGCGTCACCAACCCGCTGGACTACAACACGTCTCTGTGGAGCCATGAGGACCTGCTGACCAAATGCTTCGGCACGGTGATGCGCGGTGACTATGACGCCGGCATGCTGATCCTCGATTACGCCGTCGATGGCGAAGCGAGCGAGAAGGCGTGCGATGCATCGGTCAATGCGATCATGAGTGCCTGTGCCACCTATGGCAAAATGCCGATTGTCACGGCGACGCTGCCGGAACTTCTGCCGGCGCGGGTGCGCGAGCGGATGGCGAAGCAGCATGCAGCACCGATGCAGGGCCTGCCGGAAGCGATGCGCGCCTTTGCTGCCACAGCACGTTTTGCCCGGCAGCGCGAAGAGTTGAAGGCCGGTTCGACCGACGCGCTCGCCATGCCGCTCACCCCGGTACTGGATGGACCCACGCGGATTGTCTCCGAACATGCCGCCAAGGCCGCCTTGGGCGCGTTCGGCTTGAAGGTTCCTCAAAGCCGTATTGTGCCGGTGGTGGATGCTGCCAAGGCTGCCACCGAACTCGGCTTCCCAGTGGTGCTGAAGGTCGCTGCGCCCGTCATCGCCCACAAGACCGAAGCGGGCGCCGTTGCGGTCAACCTCAAATCCTCGGGCGAGGTTGAGGCAGCGATCGCACGCATGCATGAGAGTGTCGCGGCTTATAAACCCGGACTGAAGATCGAGCAGGTCCTGGTCGAGGCGATGGTCAAGGACGTCGTGGCCGAACTCATCATTGGCGTGAAACGCGATCCGCAATTCGGCCTGGCGCTGGTGGTTGGTGCCGGCGGCATCCTGGTGGAGATGGTTGAGGACGCGGCGCTGCTGCTGCTGCCGACCGAGCGCAAGACGGTCGAGAAGGCGATCAATGGCTTGAAGATCGCCAAACTGCTGCGCGGCTATCGCGGCAAACCGGCAGGCGATATCGAAGCCGTTGTTAACGCTGTCATGGCGGTGGCGCAATATGCCGAAGCGCATCGCGGCGATCTGGTCGAGCTCGACGCCAATCCGCTGATGGTTCTGCCGAAAGGCGCTGTTGCCGTCGACGCACTAATTATCCAAGCGGACAAGTAACAACGCGCGCGTTACTTTCGAGGTGATGTCGGCGTTCGGTCATTGATCAACGTCGTTTTCGGACCAGCCCGATATCGCCCTCGGCCTCACGCTTATCTCCAGCAAGCGACAAACGCATGGGGAGAGAAGATGAGCTATCAGCCAGGCCGGCAGTTCCTGAATATTCCGGGGCCGACCAATATTCCGGAGCGTGTGCTGCGTGCCATCGCGGCACCGGTGCTCGACCACCGCGGTCCGGAATTCGCCCAGCTGGCGACCGAAGTGCTGGCGCGCATCAAGCCGATCTTCAAGACGACGCAGCCGGTGCTGATCTTCCCGGCGTCAGGCACGGGGGCTTGGGAATCGGCCCTTGTCAACACGCTCTCTCCAGGTGACACGGTGCTGGGCTTTGACAGCGGCCAGTTCGCGCTGCTGTGGACCCAGATGGCGAAGAAGCTGGGCCTGCAGGTGCAGACAATCGCCACCGACTGGCGCCGCGCGCCGGACCCGGTTGCGATCGAGGCAGCCCTTGCCGAGGATCGCGAAAAGAAGATCAAGGCCGTGCTGCTGGTCCACAATGAAACCGCCAATGGCTGCATGATGCGGGTCGCCGAGATCCGTCAGGCGATCGACCGCGTCGGTCACCCGGCGCTGCTGCTGGTCGATACGATTTCATCGCTGGGCAGCGCCGATTTTCGCATGGATGAATGGGGCGTCGACGTCTCCATCGGCGGGTCGCAAAAGGGGCTGATGCTGCCAGCGGGCCTTGCGTTCTGTGCGGTCAGTCCGAAGGCTGTGGCGGCATCGAAGCATGCCAAGCTGCCGCGCGCCTTCTGGGATTGGGAGCCGTTGGTCGCCAATACCGGCGGCAATTTTCCTTACACGCCGGCCTGCAACCTGTTCTTTGGCCTCAGGGAGGCGCTCAATCTCATCGATGCAGAGGGGTTGGAGAACGTCTTTGCCCGCCATGCGCGCCATGCCGAAGCAACGCGCCGTGCCATTCGCGGCTGGGGTTTGGAGATCGTCTGTGCCGAGCCCAAGGATTACAGCCGATCAATCACCGCAGCCTTCATGCCGGAGGGATACTCGGCCGACGGCTTCCGCAAGCTGGTGCTGGAGCGATTCAACATGCCGCTCGGCGGCGGCCTGGGTCGGCTGTCCGACAAGGCCTTTCGCATCGGGCATCTGGGCGATACCAACGATCTGATGCTGGGCGGCGCGCTGTTTGGCGTCGAAATGGGCCTTGGCGCTGCCAAGATCCCGCACAAGGCAGGCGGGGTCCAAGAAGCATTGAACTATCTGGCCGATCAATCGGGTGGTGCTGCTCGGCTCGCTGCCGAATAGCACTTGCCTTGCCGACATGACCCGGCCGATGCTGCGACCCCGAAGATCGCAGCGAAGGCCGGGTCATGCAGGTATTCTTCTCCGACGTGCAATTGCGGCATGCACCGCGTGAATTTTTGGTGCGCGGACAATGGAAACCGTGCCCCGAGAAGCCGGAGCGCGCGACAGCGCTAAAAGAGGCGTTGCTCGCTGCCGGTCATCGATTGGATGCCCCGCCGGCCGGTGACCGTTCAGCCATCGCCGCCATTCATGATCACCGCTATCTGGCTTTCCTCGAAACCGGGCATGAGCGGTGGCGGCAATTGCCGGGTGCCGCCGAGACCATTGTTCCCAATATCCATCCGAATAGCCGCGATGTGGGCTATCCTCGGTCCATCGTCGGTCAGGCGGGATATCACATGGCTGATACAGCTTGCCCGATCGACGGGGACAGTCTGCCCGCCATTCTCGCCAGTGCCGATTGCGCCATTGCGGCGGCCAAAAGAGTGCTTGCCGCAGGCGGGGCAGCCTATGCGTTGTGCCGCCCGCCCGGGCATCACGCCTTTGCCGACATGGCCGGCGGCTTCTGCTTCGTCAACAACAGTGCCGTCGCCGCGCAATTGCTGCGCAGCAAGTATGGCAAGGTTGCGGTGGTGGATGTCGACCTGCATCACGGCAATGGCACGCAGGGCATATTCTATGGCCGGGGCGACGTCCTCACCGTATCGGTTCATGCCGACCCTGCCGATTTCTATCCGTTCTTCTGGGGGCATGCCGCGGAGATCGGCGAAGGCGAGGGGCTGGGTGCTAACCTCAACTTGCCGTTGCCGTTGGGCAGTGGCGACGACGCCTTCCTGGCTGCGCTGGATGTCGGCTTAAACAAGGTGCGGGCGTTTGGTGCCGAGGCCCTGGTTGTCGCTTTGGGGCTGGATGCCTTTGAGGGCGATCCGTTCGCCGGGCTGGCCGTTACCGAGGCTGGATTTCGTCGTATCGCCGGGAAGCTGGCAACGCTGAAACTGCCCAGCGTGTTGGTCCAGGAAGGCGGCTATCTCTGTCCGGAACTCGGGCGCAATCTCGCGGCATTTCTTGATGGGTTTGCTGGATGAGCCGCGTCAGCAAAGGCGGCTCGGCGGAATATGCAGGCCGACTTTGGTGCCGTAATCCGGCTGGCTGATCAGGCTGAGGCGACCGCCATGCAATTCCGCCAGGCGTCGCGAAAGCGCAAGGCCAAGGCCCGTGCCACCATAGCGGCGCGCGCGATGCGATTCCGCCTGGACGAAAGGCTCGAGAACCCGGTCGATGTCCTTTTCCGGGATGCCGATGCCGTTGTCTTCGATCTCGATGACGAGATCGCTGCCTTCTTGGCGATAGGCGCGCAAGGTGATCCTGCCGCCGGCAGGCGTGAACTTGACCGCGTTCGAGAGCAGATTGACCAGGATCTGGCGGGTCAGGCGCTGATCGACCAGGACCAGCGGCAGATCATTGGGTATTTCGCTGGACAGCGAGAGCTCGCCGCCACGTATGCGGTCCTGAAAAGCGCGCAGGACCGGGTCGCACAGCATCGGGATCGAGATCTCTTCCTCGTTGAGGTGCAGCCGCCCGGACTCGATCTTGGAGAGATCGAGGATGTCGTTGATCATGGTGAGGAGATGATTGGCGCTCTCCCGAATGTCACCGGCATATTCGTTCGCGCGCCCATGGGACGGCATTTCGGCGACCTGTCGCGCCAGCAGATCGGCAAATCCGATGATTGAATTGAGCGGCGTGCGCAATTCGTGGCTCATATTGGCAAGGAAGTCGGACTTGGCCCGATTGGCGATTTCGGCGGCTTCCTTGGCCAGGATCAACGAGTGCTCGCGGCGAACGAGAACGGTTATGTCATTGGCCGTGCCACGGAAGCCAGTATGGGCGCCGGTTGCGGCGGAAAAGGTCGGCACGCCGCTCAGCAGGAAAAGGCGCGCCTCGCCCGATTTGGTCAGCGCTTCAAAGCGGTGATCGCGAAACGGCGTCATCGGAACAAAGCGCTGCCGCAAGGCGATGGTGCCGGCTTCGCTGTCGGCCAGGCAGTCGAGCGGTCGCCCGGCCAGCTCCTGGGGCAGGTACCCGAGTATCTTTGTGATACGGTCCGACAGCATGGTGACGTTGAGATCCGGATCGATCTCCCAGACCCAGTCGGAGGTCAGCCGGACGATATCGTCGAAGCGCTCCTGCGCCATGGCAAGGTCGGCAGAGATCTTTGCCGTCGCATCGACCGGCGCAATCAGGCCGGCAAGGCCGATGGCCTTGCCTTGCTTGTCCGCCAGGGGAACATGGTGGGCATGCAAGGTCTGTGTCTGGCCGTCGAGTGTCACGGCGATATCCCGGCGCACGACGCGGTCGCGGTCTTCGGCTTCACGGAGGAGCGTATTGATCGGCAGCAGTTCGACGACACCGTCGCGCAGCGCCAGGCGCTCCCCCAGTTGGCGATAGGGCAGGTTGGACCAGGTCAGACGGCCGTCCTTGTCTACCAGATAGAGTGGCGACGTGAAGTCGAACAGCCGTTGCGCGAATATCTGCTTGATCTGTTCGGCGGTTGGCTGGCGGGAGACAACCGGCTCTGGCTTGACCAGACGGAGTTTGTCTCGCATGCCCACCTCAGCGCGACTGGTTTTCCAGTCGCCGGATGGATTTCAGGAAGAATGGATTGATCTTCCAGCGTTCCACCACCTTGCGTGCCGTGTCCGGCTTCAAGCGGTCAAACATTTCCATCGATCGCGACAGTTGATAGGGATTGTTGGCGAGCTCAGTCGGTCGTGCCCGCTGCAGCATCAGGAACAGCGCCGTGAAATCCGTTCGGTTGATATTGCTTGCTCGGCAGGCAATGACGAGGCCTTCGCCGCCATCTTCGTAGATTAGCTTGCGCGCGATCTGCGGGCGCAGCCCGATCATTTGCGCCAGCATGGCCTCGAACAAGGCGATTTCACCGCGGCGTAGCGTCTTGACCAGCATGTCGGCCGTCAGCTCAGCACGCTTGGCCAACTGCTCGGCGAGCGCCATCGCGGCGTCTTCGGCGCGCGTGCTGCTCTCGCCATCGTGATCGGCGATGTCTTCCGCAACCTTTGCGACGGTCAAATCCAAAGTCGCCTTGTCTACCGGATAGTGCTCGATGATGTACTGACGCAGCGCCGCCGAGACCCAGACATACATTTTCTTGGACAGATCGACGGGCAGGTCTTTGCGGCGCAGCAGCGGTTCCTGGAACTCGTCGACACTTTCCGACTGCTGCACCAGATAGGACATGGTGGCTTCGGTGATTTGGGAACCGTGGTTTTCCAGCAGCGTCTTGATCACATCGACTGAATTGGTGCCGACCAGTGCGTCGCTGACGACCGTGCTGACACTGCGGCGCATGGCGATCGCCAAGCGATGGCTGAGTGTGCGATGGCGCACGATCTCGACGAGGTCCTCGTCACTCAGAAGATCGCTTTTGAGGAGAACCGGAGACGCGATATCGAAATCATCATTGCCGAGGAGATTGACGATCTCATGCGGCGCGTTCGGCGATTGCGACAGCTTCTCGGCAAGCGCTTTGCGAATGGGGCGCGCCACATCCTGAATCAGCTTCTTCAAGATGTCGTTCATCAAGGCCTTTTCCTGCAACGTCAGGATACGGCCGGAATCGTCCATCAAATCGCCGATGGCAGTGACAAGGCTGGACCGCCCCTGGCTGGACTTGTCCCGGGCGAGATCGACCAGCATGCGAACGTCGGTGGCGATCAATGGGCTTCTCGTATGCGTGTTGTTCGGTTGTCGCAGATCTGCGTCAGGAACGCGCAGTCGGCAGTTTCTTTTGATCTGAAAACGATAGGGGCAGGATCGTTACTAGAATGTTAAATTCGGGGTCCGGCGCTGCCATTATGGTGTGAGCGCAGAATTGTGTCGAAGCCAGTCCCCATGCCATGACGTCCCTGGCTGGCGGTATTTTTAGATAATTGTATCAGTTAGTTGCTGCGCCAGGATGAATGGCCTGCAGAGGGCTCGGTAGGCCCCCCACTTCTTCCGGAAGCGGAATTTTTTCATCCGATCGGATAAGTATCACGATTGAGCGCTCAAGTGCGTCGGCGCTTTGCCGCTTCCATATAGCCCATGGAGCGGAGCGAGGCGTGGCCCTTGCGGCCGATGATGATGTGGTCATGAACCTGGACGCCGACGGGGTCCAGGGCCTGTTGGATGGCGTGAGTCATCTCGATGTCATCGCGCGATGGGGTCGGGTCGCCCGTCGGATGGTTGTGCGCCATGATGATGGACGTAGCCCCCAGCGTGAGCGTGCGTTTCACCACTTCACGCACATAGACCGGCGCGTGATTGACCGTGCCCCGGCTCTGCACTTCGTCGGCGATAAGCGCGTTCTTGCCGTCGAGGAACAGCAGGCGAAACTGTTCATTCTGTTCATGCGCCATGACCGAGTGGCAGTATTCCAACACCGCCTTCCAGGACGATAGAACCGGCTTGTCCAGCACCTGCTGGCGCTGCATCAGCAGCGCGGCGGCCTGGACCGTCTTGATGGCGACGGCGCTGTTCTCCTTGATGCCGGAAATCTCCATGAGCTGTGCTGGATCCGCGGCCATGACGCCCGCAAAGCTGCCGAAACGCTGAATGAGATCCTTGGCGAGCGGCTTCACGTCCCGCTGCGGTATGGCGAGATAGAGCAACAGTTCCAGCAGCTCGTATTCGGCCAGCGCATCAGCGCCGCCGGCCAGAAAGCGCTCGCGCAGCCGTTGGCGATGGCCGTGATAATGCGGCTTCTCGGACTGGACTTCGGTATTGGCCTTAGGCGGCATAGGGCGGTCGATCAAGTCCCGCCGGTGACGTGGTGAAGATCTCGACGCCGGTTTCGGTCACACCGACCGTGTGCTCGAACTGGGCCGACAGCTTCTTGTCGCGTGTCACCGCGGTCCAGCCATCGTCGAGGATCTTCACCTGCCAGGTGCCGGCATTGATCATCGGCTCGACGGTGAAGAACATACCCGGTTTGATTTCGGGGCCGGTGCCCTTGCGGCCGAAATGGAGGACCGAGGGTGAATCATGGAAGACCTTGCCGATGCCGTGACCGCAGAAATCGCGCACGACCGAGAACTTCTGCTTTTCGGCAAAGCTTTGGATGGCGTAGCCGACATCGCCGAGGGTAGCACCGGGCTGTGCCGCCTCGATGCCGCGCATCATGGCTTCATAAGTGACGTCGGTGAGGCGTTGCGCCTGAACGCCCACTTTGCCGACATTGTACATGCGGCTGGTGTCGCCATGCCAACCATCAAGGATCACGGTGACGTCGATATTGATTGTATCGCCGTCCTGGAGCTTCTTCGCGCCGGGAATGCCATGGCAAACGACGTGATTGATCGATGTACAGATCGACTTTGGAAAGCCGCGATAATTGAGCGGTGCCGGGATCGCTTTTCGCTCAACGATGAAGTCGTGGCACAACTTGTCGAGCGCCTCGGTCGACACGCCGGGGATCACATAGGGCGTGATGAAATCGAGCGTTTCGGCGGCAAGCCGGCCAGCCTTGCGCATGGCGGCAAAGTCAGGCGCCTTGTGCAGCTTGATCTTCTCGCCGTCGTCGATCCAATCGCTCTCTACGTCCTTCTTCTGCATGGGCCGCTTCGCTTGTCCTGAAATCAATGAATAGAGTTAACGATAGATACGCCCCGACCGGAAGCGGCGCAACCCCCGGCACCATCCGCCGCGCTTTCCTCATTCATTCAAAGTTATTGATTTCACTAAGGAAATTTCTGTTGGCGTAACTTCACAAGCGTAACTGAGAATTTCGACGCCCGAATTTCGCGCCTGGATGAGGGTCTCTGCATAGGCGGGATCGATGTCCTGGGCGATGCGCATCTCGGGGCAATCGCCGCGTTGGGCCAGAAAGACGAGCACCGCGCGGTGGCCCAACGCTTTGGCGGACATCAGCGCGCGCAGATGCTTGGCGCCGCGCTCGGTCCGTGAGTCTGGAAATTCGGCAAGCCCCTTTGCGCGGGACAGGGTGACACTCTTCACCTCGAGAAATGTCAGTTGGCCGTCATCGGCAGTATGGCAGAAATCGAACCGCGTGCCGGCGCCAAAAGTCACTTCGGGACGCCAGCCGCCGGCTGCCGGCAAGACGGCGATGACGCCCCTGGCCAAGGCTTCAGCAACGATCCGGTTGGCATAACCGGTATTGATGCCGACTTTGGCGCCATCCGCCGTTTCGACGATTTCCCAGCCGAAATCGAGTTTGCGGCCCTTGGCGGTTTTGGCCGAGAGCCAGCAAGGGGATCCTGGCGCGGCAAGACCCAGCATCGAACCCGGATTTGGGCAGTGCGCCACGACCGTTCGCCCGTCCGGCAACAGCATATCGGCCAGAAACCGCTTGTAGCGGCGCACCAGGCGGGCGGGTTGGAGCGGTGGATCGAATTGCATGGCTGCGACGTTCTGCCGTCTGAAAATCGGGTTGCGGGCTGCCCTTGTTGCATCAGGCGGGCATTCCCGGCAAGTTACCGCCACTTTCGATAAGGAATTCCATGATGCGTCGTTTCTTCCTTCTTGCCGCGACCCTGGGACTGCTCAATGGCTGTTCCTATTTCGACCAGGGCAGCACTTGGACAAAGCCCGGCGTGGACCCGGACCAGGCCCGGACCGATCTCGATGCCTGCGAGGCGGAGGCGAGATCCCAGACCAAGGTCGACCGTGGCATCGACCAGGATATCGCGGCGACCCAAGGGGGCGGGGCCTTCGGCGACCCGCTGGCCGATAGCGGCATGTCCGGCTACCAATCGGAAAAGCGTTATGACGATGTCGTCAAGGAATGCATGCAGGCCTTTGGCTATGTGCGGCAATAGAGGGCCAACATGAGCGACGTTAAGATCGTTACCGCGGCCGTTGTTGTCATCGGCAATGAAATTCTGTCCGGCCGGACCAAGGATCTCAACCTGGGCTATATCGCGGCGGGCCTGACCGGGATCGGCATTCGCCTGACCGAAGGGCGTTTCATCCCGGACGTCGAAGCCACGATCATCGCGACGGTGAACGAGCTGCGCGCCCGGCATGACTATGTCTTCACGACCGGCGGCATCGGGCCGACGCATGACGACATTACGGCAGCCGCCATTGCCAAGGCATTCGGCGTTCCGCTGATCCTGCACCCGGTTGCGGCGCGGCTCCTCTCCGATCATTACGGGCCCGAGAACCTTACCGAGGCACGCATGCGCATGGCGCACACGCCGGAAGGGGCGGAGTTGATCGACAATCCCGTCTCGATCGCCCCCGGGATCAAGATCGGCAATGTTTTTGTCCTCGCTGGTGTGCCGCGCATCTGCCAAGCCATGTTCGATGGGCTCAAAGGAGGCCTGCGGGGCGGCGATCCGGTGCTATCGCGCACCGTATCCGGGTATATCGGCGAAGGCGTCATCGCCAAGGACCTCGGGGAACTGCAGGACCGGCATCCTGCTCTCGAGATCGGCTCTTATCCCTTCTTCCGTCAGGGCAAGTTCGGCGCCAGTTTCGTCATCCGCGGCACGGACAAGGCCGAGATCGACCGGGCCGCTGGAGCACTGCACGCCATCATCAAGAAACTGGGCGCCGACCCGATCGAGGGCGAACCTGCTGGCTGACGCTCAGGTGCCTGCAATGGCCCGCTGCGGTGGGCGCTTCGTCAGTCTTTCGCGGCCATAGGCAACCGCGAGGAGCACGATCATCAAGGCTGCGGCACTGAGGAAATAGACCGAATAGGCACGACCGCTGCTCAGCCAGGCCCAGCCGACCGCATAGGTGATGACGATGCTGGCGGCGTAACAATAGAGCGTCTGGCGGCCCAGCATCGACAGCAGACGGAACGGCCACCAGCCGAGATAACCGCGACAAATGACCAGCAAAGCTGCCAGGGCACCGAGCAGGATCGCCGTGTTGACCAGGCGCGTGACGCCAAGGCTGGCCTTGTCCGTAAACGGAATGTCGATCAAATCGCGCACGTCAAGCCGGTGCAGAACCGTAAACCCGATGGCAATGCCGAGTAGCCCCCAGGCGCGCCAGCTTCTTGCGCCGATCCAGTTGAGCAAGGATACATGCCAGCGCGCGGTACCGGCGATCATGCCGATGCAGTATGGGAGCTGCCAGGCAAACGGATTGAAATTCCACGCCCGCGGCGTGTCATGCGGGCCGCCGCCGTAAAAATTCCAGTGCGGACTGAGTTGCACGGCGATGTAAAGCGCAAGTGAAAGCAGAGCGAGCAGGTAGGTGGAGCGCTGCAACAGCGCTGCGGCAAGTGGCGTCAGCAACATGAAAAGTACATAGACCTGCAGGACACCCAGCAAATAAGGGTGCTGCCGCATCAGGAGGAATTCGACGATGCCCCGCAATGGCGCGGCGAGGGTATAGTCCGCATCGGTCGCCGCGGCCAGTTCAGACCCACCCAGCCAGGCGATAGCGAGCGCCACGGCGAAGGCCGCCAGATTGATCCGGTATATTTCTCCGGCACGTGACAGGGTCTTGGCGACAACGTTGCCGCGGCCGACATAGACCATGCCGACCATGTAGCCGGAGAGCAGGAAGAAGAGTTCCGCAGCCGACGTGAAGCTGAAGTCGCCGGGAACCGGCAGCTGGCGTTGCTGCATCCCTAAGTTGTCAAATATGACATTGAGGTGGGTGAGCGCGATGACGGCCATGGCATAGCCACGGATGAGATCTAGGCGATCGTCGCGTCCCAAGGGTCAGCCCTCCTGCCGGCCGATGCTATGCCGCTCTCGGCAAGCAATTTAGTATTGTGCAGTGCATCATGAGCCCGCAGTTGTACGCTTCCTGTGATGATCTGCCTAGCCGTCTCGGACGGAATGCTGGTCTTGTTTTGTCCTGCCAAACCAGATCGGGTCTGGGATCAGTTGCCACCCCGGACGCAACAAGCTATGTCGCTTCCGTTGCCACTGAATCGGATGCCCGCTTGGTGGAATTGGTAGACACACAGGACTTAAAATCCTGAGAGGCGAAAGCCTCGTGCCGGTTCGAGTCCGGCAGCGGGCACCAAGGCCGGAACCTTTCTGCGGCGACCGAGTTGTTGCGTTCGGGGAGAGGTCTGAAAGCACATGGACAATGGCCATTCTGGGGACTGAGAGGGCGCCACAGGCACCCTTGGGGACGGTGGACGACCATTATCGTCTGCTGATCGATGCCGTTACCGATTATGCCATCTACATGCTCGACCCCTCTGGGCGGGTGGCCAGTTGGAATCCCGGGGCGCAGCGCCTCAAAGGGTATTCGGCTGCCGAGATTCTGGGCCAGCATTTCTCGACATTCTACACGCCAGAAGATCGCGAGGCCGGGTGGCCGGAGGTTGCGCTGGCCACCGCACAGGAAGCCGGGCGGTTCGAGAAAGAGGGCTGGCGCGTCAGGAAGGACGGCACGCGTTTTTGGGCAAATGTGATTGTCGATCCCATTCATGACCGGAGCGGCGCACTCATCGGTTTTGCCAAGATCACCCGCGATGTTACCGATCGGATGACTACCGAGGCGGAGCTGAAAGTCACCCGAGAAGCGCTGTTCCAGGCGCAGAAGATGGAGGCGATCGGCCAGCTCAGCGGTGGTGTCGCCCATGACTTCAACAATCTGCTGATGGCGATCCTCAGCAGCCTGGAATTGGCCAAGAAGCGCCTGCCGGATGATCCGAAACTGGCACGGTTCATCGAGAATGCCGTTCAAGGCGCCAATCGCGGCGCGTCGCTGACGCAGCGGATGCTCGCCTTCGCCAGGCGCCAGACATTGCATGCCCAGCCACTCGAACTACCAACGGTGATATCCGGCATAAAGGACCTTATACGTCGATCGCTTGGACCAGCGATCGAGGTGACGGTCGATATCGCCGACGATGTCGATGCGGTGATGGCCGATGCCAATCAGCTCGAGGCGGCGATGCTTAACATCGTAGTCAACGCCCGCGATGCCATGCCTGCAGGCGGCGCCCTGGTCATCACGGCGCGCAATGCGGACATCGCTGCGGGCAACGACTATGGGCTGGCTGCTGGCAGCTTTGTATGTCTTGCCATCAGCGACACGGGCACCGGCATGAACGACGAAATCCTGTCACGCGCCAAGGAGCCGTTCTTTACGACCAAGGGCGTCGGCAAAGGCACCGGATTGGGCCTTTCGCAGGTCCACGGTTTGCTTGAGCAATTGGGTGGGCGACTGATCCTTAAAAGTGCGCCGGACTCCGGCACCACAGCCGAATTATGGCTTCCAGCAGCAGCCGGGGCAGCGGCGGCACTTCAGGCGACGGTGGTCGAGCCGGCTTCCGCGCCACCGCGTGGACTGCGCATCTTGGCCGTCGACGATGATGCACTGGTATTGATGAATACCGCAGCGATGCTTGAGGATATGGGACACAAGGTGAAAGAGGCGAACTCCGCGCTCGAGGCGATCGAAGCCCTCAAACAGGAAAGCCAGTTCGACATCGTCATCACAGACATGGCGATGCCGCAGATGAATGGATTGGATTTGGCGCGCGCGGTCTGGAAGGATTGGCCCAGCGTGCCGATCTTGCTCGCCACGGGTTATGCCGAACTGCCGGAGAAGCCGGAACGGCGCCTCCACATTCTATCGAAGCCCTTCGGCCAGCGCGAGCTGGCGAAGGGCATCGAAATGGCGCTGAACGAGCCTTTGGCCTGATCAGGCCGAGGCACTCTGCGCCGCTTTGGTGGACCGGGTGGCACTTTCGACATAGCCGAGCAATGCCAGCAATGCGGCATCCGGGCCGATTGCGGCAGTGTCGATGACGAGGTCGGCGCTGCCTGGCGCTTCATAAGGCGCATCGATACCGGTGAAGTTCTTGATTTCGCCGGCACGGGCCCTGGCATAGAGGCCCTTTGGATCGCGGGCCTCGCAGGTTGCCAAATCAGCCTTCACATAGACTTCGTGGAAGTTGGCGCCGATGATGTTGCGCGCCCTTTCACGCTCCGCCGCATAGGGCGAGATCAGCGAGGTGATGACCACCAACCCGGCATCGGCGAACAAGCGCGCAACTTCGGCGGTGCGTCGGATATTCTCGGCGCGTGCCTCCGGACCGAAGCCCAGGTCGTTATTGAGCCCAGAGCGCAAGGCATCGCCATCAAGGACATAGGCTTGGCGACCCCTGGCAAAGAGTTCTCGCTCCAAGCCCATCGCGAGGGTCGACTTGCCGGAGCCGGACAGGCCCGTCAGCCAGATGACCGCCCCCTGGTGACCGTTGGCTGAGGCACGGGCGGCGTTGGTCACCAGATGATCCGGGCTGAAGATCAACCGCGGTTCCTCGGCGAGTTTCGCTTCGCCGGCGCGACCCAGAATGACGGCGCCACCGACGATGTCACCGTCACGAACCAGAACGGCCCGTCCCGTCTTGGCCAACTCATCGACCAGATCAACGGCCATCAATGACCGGCTGCGCACGAGCACTTCGGCAATGCCGTTCTGGCCAACGCGGTCGGCCACCTGCCGCTCAAGGGAATCGACATCAATCACGGCACGGATACCTTCGACGGCAACCGAATATTCGGATGTGGCCACCTTCAGGGTAATGCGGTCGCCGGGCTCAAGCGGTTCCTGATCGAGCCAGAAGAGGCGCAGCAAGGCTTCATGGGTGAGATGCGGCTGGCGTTCAATATGCGTCGCCACCATGCCGCGTTCGATGAAGAGTTCGTCATCCAGCGTCAACGCCACCGATTGGCCGGCGCCGGCAACAATCTGCGGCGCGGCATTCCAGGCCTCGATGGTGGCGACCTTGGCCGATTTGCCGCTGGGGGCAAAGGTCAGCGTGTCACCCACCTTGATGCGACCGCTTTCAATGCGGCCGACGACGAGACGGCGATGGTCGAACTTGAAAACATCCTGCACCGGCAGGCGCAACGCCAGTTCGGTCGCGGGACGCGCGGCTTCGAACCCGTCGAGGAGTTCGATCACGGTCTCGCCTTTATACCATGCGGTCTGGGGCGAACGCTCGACGACATTGTCGCCGTGGCGGGCCGAGATCGGCACGATGGCCTTGGGCGACAGGCCCAGCTCGGCAAGGAAGGCGGTGATTTCGCGCGCCACGGCCTGGAAACGCGCCTGATCGAATTCGATGAGGTCGATCTTGTTGACGATGACGGCCACCTGCCGCAAGCCAAGCAATTGCAGGATGAGCGCGTGCCGCCGCGACTGTTCGCGAACGCCTTCGGCAGCATCAATCACCAGAAGTGCCGCTTGGGCCTGGGCAACGCCGGAGACGGCGTTCTTCAGGAATTCCTTATGACCCGGCGCATCGATGATGACATAGGGCCGCTTTGCCGTGGTGAAGAAGATCTGCGTCGTGTCGATGGTGATGCCCTGGTCGCGCTCGGCCTGGAAGGAGTCGAGCAGGAATGACCATTCGAGCGTTCCGCCGCGCTTGTCGCTGGCGGCCTGAAGCTCGGCGAGCTTGCCTTCCGGCAGGCTTCCGGTGTCATGCAGCAAGCGACCGATCAGCGTCGACTTGCCATGATCGACGTGTCCGACGATGGCAAAGGGAAAACGCGCCTGGTTCGCCGGTGCGTCGTCATTGGCGCTGTTGGCGATGGCTTTGGGCGTCTTGAGGGGGAGAACGGTCATATCCAATATCCTTAAGCCGTCACTTACATGTAGCCAGACGCGCGCAAGCGCTCGAAGGCGTCTTCGCGCTCGTGATCCATGGCACGGCCAGCACGCTCGGAGGTCTTCGTCGATCGCAGCTCGGCAATGATCTCGTCCAGCGAACTGGCATCCGAGACGACCGGCGACGTGATGTCCTGATCGCCCAGCGACCGGTAGCGCTTGCCGTTCTTCGAGAAGTAGAGCGGGACCAGCGGAATATTCTCGCGCTGCACATAGCGCCAGATATCGAGCTCGGTCCAGGCGAGCAGCGGGTGGATGCGCATATGGGCGCCGTCCGGCAGACTGGCGTTGAAGTGATCCCAGAACTCGGCCGGTTGGTCGCGGAAATCCCACGCGCCGCCATCGGCCCGCGGACTGAAGACGCGCTCCTTGGCGCGCGTTGCCTGCTCATCGCGGCGAATACCGGCAATGACGCCCTTGAAGCCAAACTCCGCAATGGTGCGTTTGAGGCCAATGGTCTTGCGCGCCGCCGAGCGTGCAGCCGGCGGCAGGCTGGGGTCGATCTCGTCGACCGGCGGGCAGTCGCGGACAATGAGGTTGAGGTTCCATTCCTTGGCGTAGCGATCGCGGAATTCGTACATTTCCGGGAACTTCTTGCCGGTATCGACATGGGTCACCGGAAAGGGGACGTGGCCGAGGAAGGCCTTCTTGGCCAACCACAGCATCACGTTCGAGTCCTTGCCGAGCGACCACAACATGGTGATCGGCTTCAGGCGGCTATAGGCTTCGCGCAGAATGAAGATGCTCTGCGCCTCCAACTGGTCGAGATCGGATTGGGACTGTTGAACGTGGGTCATTTTTTGTCTTCTGTGCCTTGAGATCAGCGGTGGATGCCGCATTCGGTCTTGTCGGTGCCAGCCCAGCGACCAGCGCGTGCGTCGTCTCCATCGGCGACGCGCAGGGTACAGGGCTTGCAGCCGATCGATTTGAATCCGTCGTAATAGAGTGGATGCTGTGGCAGCTTGAACTGCTTGAACGCGGCTTCGATATCCGCGGCCGTGAAGCGCGCGAGTGGATTGACCTTTATCCGCCCATCCAGGTACTCGAAGGTCGGGAGCGCGGCCCGTGCGCGGCTCTGATACCGCTTGCGCCCCGTGATCCAGGCGTCAAACGGCCCCAGTGCCCTTTGCAACGGGTCAACTTTGCGCAGCTGGCAGCATAGATCGGGATTGGTCTCCCACAGCTTGCCGTGCGGGTCATGCTGCGCGATGGCGGCAAGATCCGGCTCGATCGCACGCATGTCCTGGAAATTGAAGCGCCCGGCCAGAATGTCGCGGTACATCAGCGTTTCGTCGAAATGCTTGCCGGTATCGAGGAAGAGGATCGGGACGCTGCGGTCGACCTCGGCAAGGAAGTGCAACAGCAAAGCGGATTCGGCGCCGAACGACGAGACGAGGGCGATATGCCCTGGAAACAGTTCATGAATGGCCGCTTCAAGAATCTCTTGCGGCGAAGCATCTGCAAAACGCTCGTTGAGCTGGCGTGCGACGGCATCCTGGCCGGCAGGTGTCTCCTGGGGTCTGGCGACGATATCAGGTGATAAGGTGTCGATCTGCATGGCCGTGATCCGCGCTGGGCATTTCACACAATGTCCAGCGTTAAATACAATTGTCTATGTGAATGGATGTAGCATCCGCATGGCAGGGGTCAATTGAATTAAACCCACGCGATGTGATATTTAAACTAACAGATAAAAATGAAGTGTGAAAAATGGTAGGTCTTGAAAACTGAGCGAGGCTATTGAACATTTGATGAATTATAAGAATTTATTGGATTTGCCGGAGAAGAATGCTCCTTTAGGGGCCGCTACACCGCCGGAATTTGGCCTAATTTGAATCATACATCATCGGATACAGCGGTGGCTGGTTAGAAGGACGAGTGTGAAATGTTGAACGGTATGAACCGACAGATTATTCTGGCATCGCGGCCAAGTGGGGAACCCAAGCCAGAGAATTTCCGGCTGGTCGAGACGGCCATTCCGGAACTCAACGATGGCCAGGTCCTGCTTCAGACGCTGTTCCTGTCGCTCGATCCCTATATGCGCGGGCGTATGAGCGCTTCGAAATCCTACGCGCAACCGGTGGAAATCGGCGGCGTGATGGAAGGCGGGGCGGTGAGCCGCGTGGTGCTTTCACGTCGTCCCGGATTTGAGGTCGGCGATATTGTTCAGGGCCGCACCGGCTGGCAAAGCCACGCCGTGTCCGATGGCACCGCGACCAGTGCGCCCTTGCAACGGGTGGATCCCACGATCGCGCCGATCTCGACGGCTTTGGGTGTACTGGGGATGCCGGGGATGACGGCCTATACCGGCTTGCTCAATATCGGACAGCCAAAGGCCGGCGAAACATTGGTGGTGGCGGCGGCCAGTGGCCCGGTCGGGTCTCTGGTCGCACAAATCGGCCGGCTGAAAGGCTGCCGCGTTGTTGGCATTGCCGGCGGTGCGGACAAGGTGCGCTACCTTCGCGAAGAGTTGGGCGTCGACGTGGCGCTCGACCACAAGGCGCCGGACTTCGCTGCGCAATTGGCGGCCGCTTGCCCCAAGGGGATCGATATCTATTTCGAGAATGTCGGCGGGCATGTGTGGGAAGCAGTCTTTCCGCTGCTTAACGACTTCGCGCGCGTACCCGTTTGCGGGCTGATCGCACATTACAATGACGAAGGCGCCTTGCCCGGTCCGGACCGATTGCCGATGACGATGCGGGCAGTCTTATCCAGACGCCTGACCTTGCGCGGCTTTATCGTGAGCGACTTTGCGGCACAGGCGGCCGATTTTCGCCGTGACGTCGCCGCCTGGCTGCACGCTGGCAAAATCAAATACAAGGAAGACATCGTCCACGGTCTGGAGAAGGCGCCGGAAGCCTTCATCGGCCTGCTGAAGGGGCAAAATTTCGGCAAACTCGTGGTCAAAGTCGCCGATTAAAAGGTCTGATCCGTCAAGCGCCGGCATGCGCATGAACGATCGTTAGAAAAGGTGCCCCCGCCCGGAATGTCGCAATATTGGCGGCTCTTGTCGGAATTCGTCATTCAATCCACGATGCGCCCCCTATGCAAAAGGGGGTGAGCCGCGTGTCAGGGAGAATGCGAAATGTCAGAAGCCGTGAAGCTCGAGCGTCGGGGGCATGTGCTGGAAATCACGCTCGATCGGCCCAAGGTCAATGCGATCGATATAGAGACGTCGCGCAAGCTGGGACACGCCTTTTGCCTGTTGCGCGACGATCCCGATTTGCGTGTCGGCATCGTGACGGCGGCTGGCGAGAAGATCTTCTCGGCCGGCTGGGATCTCAAGGCTGCTGCCGCGCAGAACCTGGTCGGCAAGTGGTGGAAGCATGATTACGGCCCCGGCAGCTTTGCTGGCCTCACCGAATTGTGGGACCTCAACAAACCGGTGATCGCCGCAGTCAACGGTCTATGCATCGGCGGCGGCTGGGAATTGGCCCTGGCCTGCGATCTGGTGATTGCCGTCGAGCATGCCGAGTTTTCATTGCCCGAATTGCCGCTGGGCATCGTGCCGGACTCCGGCGGTGTGCAGCGGCTGCCCAAGCGCCTGCCGCATAATATCGCCATGGAAATCCTGCTGCTCGGCCGCCGCATGCCGGCGCAGGAAGCAGCCCATTATGGCTTCGTCAACAAAGTTGTGCCCAAGGAAAAGCTGATGGCGGCGGCGCGCGAATGGGCCGACCTCATCGCGACCGGCGCGCCGGTCACGGTTCAGGCGCTCAAGGAATGCATCCGCTATATGGAAGCGGAATCGATCGAAGACAGCTTCAAGCTCATCCGCTCCGGCAAGATGAAGACCTATGAAGCGGCCGATGAATCGGCCGATGCCAAGGAAGGCGTCAAGGCGTTCGCCGAGAAGCGCAAAGCCGACTTCAAGGGTCAGTGAGCTGACATGCGGCCCGTCGTATAGACGCCGGGCCGCTGCCGCTCCTTAGGCTTCGAAGGGGCGGAGCAGGGCACGCGAAATGATGTGGCGCTGAATCTCGGACGTGCCGTCCCAGATGCGTTCCACCCGGGCGTCACGCCAGAAGCGCTCGATACCGGTTTCTTCCATCAATCCCATGCCACCGAAGACTTGCACAGCCTGGTCGGTGACCCGCGACAGCATCTCGGTCGCGAACAGCTTGGCAATCGCATAGTCCTGGTCCTGGACGGTGCCCTCGGCGGTCTTCCAGGCGGCCTGCATGACCAGCAGGTTGGCGGCTTCGATTTCCGTCGCCATATCGGCAAGCTTGAACGAAACACCCTGGAACTTGCCGATCGTTTGACCGAACTGCTTGCGGGTGGCGGCCCATTCGGTTGCCATCTCCATGGCGCGCTGTGCTCTGCCGACGCATTGCGCGGCGACGGTCAACCGCGTGGCACCCAGCCAGGTATTGGCGACGTCGAAGCCATGATGTACTTCGCCCAGGACCTGCCGCTTGTGGACCCGGCAATTGTCGAAGACGAGCTCGCAATGGTGAAAGCCGCGATGACTGACCGAACGTGAGCCCATGCGGACGTCGAGGCCCGGTGTATCCTTGTCGATGAGGAAGCTGGTGATCAGCTTCTTCGGGCCGCGCTTGGTTTCCTCGACGCCGGAGGCGGCAAAGAGGATGATGTAATCGGCGACATCGGCATAGGATATGAAATGCTTGGTGCCGTTGAGGATGAAGTCGTCACCATCGGCTTCGGCGCGCGTCTTCATCGAGCGGACGTCGGAGCCAGCATCCGGCTCGGTGATCCCTAAGCACTCGACACGCTCGCCACGAATGGTCGGCAGCAGATAGCGTTCCTTCTGCTCGTCATTGCAGGCGCGCAGGATGTTGCTGGGGCGATGCACGGCATATTGCAGGGCAAAGCTGGTGCGGCCCAATTCGCGCTCAAAGAGGGTGAGGGCGACATGATCCAGGCCGCCGCCGCCAAGCTCTTCCGGCATGTTGACGGCATAGAATCCGGATTTGATGGCACGTTCGTGGATCTGCTTGATGAGTTCCGGACGGACCTTATCGGTCTTTTCGACCTCGTTCTCGTAAGGTACGAGTTCCGCTTCCACGAAGGCGCGCGTCGCCTCGACGAGCATCTGCTGCTCGCTGGTCAATCCGAAATTCATGTTCGTCACCCCTTTTTAGGCGGCATTCCAATCGCGCGGCCCATCTGGGCCGGCTTCGGCAATTTGGCATGTTCGGCGGCGATCTTTTCGATCGCGGCCAGAACATCTGGCTGGAACGGCGCGACACGCGGTCCCGTCATGTCCATCGAGAGCTGCATCTGCTCGTTGGTGGCGACTGGCTCGGTCCCATCGCCCACATACATCGTGTGGAAGATGTGCAGGCGTTTGGCATCGAATCCAAGGAACGTCGTTTCCACGCGCACGTCCGCACCGACCTTTACCTCTTTTAGATAATTGAGGTGAAGCTCGGCCGTGAACAGCGAATGATGGCTGCGCTCCCGCCCCGCCGCATCGAGCCCTATCTGGTCCATCATATGGTCGGTCGCATGACTGAAGATGACCAGATAGAAGGCGTCGTTGAGGTGCTTGTTGTAGTCGGCCCATTCGGGCCGGACCACCTCGCGATGCGGCCTCAAACCTATTCGGCTGGGCAGGGCGCTCATCGCATTAGTCCTCGTACTTCCAGCCGTGCTTGGCCTTGGCTTCGGTGATCGCGTTGATCACGCTGATGATGCAATCGTCACGCAGGCGCTCGAGATCCTTGATCGAATGCGTGCCGGCCTGGGCCTCGGTACCTTCGACGATCTTGTTGATGAGGTCGTCGGTGAGCGGCGGGGCCTTCAAATGCGTCCACGGCAGCTCCAACGCGGGGCCGAATTGCTCGAGGAAGTGCTTCATGCCCGCTTCGCCGCCAGCCATGTGATAGATCATGTACATGCCAAAGAACGACCAGCGGATGCCGAAGCCGAAACGGATCGCGTCATCCAGTTCGCCCGTGGTGCAATAGCCGTCCTTCACCATGTGAAGACCTTCGCGCCACACGGCTTCGAGGAGACGGTCGGCGAGGAAGCCCGGGACTTCCTTGCGGACGTGGAGCGGACGCATGCCGAGCGACTTGTAGAATGCAATCGCGGTCTGCACGGCTTCCGGCGCTGTCCACTTGCTGGGGCAGACTTCCACCAGCGGCAACAGGTAGACCGGGTTGAACGGATGGCCGACGAGGCAGCGTTCCGGGTTCTTCGCTTCCTTGTAGAAATCGGTCGGCAGCAGGCCGGAGGTCGACGAGCCGATGATGGCATCGGGCTTGGCCGCTGCGGTCACCTGGGCGTGCAGCTTTACCTTCAGATCTTCGCGTTCCGGTGCGCTTTCCTGGATGAAATCGGCATCGCGCACAGCTTCTTCGACGGTCGAGACGAAGGTGAGGCGGCTTTGGGAGGCACCCGGCTTCAGGCCGACTTTCTCCAGCGCCGGCCAGGCATTGGCAACGTTCTTGCGGAGCTGGTCTTCGGCACCCTTGCCAGGATCCCAGGCGATGACATCGAGGCCGGCTGCGAGGAAGCGCGCGGCCCAGCCGCTGCCGATGACGCCGGTGCCGACAATGGCCGCCTTCTTGATATTCGAGATCATGATCGTTCGTCCTTGCGTTCAGATTTAGCCGCGGGCCTTGAGACCGAGCTTCTTGCGGCCTTCGGCCGGGGTGAGCGGGCGGGCGCCGAGGCGGGTGATGATTTCGCAGGCGCGCTCGGTGAGCGTGCCGTTCGAGGCATGGACGCCCTTGTCGAGCCAGATGTTATCCTCGAGGCCGATGCGGACATGGCCGCCCAGAAGCATGGCCTGCGCCAGCATCGGCATCTGCATGCGGCCGATGCCGAAGCCGGCCCAGATGGCACCTTGCGGCAGGTTGTCGACCATCGCCTTCATCGTCGTGGTGTCGGCCGGGGCACCCCATGGAATGCCCAGGCACAGCTGGAACATCGGGTTGTCGCCGAGCAGGCCTTCCTTCTGCATCTGCTTGGCAAACCACAGGTGGCCGGTATCGAAGATCTCGAGTTCCGGCTTCACGCCGAGTTCCATCACCTTCTTGGCGCCGGCGCGCAGCATGTTCGGCGTGGAAATGTAGGTGTAGTCGCCATCACCGAAATTGAGCGTGCCGCAATCGAGGGTGCAGATTTCCGGGAGCAGAGCTTCGACATGCGCAAGGCGGGTGAGCGGACCGACGAGGTCGGTCGCCTTGCCGAATTTGAACGGATCTTCGCCGGCGCCGATCTCAAGGTCGCCGCCCATGCCGGCGGTGAGGTTGAGGATGATGTCGGTACCTGAGGAGCGGATCCGGTCGACCACTTCGCGGTAGAGGTTCACGTCACGGCTGCCCTTGCCGGTCTGGGGGTCACGCACATGGCAATGCGCCACGGTGGCGCCGGCCTTGGCGGCCTCGATCGCCGCATCGGCAATCTGCTTGGGCGTCACCGGAATGGCGGGATGCTTGCCAACAGTATCGCCGGCACCGGTAACAGCGCAGGTGACGATCACTTCGTAGTTCATGACTGGCTCTTTCTTTGCGGCATGAATATGGATTCTTCAGATGCCCGGGATGCTGGCGCGGGGCGCCATTGACGGGTTGACGCATTTCGACAAGCGCTTGACGAATTACGACGCGACCACAACTCTCGCACTAGCGAAGAACGGGCATGATCCCCAGGGCCGGCCTGCGTCTTTCGGCACTCGGTGCCTTGCCCGCCCAGGCATGATAGCTGCGGGAAAAATGCGCCGCCGACCCGAAGCCGCAGGCAACGGCGACCTCGACAATCGACATGTCGGTGTATTGCAGCATGGATCGCGCCCGCTGCAGCCGCAGATCAAGATAGTAACGGCGCGGCGACATGCCGAAAAAGCGATCGAAGAGGCGTTCCAACTGGCGCAGTGACATGCCGGCGGTCTTGGCGAGGGCCGCGCTCATGACCGGCTCTTCGAGCCGCGATTCCATCAGCTTGATGACGCGGGACAGACCGGCATGGCTGATACCCTGTCGTTCCTTGGGTTCCATCCGCTGCCGGTCATCCGGACCGCGAATTTCCGGGTGAATGAACTGCTCGGAGACGGCCGCAGCCAGGCGGTGTCCATGCTGGCGCCGGATCATGTGCAGCATGAGATCGAGGGACGCCGTTCCACCTGCGCAGGACCAACGGTTGCGGTCGATGACATAGAGGGCGTTCTCGACTTCGACCTTGGGGAAGGCCTCGCTGAAGCTATCAAGACTCTCCCAATGGGTGGTGGCGCGATAGCCGTCCAACAACCCGGCGCGCGCCAGCAGGAATGCGCCGGTATCGATCGATCCAAGCTCGATGCCAGCTGCATTCTGGCGCTGCAGCCATTGTTTCAACGTGGCATCGAAGTGCCGCAACGGGTTGAAGCTCGCGCATATCGCCATCATGGGATAGCTGGGATGCTTCGCGATGGCGTGGTCTGCCGCCAGCGACATATTGTTCGACGCCGTCACCGGATTGCCATCGCGCGAGATGACTTCCCAACGATAGAGTTGGCGTTCGGCCATGCGATTGGCGACGCGCAAGGGCTCGATCGCCGAAACGAAGGCCATCATGGAAAAGAGCGGCATCAGCAGGAAGCCAATCGTCACGGTCTGGTCGTTGGCGGGGGCTGGCGGCATGATCGATCGGTCAAGCTTGATGATTTGAGTTATGGGCCGGGATGATGCAGTGTCGCACGCGCCGGACGCAAGAGCCGGGCAGTTTGGGGGCGAAAGTCGAATGAATGCAGCGTCTAAACCGGCGGATGAGGCAGTTGCTGCCTTTATCGCAGATTCTGACTTGGTTTTTACCCCGGCTTATGACGCCCTGCCCATGATAGAGCAAAGGCGTATCTATGACGCCTATTGGCAGCGGTACCATGCGCCACGCCCGGCAGGTGTCACTGCCGAGACGATCTCGATCGGCGTGCCCAGGGGTGAGCTTCGGGCCCTTCTATATCGGCCTTCGACGTTGGGTAGCGAGGCAGCGAACCTTCCCGTCGTGATCTACTTTCATGGTGGCGGCTGGATCCTCGGATCGCCGGAGAGCCATGATTTGCCGGTCGCCAGGATGTGCGCCGAGGCAGGCGTTGCGGTTCTTAGTCTCGATTACCGCCTGGCGCCGGAACACGTCTTCCCAGACGCGCTGATGGATGGCCTCGCTGCGGTCGATTGGGTGGTCCGGGAAGGCCGTAGCAAGGGGCTCGATCCCGATCGCCTGGTTGTTGCGGGGGACAGTGCCGGCGGAAACCTGGCCGCCGGTCTCTGCCTGTGGATCAGGGATCATGGCGGGCCGCGCATCCTTTTGCAGGTGCTCATCTATCCCGCGCTGACGACACGGGTCGCCGCGGGCCATTCGGCTGGTGTCTCGCAGGAAGCAGTCAGCCACTATGTGACGGCGTATTTCGGCAAGCAGGACCTGGCGGGCAATGCCTATGCCATGCCGCTTTCCGCCAAGTCCTTTGCCGGATTGCCACCTGGCTTCGTGGCAACCGCGGAACTCGACCCGATTTTGCCGCATGGCGAAATGTTCGCTGAACGGCTGCGTCATGCTGGCATACCGTGTGGTTATACTTGTGGTTACGGGCTTCCACACACTTATCTCCGCCTCGTGCACTTGTCGCCAGCGGCCGCGCGCGAGCTCGCCGCTTGTTGCGCTGCGATCGGCGCTGCCGTGAGCGCCGAGCAGAGGAGGGTCGCCTGAAAAAATCCTTCGCGATCCGGCCATTGTGTCGCATAGCAATGATGGGATGTCGTAATTCATCAAGATTTCTTGCGGCAGCGCTCACATGATGTCTTAACTAGAAGAAAGCAACGGAGCCTGCACCGTGTGAGTTCAGGCCCATTTCAACAGGGTTTGCCGCCGCTCGGCATGGGGTCGGTCGGTTCGGCCGTTAGGGAGAGACAAGAATGAATCAATGGGAAGAGTTGCAGCAGGCCGCTTTTGCCAAGCGTGTCTCGCGGCGTGATTTCATGCGCCGCGCTGCGGCGCTAGGTGTATCGACCGCGTTGGCCACCGGTGTTTTGAGCCGTGCCGGCTACGCGCAGGAGCCGAAGAAGGGTGGCACCTTCAAGATCGGCTTGGGCCATGGCGCCACGACGGATTCGTTGGATCCGGCGACCTATCCTGATCAGATGACTGGTACGGTCGGCTGGGGCGCCTCTGGCAACAGCCTCACGGAAATGGACCCGGCCGGTAACATCGTCGGCGATCTCGCCGAGAGCTTCGAGCCGTCGGAAGGCGCCAAGAAGTGGGCGTTCAAGCTGCGCAAAGGTGTCACGTTCCACAACGGCAAGACGGTCACGCCCGAAGATGTGATCGCTTCCTATAAGCATCACATGGGTCCGGATTCGAAGTCGGCCGCCAAGTCCGTCGTCGACACGATCGAGGACATCAAGGCCGACGGTGACACCATTGTCTTCACGCTGAAGGGCGGCAATGCCGACTTCCCGTTCTATGTCAGTGACTATCACCTGAAGACGATGCCGATGAAGGCCGACGGCACTGTCGATTGGCAGTCCGGCATCAGCACCGGCCCGTATTCGATCGAGAAATTCGAGCCCGGCATCGGCGCCAAGCTGAAGCGCTACGACGGCTTCTACGGCAAAGCCTATTTCGATGACGTCGAAATCAAGGTCATCGCCGACGTCGCCGCGCGTACCAATGCATTGGCCTCGGGCGAGATCCACTTCATGGATCGTTGCGATCCGAAGACCGTCAACCTCCTGAAGAAGAACCCGGACGTTGCCGTCAATGAAGTGACCGGCTATGGCCACTACATCTTCGTTATGAACACACAGGTTGCGCCGTTCGATAATCCCGACGTCCGCAACGCTCTGAAGAACGCCATCGACCGCGAAGAAATCGCCAAGAAGGTGTTCCATGGTTACGCCAGCCCGGGTAACGACAATCCGATTGCACCGAGCGTCCAATACGCGATCAACCCGGAGCCGATCCACACCTTCAATCCGGACCTGGTCAAGGAACTGTTGAAGAAGGCGGGCAAGGAAGGCCTCACGGTCGACCTCTCCGTCTCCGACGCGGCCTTCACCGGTGCGGTCGACGCCGCCACCCTGTTCAAGGAAACGGCGGCCAAGGCCGGGATCAACATCAACGTCATCCAGGAAGCGGCTGACAGCTATTGGGACGCGGTCTGGCTGAAGAAGCCGTTCTGCGCCTCGTACTGGAACGGCCGTCCGACTTGCGACTGGATGTTCACCCAGGCCTATGCCGCGGATGCCCCCTGGAACGACACGTTCTGGAAGAACCCGCGCTTCAACGAGTTGCTCGTCGCGGCCCGTTCGGAAACCAATTCCGACATCCGCGCCAAGCAATATGCCGAAATGCAGCAGTTGGTGCATGACGATGGTGGCCTGATCAACATCGTCTTCAACAACTTCGTCTCGGCTAACTCGAAGGCCGTGGCGCACGGCGATCTGCTGTCGAACTGGGACGTCGACGGCATGAAGATCTGCTCGCGCTGGTGGATGGCTTAATCCACGTCTAAGTGGAATTGGAGCCGGGGCCTCTGCGGTCCCGGCTCCATTCTTCTTTTCGAAAGACGGCTTCGCCGATCTTGGGGAATGCTTGAGCAGAGGGGCGCTGCCATCGGCAGCGGGGCGCGATGCATCCGATTACACGCACAATTCTGCACCGGTTGGGACTTGGAGCGCTGACGCTCTTCATCGTCTCGATCGTCATCTTCGTAATGGTGCTGTTGCTCCCCGGCGATTTTGCCAAGGCCATCCTCGGCCAGTCCGCAACGCCTGAAACGGTCGAAGCCTTCCAGAAGGAGATCGGTCTCGATAAACCAGCCTATGTCCGCTACGGCAATTGGATCGTCGGTGCCGTTCAGGGCGACTTTGGCAAGTCCTATACCAGCCGGGTCGGTTACACGCGCACGGTAGCGGAGATCATCATGCCGCGCCTCGCCAATACGTTGTTCCTGGCGCTGATGACCGCCTGTATTGCCGTCCCGTTGGCGTTGGGATTGGGTATTCTTGCGGCGTTACATCGAAATTCGCTTTTCGATAGAGTGGTGAATTCGGTGACGTTGACGACCATCTCGATGCCGGAATTCTTCATGGCCTACATCTTGATGCTGTTTTTTGCCGTGAAGTTCCGCATGTTTCCGGGCCTGGCGTCGGTCGATGCCGACACCGAATTCTTCGTTCGGATCTACAAATGCGTCCTGCCGTCGCTGACCCTGACGCTCGTCATCGTCGCCTACATGATGCGCATGACTCGTGCGGCGATCATCAACCTGCTGGCCAGCCCCTATATCGAAATGGCGCGCCTCAAGGGCATCAGCAAATCGCGTGTGATCCTGCGTCACGCCCTGCCCAATGCCTGGGCGCCGATCGTCAACGTCATTGCCTTCAATCTTGCCTATCTCATCGTTGGCGTCGTCGTCGTGGAAACGGTCTTCACCTATCCCGGCATCGGTCAGTTGATGGTCGATGCCGTGCGAACCCGCGACATGCCGGTCGTGCAGGCTTGTGCGCTCATCTTTGCCGTCACCTATATCGGTTTGAACCTGGTCGCCGACATCATCTCGATCGCGACCAATCCGCGCCTGCTGCATCCGCGCTGATGCGGGCCAGCGGATCAAGGAGTTGATGCATGGCTGAAGCTGTGATGGACAAGAAGGTTCCAAAGGCGCGGCGATCCAAGGTCGCTTCCGCATTGCGTGAGTTGCGCAAGGCACCGCTGACGGCGTGGTTCGGCATGATCGTGGTGACGATCTATATCCTGCTGGCCGTGTTCGCGCCGTTGCTTGCCCCGTTCAAGGAGGCGGAGGTTCTTGCCGACGCCTTCCTGCCCTGGGAGGCGCCATATTACCTGGGCACCGATCAGCTCGGGCGCGACATGCTGACCCGCATGATCTTTGCCGCGCGAAATTCCATGGGTATCGCATTCGCCGCGACGCTGCTGGCGTTCTTTTCCGGCGGCCTGCTTGGCATTCTAAGTGCGTTGCTCAAGGGCTGGTTCGATCAGATTATCAGCCGCATCGTCGACGCCGTCATGGCAATTCCCAGCCTTATCTTCGCGCTGATGGTGCTTTCCATCTTCAAGCAGCCGACGGCGACAAACATCATCCTTGTCATCGGCATTGTCGACGCGACCCGCGTCTTCCGCCTGACGCGCGCCGTCGCCATGAATGTGGTGGCACTCGATTTCGTCGAGGCGGCCAAGCTGCGCGGCGAGAAGATCAGTTGGGTTGTGTTCCGCGAAATCGTGCCGAACATCATGCCGCCATTGGTGACCGAGTTCGGCCTGCGCTATTGCTTCGTATTCCTCACGATCAGCGCGCTGTCGTTCCTGGGTCTTGGCCTGCAGCCGCCAACCGCGGATTGGGGGTTGATGGTGCGCGAGAATGCCACGCTCATCACCTATGGCGATATCACGCCGCTGTTGCCCGCCGGCGCCATTGCGCTGCTGACGGTTGCGATCAACTTCATTGTCGATTGGTTCCTCAACAAGACGAGCGGGTTGCGCGATGGCCAATGAAAATATGAGTCGGCCGGCGCGCGCGAAGGGGGAAATCCTCCTCGAGATGCGCGGCATCATGATCGAGGGCGAAAGCGACGACGTCTGGCATCAGATCGTCAAAGGCGTCGATTTGACCCTGCGTCGCGGCGAGGTGTTGGGGCTGATCGGCGAATCCGGCGCCGGCAAATCGACGCTGGGCATTGCCGCAATGGGGTTTGCCAGGCCCGGCTGCCGCTTCAACGGCGGTTCGGTCATGTTCGACGGCATCGATCTTTTGAAGGCATCGGAAGAAGAACGGCGCAAACTGCGCGGCTCGCGCATTTCCTATGTGGCACAAAGCGCAGCGGCCGCTTTCAATCCCGCCCATCGCCTGATTGATCAAACGATCGAGACCGAGACGCAGCATGGTGTGCGTGGCGTGGCTGAGTCCATCGCCGATGCCCAGGACCTCTACGGCCGCCTGCGCTTGCCCAATCCGACGACCATCGGCATGCGCTATCCACATCAAGTGTCCGGCGGTCAGCTGCAGCGCGTCATGACCGCGATGGCGATGACCTGTCGCCCGGATCTCATCATATTTGACGAGCCGACCACGGCGCTCGACGTCACGACCCAGGTCGAAGTCCTGGCGTCGATCCGGTCCATCGTGGAAGAGTTCAATACGGCGGCGATTTACATCACCCATGATCTCGCTGTGGTGGCGCAGATGGCGCACCGCATCATGGTGCTGCGGCATGGCAAGCTGGTCGAGGAAGCGCCGACGCGCGACATGCTGGCGGAGCCGAAGGAAGTCTACACCAAATCGCTTTGGGCGGTCCGCAAGCTGGCCAAGCAGGAATCGAGTACCGACGATCTGATCCTGCAGGTCGACCATATCGATGCTGCCTATGGCAACGCGGTCAAGATTCTCGACGACGTTTCCGTGACTGTGCCGCGTGGCCGAACCGTTGCCGTCGTGGGTGAATCCGGTTCCGGCAAATCGACTTTGGCGCGGGTCGTCACGGGCTTGTTGCCGCCGAGCAAAGGGGTGGTGAAGTTCAATGGCGCGGCTCTGCCGCCGGCGCTACCGCAGCGTGACAAGGAGAGCCTGCGCCGCATCCAGATGATCTATCAAAGCCCCGATACCGCGCTCAATCCGCGCCACCGGGTCTACGATATCATCGGTCGGCCGCTGACATTCTATCACGGGCTGCGGGGCAAGCAGCTGGAGTTGCGCATCTCAGAGCTCCTCAAGATGATCGAGCTCGATGACAGCTATATGGATCGTCTGCCGGGCGAATTGTCGGGTGGACAAAAGCAGCGCGTCTGCATAGCCCGCGCATTGGCCGCCAAGCCAGATCTCATCATTTGTGACGAGGTTACCTCGGCGCTGGATCAGATCGTTCAGGAGGAAATCCTCAAGCTGCTGCTGCGATTGCAGGCGGAATTTGGCATTTCCTATCTTTTCATCACGCATGACATCGCGACGGTCCGCGCCATCGCTGATGAGATTGTGGTCATGAACCAGGGCAAGGTGGTACAACAGGGCCTGAAGACCAAGGTGTTGTCGCCCCCATATCCGGCCTATACCGAGTTGCTGCTGTCTTCCGTGCCGGAAATGGATCCGGACTGGTTGACCAACTTGCTGCAGAAACGGCAGGCCAAAGCTAAGTGAGCTTTTTCTAATGGCCGAAGCCGTTGAGTTACCGCAGAAAGTTGACGTCACCGAGCATTTTTGGATCACGCTGAAGGACGGCTGCCGATTGGCCGCCCGCCTGTGGTTGCCTGAATCGGCCCAGGGTAAACCCGTGCCTGCGGTCCTTGAGTACATCCCCTATCGCAAGCGTGACGGAACGCGTGCGCGCGACGAGCCGATGCATTCCTATTTTGCGGGTCATGGCTATGCGGCGCTGCGCGTCGACATGCGTGGTTCCGGCGAAAGCGACGGCCTGCTGTGGGACGAGTACCTGAAGCAGGAGCAGGACGACGCGCTTGAGGTCATCGACTGGATGGCGTCGCAGAAATGGTGCGACGGCAACATTGGGATGATGGGCAAGTCGTGGGGCGGCTTCAACTGCCTGCAGGTTGCTGCGCGGCGGCCAAAGGCCCTGAAGGCCGTGCTGTCGGTTTGTTCGACCGACGATCGCTATGCCGACGACATCCATTACATGGGCGGATGTCTGCTCAATGACAATCTGTGGTGGGGCACCATCATGCTGGCCTATCAAGGCCGGCCGGCAGATCCCGAGCTGGTTGGTGCTGGTTGGCGCGACCAGTGGCGGGAGCGGCTGGAAAACATGCCCTTCTGGCCCGCCCTGTGGCTGAAGCATCAGCGCCGCGACGCCTATTGGCAGCACGGATCGGTTTGCGAGGATTGGGATGCGATCGAGGTGCCGGTCTATCTGATCGGCGGCTGGGTCGATTCCTATACAAATGCGGTGCCGCGCATGCTGCAGCACCTCAAGGTGCCGCGCAAAGGCGTCATTGGACCCTGGGCTCATATCTATCCGCAAGATGGTACGCCGGGGCCGGCCATCGGCTTCCTGCAGGATGCGGTTGCCTGGTGGGACCGGTGGTTAAAGGGTGAGCAGAACGGTGCCGAGAAGGGGCCGATGCTGCGCGCGTGGATGCAGGATTACACGGCGCCCGAAACGACGCGGACGACGCATCCCGGTCACTGGGTGGCCGAAGCGGTCTATCCGTCGGCTGGGATTGCACCCGAGGTGCTCTATCTCAACGCGGATGGGCTTGGTTCCATTGCCGGCAGCGAGGAAAGCTTGAGGCTCTGCACGCCGCAACATGTCGGGCTGGCAAGCGGCGAATGGATGGGTGCTGGGTGCATCGGCGAATTGCCGGCGGATCAACGGCTGGATGACGTAGGTGCCCTGGTATTCGATACCGAACCGCTCAAGGAAGCGATCCAGGTCCTTGGTGCGCCGGAACTCGATCTGGAATTCACCAGCAACAAGCCGGTGGCCCAGCTTTGCGCCCGCTTGTGCGACGTGGCGCCCGACGGCAAATCACTGCGCGTGAGTTATCAGGTGATCAACCTGACGCATCGCGACAGCCATGCCAGTCCGACGCCCCTGGAACCCGGCAAGCGCTATCGCCTGAAATTGGCGTTGAGTGCGTGTGGGCACCGTTTCGCGGCCGGTCACCGGATTCGGATCTCATTGACCAGCGCCTATTGGCCGTTGATCTGGCCGACGCCGGAGGTTGTCACCTTGGGCATCATCGCCGGCGCCAGTCGGCTGTCACTGCCACATCGCCGTCCGCAATCGACGGATGGAAGCGAGCCGTTCGGTAAACCGGCCGCAGGTCCAGCGACGCCAATGACGCAGGTGACGCCGGCCGGAAATGTTACGCGTGAGGTGACACTCGATCTGGTCAAGGGTGCCATCACCTATGTGACGGACGGCGAGGGCGTCTTCGGCGAAGGTCGCCAGCGCTTTGATGATATCGGAACCGAGGTCTTGCACAACATCAGGCGCGAGTTGCGGATCGCCCCCAATGACCCGCTCTGCGCCTCATACATCTGCAAGCAGCGTTACATTCAGTCCCGCCCGGGCTGGGACATTCGCATCGACGTGACGTGCCGCATGACGTCGACCGCTGATGATTTCATCATGACGGCGGAGCTTGATGCCTTTGAGAACAACGAGCGTTTCGCCAGCCGAAACTGGCGCGAAGTGATCAAGCGCGATCTGGTCTGATTTAGGATTCATCCCATGCGAAAAGTCATCGACACCGGCCTTCCGCGCGGCAAGTCGCCGGTCGAACTGGCCGCTGTTGCCAACGGAACACTCTATGTCTGCAGCATTCCATCGCGGGGCGACGGCTCGATCGTCGATGGCGGGATAGAGGCGCAGACCGAGCAAACGCTACGCAATCTCAAGCAATCGGTTGAGGCCGCCGGCGCTACCATGGATGACGTCGTCCAGGTACAGGTGTTCCTGAGTGGCGAAGAGCATTTTCAAGGCATGAACGCGGCCTATGCCAAGTTCTTCAACGCGCCCTATCCGGTTCGGGCCACGTTCATTGCCGGAATCATCGTGCCGGGCGCCAATATCGAAATATTGGCGCAAGCAGACGTCAGCCACGTCAACAAATAGCGCTTAAGAAGCGACCGGCGTATCGCCTGGCAGGCCCCATTCTGCCCAGGAGCCGTCATAGACGGCCACATCCCGATGGCCGATCAAGCCAAGGCCCAAAGCCAGCACGCAGGCGGTGATTCCAGAACCGCAGGACGTGATGACCGGCTTCTTGAGATCGATGCCCGCGGCCTCGAACTTGGCCTTTAGCGTATCTGCATCGTGGAAGGTCTGATCCGGTTTCAGCAATTGGGTATAGGGCAGGTTCTTGGCGCCAGGAATGTGGCCGGAGCGCCGGCCCGGCCATAGCTCGGGCTCTGTCGCGTTGAAACGGCCGCTGGCGCGCGCGTCCAATGCCTGTTCGCGCCGGCTGTCGATATTGGCCAGCATCTGTGCTTTCGAGCGCACCTGCGTGTTGTCGAGCCTGGCGCTGAAATGTCGCTCCCGTGGGCTGGGTTGGTTGTCATCGACAGGCCGGCCTTCAGAAAGCCATTTCGGCAGGCCGCCATCGAGGATTGCCACTTCCTTCGCGCCGAAAATGCGAAACATCCACCAGACGCGCGCCGCACTCATCATGCCGGTGCCGTCATAGACAACGATGCGGTTGCCGTCGCCGATCCCGAGCCTTCGCACGCGTGAGGCAAACTTCTCAGGCGAAGGCAGCATATGGGGCAAGGTCGTGTCCTTGTCCGCGATATCGTCGATATCGAAGAACACCGCGCCCGGAAGATGCCGCGCGTCATACTCGGCGCGTGCATTCTTGTTCTGCATCGGCAGATAGTATGTCGCGTCAACGATGCGCAGATCCGGCTGGTTGAGGTTGGCGTGCAGCCATTCGGTCGACACCAGGAATTGCGGATTGGCGTAGGGGCTGGTCATGAGCGGATCCGTGCTTACTTGAAGGCGATGTTGACGCGCTTGTTCATCTTGCCCTTGCTCTCGATCTTGACGATTTCGACCGGGCCGATTTCAGACGTATTACGCACGTGTGTGCCGCCGCAGGGCTGCAGGTCAATGCCGGCAATGTCGAGCAGGCGGACTTTGCCTTGCCCACTCGGCGGTTTCACCGACATCGTGCGCACCAATTCAGGTCTTGCCGCCAACTCGTCGTCGGTAATCCAGCGCGGTACGACATCATGACCGCCGGCGATCACGGCGTTGAGGGCGTCGGTCAGCGTGACCTTGTCGAGGGTGGTCTCCGGCGGCAGATTGAAATCGAGACGGCCTTTGCCGTCGCTGATCTGCCCGCCGGTCACGTCGCCTTTGACGAGCGAGCACAGGAGGTGCAGGCAGGTATGCATGCGCATCAGCCGGTGTCGCCGCTCCCAATCGATCGCGGCTGTTATCCTGTCGCCGATTTCGGGGAGGGCACTTGCTTCGGCAGGGATGTGGAGGATGTCGCCCGGTGCCGCGCCTTTGCGGGTATCGATGATGTCTATGCTGTTGCCATCGCCCAAAGTCAGCCGGCCGATGTCGCCGGGCTGACCACCGCCGGTGGGATAAAAAACGGTGCGATCGAGAGCGATGCCTTCCGGCCCGCTCATCGTCACGACGGCTTCACAGCTCCTGAGGTAGGAGTCCTGACGAAATAGCTCTTCCATCCCGATCGACGCTTCTGGTTGCTTGGCGCCGATCATAGTGGGGGGAGGGATGTGTTACAACTAGAGCCAACCGGGGGTCGGCAAGCCTTTTGAGAGCAAAAACGCCGGATTGAACAGCTTCGACTGATAGCGCGTGCCGAAGTCGCACAATATCGTCACGATCGTATGGCCCGGTCCAAGTTCCTTCGCCAACCGGATGGCGCCAGCGACGTTGATGCCGCTGGAACCACCCAGGCACAGGCCTTCTTCGCGCAACAGGTCGAAGACAATCGGCAGGGCTTCGGCATCGGGAATCTGAAAGGGGAAATCAACCGGCGTTCCGTCGACATTCTTGGTAATGCGACCCTGGCCGATGCCTTCGGTAATGGACGAACCGGAGGATTTCAATTCGCCGGTCTTGAAATAGCTGTAGAGCGCGGCGCCTTCCGGGTCGGCAAGGCCGATCTTGATGTTGGGGTTTTGCTCTTTCAGGAACATGGAAATCCCCGCAAGCGTCCCGCCCGTGCCGACAGCGCAAACGAAACCATCAACCTTGCCCTCGGTCTGCTTCCAGATCTCGGGACCCGTGGTACGGTAATGGCCTTTCCGATTGGCGACGTTGTCGAACTGGTTGGCCCAGATGACGCCGTTTGGATTGCTCTCCTTCAATTCCTCGGCGACGCTTTCAGAGACGCGGACATAATTGCCTGGGTCTTTGTAGGGTAGTGCCGGCACTTCCCGCAGCTCGGCGCCGGCCAAGCGCAGCATGTCTTTCTTTTCCTGGCTTTGCGTCTCGGGAATGATGATGAGGGTCTTGTAGCCCCGGGCATTGCCGACCAGTGCCAAGCCGATGCCGGTATTGCCGGCGGTCCCTTCGACGATCAAACCACCGCGGCGAATTTGTCCCTTTTCCTCGGCGTCCTGAATGATGGCGAGCGCCGCGCGGTCTTTGACGGAACCGCCGGGATTCAAGAACTCAGCCTTGCCAAGAATGGTACAGCCGGTGAGTTCCGACGCCTTCTTCAGCTTGATGAGCGGCGTATTGCCGATTGTGTCGACGAAGCCCTGCCGGAAATCCATCATAATCCTCGTAGAATTCACCAGTTGGTGTGAAATCTAGGTCCTTTGGCCGACCCGATCAAGGGCCAGAAATCGCGGAACGGCCATGCCAATTCAGGCGGCGATCAGCTCGAACTTATCCACGTCGACGAGCCCGAGATCCGTGATCTTCAGATGCGGTATGACCGGCAGGGGCAGGAACGCCATCTGCAGGAACGGTTCGGCGAGCGGGCACCCAAGATCGCGAACAGCGTGACGAAGTGCCTCAATTTCACGTGCGACGGTGCGGAAATCCTTATCGCTCATCAGACCGGCCAGCGGCAGCGGCATTTCGGCCAGGATCTTTCCCCCTTCCGCGAGGACGAACCCGCCGCCCAGATCGATCAGGCGATTGACGGCGATGGCCATGTCGGAATCATCGGCGCCGACCACACAGATGTTGTGACTGTCATGGCCGATCGAGGAAGCAATGGCACCACGCGGGAGCTTCAGTCCTTTAACGAAACCACGTCCGACCGTGCCTTTTTTACCGTGGCGCTCCAGGACGCAGACCTTAATGACATCATTGGCAAGATCCACCAATCGCTCGCCATTGCGATAGGGCAGGGCAAGGACGAGGAAGTCGGTGAGCACCTGGCCCTCGCGCAGGCCGATGACGGGGCCGGTCGGTCCCATTGCCGGTACGCGAAAGACCGCGGCATCGACCTTGCCGAGCTTGATCGAGTTATAGCCGACCGGCTTGGGCATTACCCGGGTGTCGAACAACGCGTCGTCGACCCAGCGCCCGCCGGCAATGACCTGAGCGACGTCACATGTCTCAAGATCGTTTAGCAGGACAAGATCCGCCCGCTGGCCAGGCGCGATGAGGCCGCGGTCGAATAGGCCAAAGCCGCGTGCCGCCGACCAGGACGCCAGGCGGTATACATCCGTGAGCGGTGCGCCGGCCTTGATGGCGCCGCGCACGAGATGGTCGATATGCCCTTCATGCGCGATGTCGAGCGGATTGCGATCGTCGGTGCAGAAGCCGAGAAACGGCGCTGTGGTGGTGCTGATGATTTCGGCCAGCGCATGCAGGTCCTTGCATGCGCTGCCCTCGCGGATGAATACCTGCATCCCTTTGCGAAGTTTCTCCCACGCCTCCGAGGCACTTGTCGTCTCATGACAGTTGCGAATGCCACAGGAAAGATAAGCGTTGAGCTCATACCCCTTCATCAGAGGGGCGTGGCCATCGATATGCTGCCCCCAAAAGGCTTCAATCTTGTCCATGACCTCGGGCACTTTGTGGAAAATGCCGGGCGCGTTCATGAACTCGGCCAGACCGATAACTTTGGGGTGCGTTCGATAGGGCAAAAGGTCGGCTGCTGTCAGGCGCCCGCCGGCCGTTTCGAGATGGGTCGCAGGTACGCAGGAGGACAACTGGACGCGAAGATCCATGGCTGTCTGATCGGCGCTGCGCAGGAAAAAGTCGAGCCCGTCCTGGCCGAGGACATTGCACATTTCGTGGGGATCACAGATGGCTGTCGTCGTGCCGCGCGGCAGCGCGCAGCGATCGAATTCGGCCGGGCCGACCAGACTGGATTCGACATGGAGATGGCAATCCACGAAGCCCGGCACGACCGTGAACTTGCGGCCATCGATCTCGCGCTTGCCGCGATAGCTTTCGTAGGTGCCGACGATCCGGTCGCCGCAGATTGCGATATCGCCTTTGGCGATCTCGCCGGTCACGACATTGAGGAAGCGCGTGTCCTTGATGACCAGATCGGCTGCCTCCCGGCCCAGTCCCTGATCGATTCCGCGTTCGATGCTTTGACGCAATCCGCTCATTTTCCGTCCGGCTCCTGCACGACCACCGTCGCTGTCTGTCCGGCCACCAGTTTGACCCCATCTGGCACGGAGTCAAAGTCGATCCTGACTGGAATCCGTTGGGCCAGACGCACCCAGGTGAAAGTCGGATTGACGTTGGCCAGGAGGTTTGGGCTGGAACTGCGTTCATGATCGACAATACCGCTCGCAATTCCCGTAACCTTGCCGGACAGCGGTTTCGTGACGCCCATGAGCATGACTTCAACGCTGTCGCCGATAGTTATCCGCGGCAGTTTCGTCTCCTCGAAATAGCCTGAGATATAGAAGGAATCGCGATCGACTAGAGCAAGTGCAGCAGTTCCCGCATTGAGGTAGTTGCCGCGCCGCAATTGAAGATTCGTGACAAAGCCGTTGGCGGGAGCATGGATTTCCGTTCGAGCCAGATTGAGCTTGGCAGTATTGAGGGCGGCCTCGGCGGCCTGGACCTCGGCGGCAGCGACGTCGACCGCCGATCGATACTGCTCCTGCTGGGCCACCGAAACGGAAACGGTACTGAGCTTTGAGACCCGCGCCAGATCGCGTTGGGCCTGGGCGAGTTGGGCCTTGTGGCTGGCAAGCGTGGCGTTGGCCTCATTGAGTGCCAGCTGATAGCGTTCCTTATCGATCGTGAAAAGAAGATCCCCCACTTTGACCTCCTGATTGTCGACCACGACGACATCCAAGACCATGCCCGCGACGTCCGGTGCAATCTGGATGATATCCGCCCTGACACGGGCATCGCGGGTCCAGGGGGTATCCATGTAATAGTCCCAAAGATACCAGCCGCAGGGAACTGCCAGTGCTACGAAAGCCAATGTGACGAGAAACTTGGCAAATTGAGCGCGCATGGCGATGACCTAAGTTCTTGAAACGAAGAAAGTGATGGTCGCAAAGACGGCAACATAGAGGCAGAGATCGAAGAGATGCCGGTGCCATACCCATTGGTAGACGCCAAAGCGGCCCAGAAATCTGGCAAGGATCCAACTGATCAGCAATGCCAGCAAGGCCCAGCCGAGCACGGGTGTGATGAAGACGCCGGCGATATCCATTTCCTTCATCATTACGACAGGGCTCCGGACAATGAAGGTGCCGACGTGACCGGCGACCGCTCGATGTTTGAGAAGTAGTCGGCATGGGCCATGAACAGCAAACGGGCGCCGCCCAATGCCAAAATCGCCTGCATCGCCATGGGTGAACCTTCCGTCCGACCCAGCACGTCAATGGCATCGGCCATTGCCGACGTTGTCGCATGCAGGTCTTCAGGCCGCGGGCGGCGCCGTCGCAGCAACTTGGCCGCTTGCGCACGGGCAAAGCGGGCAGCCTCATTTGCCTCGTCGGACAGGAATGGTTCCGCCTCGATCAAGAGGTAGAAGTTCAATCCGACCCTGAGCGAAGCCAATGCACCCCGCAATGACTGGTCGGTGGCAGAGACACCTGCCTGTCGTCGCGCCTGAAGGGTATTGAGGCGATCGAACAAGCGGCTCTCAAAAGTCTCCCGATCGAGTGCCCCGGCAGCGATCAGCGCCAAATCTCGCTTGGTCGCCGTCAATAGACGGCGGATGCCGAGATCGGCGCCGAAGGAGCGGAACAAGCGCAGAATGCTGGAGGCCACGGTGATGCCCAACACCAGAGCGATCGCCTCGTTGATGAAGCTCGCGAACGCGAGTTTCTCGCTGTTCTGCAAGCCGACCGTGGCCGTGAAGCCTAGAATGGCCGGCAAGACACCGGCCGCGCGACTAGGCATGCCGAGCAGAATCCCGGTCGGCAAGTAGAAGATGGCCAAGGCGCCGACCAGGAGAAGCGGCGCACCGTCGATCGCTGGGAGTACGACAAGGACGTAGACTGCAGCAGCGGTGACGCCGATGACCGTGCCGGTCAAGAATTTGAGGGCGAGGGCGGAAGGATTATCGGCAGCAGCGAAAAGGGCGCATATGACGGCTGCTTGAATGACCGCACCCGAGCCACTGGGCCAGGCAGTCAATATCCAGAAGGTATTGCAGAGGACGATCGATAGCGCCGCCGCGCCCCCACCCAAGGCCGCCATCAGATGGTCGGCATGAAGGGCAAGCGGGCGGGCACTGACGGGCGCGCGCTTGCCTTTGCGCACACGTCGCATCAGATCCCGCATTTCGTCATGAATTCGGATAAGGTCGCCGAGGCGAGTCACCAGCGTATTGAACAGCAGAAGGTCTGGGTCCCGAGCGACACTGGTGTCTGGGGTAGTCAGGCGTTCGATTTCTCCAAGCAGAGCGTCGCGGGTCGGATCGTCTTCCCTCTGAGGCTCGATATAGGCGGCAGTCCGCATGAGCAGCGGCTGCATCTGTTGCAGCAGATCCGGTCGATTGACCCCGAGCATGGTCATCCGATCCTCGATCGACACCAGCACCGCCATCAGACCTTGCATGCGCCGCTGCAGTGTCACGATCCAAGCCTGTGCATTGCGCAGGGCAGGGCTGTCGAACATGGCGTGTTCACGCAGGGCATTGATGGCAAGAGAGTCGCTCAACAGGCGGTCACGATCGCGCGCCCGCTGGCCCTCGTTTCGCGCGCGCAGGACATCGGCGCACCAACTGGCGGCATCCTGCATCCAGACCTGCAGGCGCTGTTGCAGAGCGCTACCGGATTGCCGGGGAAAGATCAGCTGATTGGTGATGACGGCGCAGGCGATGCCAAGCGTGATCTCCTCGCAACGCGCGATGGCCGTTTCAAAGATGGCGCCGGGCGCCTCGACACTGGGGAAGCAGATGATCGCCGCCGTGTAGCCGGCCAACATGAACGCATAGCTGGCCGCCGTTCTGTTGACGAGGGAACAGTAGACGCAGATCCCCAGCCAACTCGCCAGTATCAGGATCAGGATCTCCGGTTCGGACGAAAAAGATCCCAGGCTGAGCACCGCGAAAGCACCGCCGGCCATCGTCCCGGCCACGCGATAGAGCGCCTTTGATTGAACCATGCCGGAAAACGGCTGCGCGACAATATAGGCCGTCAACAAGGCCCAGGTCGGGCGCTCCAAATCCAGCGCGAACGAAATGAACAACGCCGCCATGCCGCCGACGAAGGTTTTCAGGGTGAAAATGATTTCCGCAAGCTTAACCGGCATGATGTTCTCTGAGCTGTCGAGTTGGCCAGTTTAGAGCGTGTTTTCGTCCGCTTCAGTTATGCGACGACGCGGTGGACCGATGTTGTCAACGCTGGAATTTGGCGCGATTGCGGGCGAGAAAGACCGAGGCTTCACCGGCCGGCAGCGGTTTGGCGAACATGTACCCTTGGCCAAACTGGATTCCCAGTCGCCGCAATTCGGTCGCCTGTTCCTCGGTTTCGACACCCTCGGCCACCACATCGCGTTCCAGGATGTGCGCCAGGCTGGAAATGACGCGGACGATCTCGAGGCCTTCGCGGCTGTCGTTGATACGCATCACAAAGGAGCGATCGACCTTCAGCGTATGGAACGGGAATCTGTGCAGATGGCTGAGGCTCGAATATCCGGTACCGAAATCATCGATTGAGACCTTGCAACCCAGCGCGATGATCCGGCGCAGGACCTCATTCGTGCGCTCCGGATTGTCCATGATCAGGCTTTCGGTAATCTCCAGTTTGAGGGCGTGCGGCGGGATGCCGGCAACTTTAATCGCACGCTCGATGTCATCGACCAGGCCGACCGCGGCGAACTGCTTGCCGGAAACATTGACGGCGATCTGTGGCGGATCACCTTCCGCCGGCATCCAGGCGGCAATCTGGCGTGCCGCATCCATGATTGATTTGCGGCCGATATCGATGATCATGTCGGTATCTTCGGCCAGTGGAATGAAGTCGACAGGTGAGATGAGGCCACGTTCCGGGTGGCGCCACCGGATGAGGGCCTCGAAGCCGTGAAGATGCCCGTCGTCCAACGCGATGATCGGCTGATAGAACAATTCGAACTGATCGCCGGCGGTTATGGCCCGTTTCATATCTGCTTCCAAGCCGAAGCGCTTCATGGCCGACTGATGCATGCTGGGCTCGAAGCGCACCACCTGGCCGCGACCCTGGGCCTTTGCGCGATAGAGCGCCAGATTGGCATCGCGCATGAGCTCGTCGCCAGCAGCACCAGCTGATTGGGAGGCAAGGACATAACCGATCGATGCTTCGATCTCGATGGGACGGCCGCCGATCTCCATGTGCTGGCCAAGCACAGTTTTCAGCATGACAATCAGTTCTTCGACACCCTCTTCGACATTGCCGGCGATAAAGCGGGTGATGGCATATTCGTCCTCACCCAGATGAGCCAGCGTGTCTTCTGGTCGTATCCGTTCCTCGAGATTGCGCGCGAGGGTAATCAGAATATCGTCGCCGACCTTCTGGCCCAGCGTCTCATTGTAATGCCCGAAGCGGTCGATATCCAAAATGGCGACGACCACGTCGGATGTGGAATCCTTCGCCCAGAGCTGCAAGGCCTGTTCGGTGCGCTCGACCAACAGCGTGCGGTTCGGCAGCTTGGTGAGATGCGAGTGGAAGGCATTGAACAGCAGATCCTGTTCCGCCTTCTTGCGCGCCGTAATATCGGTCATCGACCCGGCAAATCGCGTCGGACGACCAGTTGCGTCCCGCACGGCCATGCCGCGGATGGCCATCCACCGATCGTTGCCCTCGGCATGCCGCATGCGCATTTCTTGTTCGAAATGAGTCGAGCTGCCTTTCAGATGTGCATCGATGGCAGCACGCATGATGTCGATATCGTCGCGGTGCACGCGGTCGAACCAATCGCCAGGCTGCCCAGAGAGGCGGCTGGCGCGCAGGCCCAGCATCTGCTGCCAGCGGGCTGATGTGAACAGCTTGTTGTTGATGAGGTCCCAATCCCACAGCCCGTCATTGGCGCCACGCGCTGCAAGGGCGTATCGCTCCTCGCTTTCGCGCAGGCTTTGTTCGGCGCGACGGCGTTCTCGTTCGTCGCTCACATTGCGAATGGTACGCTGCACGCCGGCATTGAGAACGACGGAAAGGACCGGATAAAGCCAGTTGATCCAAATACCGCCGGGAAAAAGCGCGAGATAGGTTGCGACCGACCAGCCCAATACCAGCCCGGCATTGCCGGCGACGCCGAACCCGGTCGGCAAGCGCCGGGCCATGTAGGCGCTCATTCCGCCCAGCAGGAACACGGCCACGAGGCTGACGGCGGCACTCCAATCCGGGCGAAACAGGTTCCCGCCGTGGATCAGGCGTTCTGCCATGACCGCATTGCGAACGACGCCTGGGAGTTCGTTATCGAAGGGCGAACGGACGAAATCCGAACCGCCCTGATAGTTGGTTCCGAAGAGTACCAGCTTGTTCTTGAACGTCGCAGGGTCAACGGTACCGGACAGGAGGGCCGAAAAGGAAACCGTCTTGAATGCACTCTCGCCGCCGAAATAATTGACGACGACGGAATTGCCGGGGTCCATTTCAATCAGTCGATCTGGCCCGAGCGAGACAGCAGCGCCAAGGTCGATGCGGACTTGTTGCCAGTCGACGCCAAGGAAGTGAGCCACAGCAGCGACGGTCAGTGAGGGAAAGCAATCGTCGTCGAAATAGGTGGCGAGGTATTCTGATCGCGGTGAACCGTCGATGTCATTGTCGACGTTAACGTTACCCCCGAGGACAGCTGCCGCTGCAAGCGAAGGCAGGGGTGATTGCATCTTGTCGCTGAACTGAATCGTGTTGGTGGCGTCGCAGGCTGGTTTGGTCCGAACATAGTGCCACGGTACGATCCAGTTTGGCGTCTCGTTGCTGCCGCTGTCGGGGGAATAGGAGAACGGGAGGAGGACATTTCCGGCCCGTTTCATCGCCTGCGCCAGGGCTTGGTCGGCGCTATCGGAGGCGAGCAGGGATGTGGCTTGATTTGCGCCGGGGCTGTCCGCGGGTAAAGACTTGGCAAGGTCGCTGAGCCGGGTTCGAACGTCTTGGGGCAGGTCGCGTTCTGGTTCGATGAACAGGTAGTCCATCGCGATCGTCTTGGCGCCATCGGCTGCGACTAGGTCTATGGCCTGGGCAATGAGGCGCCTGCTGATCGGCCAGCGGCCGAGAGCCTTGTTGGACGCCTCATCATATCCAACAACCACGACGTCGCCGCTCGGTGTCTCCGTCCCACGTAGCAGGAAGCGCGAATTGAGCGCCATCCGCTCGATGCGCTCGAGGGAGTCGGGGGCCCAGACATGCAAAATCGCGACGAATGTTGAAACCAGCATCGCCACAAGCAAGGCTTGGTTCTGCCAGGGCGCAAAGTGCCGGCGGCTGCGGGCCTCCGGCGACGGCGCGGGTTGCCCTGGTGAAGCACCAGGTTCGGTCGGGGCGGCCGGGCGGGCGTTTGACTGAGATTGCTTGTTCAAGCCGGCCGATTCCCTCCAATTGATTGAGAACAATGGTCTTGTTTGGGGGCGAAATTCAACTCGCAGCATCGGGCATTTGTTTAAAAATCGCCGGAAGCTCACATTTTAGAGGTATGGTTAATCAATAGTTTACTGCAATGTATGGTCATTATTATTATTTATTATCAATATATTAGTGGATATTTATAAAGTCATTTATTAACAAAACGCATGCCTGCCGATTTGCCATGCGGGGATTGCGGTATGGAATCGATTCGATTAGCTTTTATGCAGTATTTTAAATTTTGCAGCGCAAAGGGATGAGCGCAGCCATGAATGAGATTGACGCAAACCAAGACCATATCGTCGGAGCTGATGCTGCGACCCAGGATGCTGGGGCGCAGTTCACGCTGAACCTGGCCGACCTGCTGCCAGATGCAAACGGCGAGATCGTGATCCTCAATGAGGGTGACGATCCTTGCCTGAACATCGTGACCGACCTGCGTCTGCTCGAAAGCGGTATCGCTGAGTCACACGTGACGGATGGCGGGATCGAGGTAAAGGGGCTGCAGTACTGGGTCTTTGAAGACGGTACGAAGCTCTATTATTCTCCCGGCCTCAGCATTTCGGTCGAACACCACATCGGCTGAAACCGGCGGCGACGCGGGTGCCTAGGGCAGTTCGTGCCCTTCTTCGTCGGCACCATCCAGCAATTCGGTGATTGGGCTGAGCGACGAGCGCAGGCGCTTCCGGCGCATGAGCTTGTCTTGGGCTGCCGGCGGGAAATCGGTCAGCATCACGACATTCTTGGTCAGCAGGATATCCGTCAGATCCTCATAAACGCGGATCATGTCCAGATCCGACTGCACCATTGACGGCTTCTCGGCCGTCGCCACCTGACCGCCGGCATGTTGTTGCAGGAAACCCTGAACGGCAGGGTGGGTCGGCGGAAGATATTCTTCCGCGCCAGCAGCCATCTCCCGGAAGATGGCCGCCACCTGACCATTTCCGTCCCGCATCACAAAAGGCATAACCAAACCCCCAAGGCAGAAAGTTTTGCTATTCTAGCCAGTTGGAAGGCTTGGCTGAAAGCATAAATGAGGCACTAGTCAACCACCCCGGAAATGTGTCACACTGCAGTGTGTGCCTATGGCGGGGAAGCTGGCCGCGCTGAAGTTTTCAATTTTACCGCGTGCCACAGCTTGGTCACAGCCCGAATCGTCAGTAAGTAAGGGGTTACGACGAATGGAGTTGCAACGTGAATCAGCGGCAGCTTTGGCAAAAGCGCTGCCCGATCCGAAACTCGTCCATCGCGTGGTGCAATACCGGGGCAGGCGATACTCGCTGAAGCTTGACCAAGCGTCTTGGGCGGCGCTGGAACAGGCCGCCGCGCGGCGCCGGGTGCGCCTCAACCAGCTGGTCGACGAGCTTTCAACGGCGACGAATCATGAAGGCAACTTCTCGGCGACAGTCCGCGCGCAATGCCTTGCCGAACTCAAACAGCAGATTTCCGATCTCGAGGACCGCGTCCGTCAGCAATCCATGTCGGGGCAGGGCGTTTCCGCCTCGCTGATCGCCGACGCCTGCCCTGTTCCCGCCTTCGTGGCCAATGGTCAGAGCGTCATGCTGAAGGCCAATGCGGCTGCGCAAAAGTGGCTGGGCCTCGGCGAATCCGCTCTTGTTGGTAAGCCCCTCGACCAATATTTCCAGGTTAAATCTTCGTTACCTCTGGGACAAATTGTCGAGCAATTTGCGCAGGGTAGAAACCAAGTTTACCCGGCGCGGATCGTCTGTCTCCGCCCGGGTAGGTTGATTATGGCCAAGGCCAACATCTGTCCGATTCTGCGTCGGGCAGAGGGTGACCTGGCCTATGTACTGATGATTGAAATCGCTTGATTTTTTGGTGATTGTGCCCGGCCCTGGCGGGGCGCAACCACCGCTTGCAGATTGCAAGTCGTGACAATTCCGTGCGTTTACAAATCGATTTTATTCCAAATTTTCCCAAAAAACATTTTCGCTCACACGATCGTATATAGATCGGCCAAGAGCGAGCGTTGAGCCTGGCCTTGGACGCTCCTATTGTCACTCCATCAGTCAGGGGATGCGGAACTATTCCGCGATAAAGGAATAATCTTCCGCCATCCCTCCTCATGGTTAACGACCGATTGGAGCGAGCTATGGCCACCGACACCACCACCAATCACACCGACGTCAACACCGCCTCGGCGATCCACGAAGGTGATGTGGAGCACGTGCAACTCACCCAATCCGGTACGCCGGTGCAGGTGCAGGTGCCGCAGGGCGAGAATGTCGTCCGCATTCAGGTGACCCCGGGTGAGACGGTGGAATTGCCGTTCCCGACCGATGGCCTGGTGGCGCGCCTCGGCGACAACGGCAACCTGGCGGTGAAGGTTGGCGACATCACGGTCATCCTCGTCGGCTATGCCGATGCGACCGGCCAGGGCGAAATTTCGGTCATCGGCAATGATGGCAAGGCGGTTGACGTCGCCGCGGTGCTCGCTTCGACCGATCCCAATCTCGACATCCAGACGGCCGCTGGCCCGGGTGCCGGCGACCAGGGTACCGGCGCCGACAACAACGGCGGCCTCTTTGCCCCGTTCGACCCCAATGCCGGCATCGACGGCCTCAATGCGGTGGGTGGCCTCGATCCGACCGCGCTCAACTACAACCTCATCCAGCGCCAGAACGTCGAGATCATCGAAGCCGATGAGGAAGACACCTCGCCCCTGGTCATCAACATCACCAAGCCGAATGCGGTCAATGAAGATGATCTGGGTGGCGCTGAAGGCAACGACTCGTCGTTCGCTGCCAAGGCTCTCGAGCCCTATCCCTCGCATGTCGTGAACGACCTCTATGACCAGCTCGGCAGCACGCCGTCCTGGTATGGTTACCCCCAGGGCGTCGGCAATGATCCGTTCGACACCGGCGATCACGAAGACGGTTCGAAGATTCCGGGCCTGTCAGATGATGTCGATGGCGTCGACCAGGACCGCGAGCCGACCACCGTTACCGCGGTCGTGTCGGTCAATTTCTTTGCCGATGCGCCGGGTCATCTCAGCTTCGTCAATGGCGGCAGCACGCCGATCATCGACCAGCTTCAGGCGATGAACCTGACGTCGCACAGCAATGAGCTCCATTACATTGTCCTGCCAGGCAAGCCGGATACCGATCCGGATCCGACCGTCGACAACAGCTATGGCGAGACGCTGGTCGCCTATTACCTGAATGGTGACGGTGAAGAAGCGTCGGCGGTCATCGTCTTCACGATCGCGATGCGTGAATTCAACAGCAGTGACAATTTTGACGTCGACTTCACGATCTATGGCGTGATCGATAACGTCCCCGGTACGCCGGACGCGGCCGGCGACATCTCGGACATTCTCGATATCGGTGTGCCGTTCTTCGTGGTGGATTCCGATGGTTCGGTGACCCCCGTCCCCGCCGATGCGCTTGTGTTCCAGGATGTCGACGATACGCCCTCGTTGGGCTCGACCGGTTGCTATCAGTGGGTTCATACAGGTGAAGGCGAAGGCGGTACCTGGGCTTGGGTCCCGACCGAAATTCACCCGAGCGACACGGACATCGTGCATGACGAAACCGATGGCGTGCAGTCGGGTGGCCAGCAGTGGAACGACCCGGATTCCGACCAGGAAGCGCAGCCGGAAGATGACGTGGATCAGAACTACGATCCCAATCCTTGGGACGGTTATGGCACGCTGAAGGCTGAATCGCTGGCCGGCGCTGGATTGCCTGCAGACACCTCCATCCTTGGCATCGCGCATTCGAAGCTCACCGTCTCCTTCGGTGCCGACGGCAAGGCCTTGGGCAACCCGGAAGCCGGGCATACCGTCTTTACCGGCGACGGCAACACCAACGCGCAGGCGTTCCAGCTCTATATCGGTTCGGCCGACGCACCGCTGAACGGTGGTCTGACCAACTGGACCATCACCGAAAACGGCATCGTCTATGGCGTCTTGGCTGAACAGACCGATGCCAACACGATTATTGGCTATGCGTATGTCGGCCAAGGAGAGGATGCGCAACGCGTCGAAGTGTTCGTGCTGCACGTCAATCCGGAGAGCGGCGACCTCGCTTTGGTGCAGATTCATCAGATCAACCAGCCGGATCCGACCAATTCGGATGACTCGACCCCGTCGCTGCAGATCTTCACGAAAGGTTCCGAGACCGGCGTCGACGTCAACTTCCGCGGCACCGATTACGACGGCGACCATGTGGACGCGCCGCTGCAGGTCATCGTGCAGGATGACGGCCCCACGATCTGCAAGATCGAATACTGCAGCGAAGGCACCTTCCGCCACGACAAGGGCTATGTCGACGAAGACTATCTGACCACGCCGAGCAACAGCGTTCCGGGCAATCAGGATCATGATACCAGCCCGGACAACCAGAATGCGCCGTTCGGCACCGGCAACAATGGCGACGGCAAGGGCGGCACGCATGTGACCGGCCAGATCATCGCCGAATTCGGGGCCGACGGCCCGGGCGGCTTCAGCTTCAACGTGCCCGGCCTGACCAATGGCGGTCCGGCTGTAGCCACCGATTGGAAGACCGCGAATGGCGATGCCGTCACGCTGGTCTGGGTCGGCGAGACGCTGAAGGGCGTTGCCGGCAATCCGGCGGCCGATGTCTTCACCGTTGTCCTCAATAAGGATACCGGTGCGTTCAGCTTCGATCTGCAGCAGGCGTTGTTCCACAAGGACAATGACGGCACGGCGACGAACGACGGCGATACAGCTGATGACGGCACGAACCGTTATGAGGACGACATCCTCATCCAGATCGGCGTCAAGGTCACGGATGCCGATGGCGACATCAAGCCGGCGACCCTGCAGTTCCTGGTCGACGACGATGCGCCCAAGCTGATCTGCCCGCCGCACACCACGTCGATCGAGAATGGCGAATGCCCGGTCTGCCAGACCGACGTTTCGCGCGCCGTTGCTGAGCAGGACGAAGGCTGCCTCTCGGAAGAGACCTGCATGGTCACCCTGGCACCGGGCCAGCAGGCGCCGGGCTGGCTCCATGTCGAAATCTCCGTCAAGGACGAGAACGGCAACACCCAGCCTGATGACTCGCTCTTCTCACAGAACGGCGTCGGCTATGGCGTCGTCAGCGGCGAAGACGGCGGCAGCGGTGGCCGTTTCGACGAAATCAACTATGACCACACGGCCAATGGCGGCCTGGGTGCCTCGGAAACGCTGATCGTCAAGATCGGCACCGATGCCTGCCCGCAGCTGGCCCTCTCGGCCACGGTCGAGCTCTCGCGCTTCTATTCCAATGAAGGCAATGTCGGCAACGAACAGGGCCATTGGGAAGCGTGGAAGGATGGCGTGAAGGTTGCCGAGGGCGACTTCACGGCCAACAATCTCAACGGCCAGTTCGGCCTCGCCATCCCGACCGTCTCGGGCGGCTTCGACGAACTGCGCTTCACCGCACTGCCGGGCACCTCGGGTCCGGGCGGCGGCTTCAGCGATGACAGCGACTATTATGTCCAGAACATCAGCCTGGAAATTAAGCCGACCCATCTGATCAGCGGCGAGTTCAAATACACGTTCGGCGCCGATGACGGTTCGGTGGCGCCGGGGGGCGTCGACATCGCCTTCACCGGCGGTGAGATGACCCAGGGCGGCAAGCCGGTCGTGCTCAACGAAGTCTATGATGCCGGCACCGGCAAGACCACGATCTCGGGTTATGTCGATACAGACGGCAACGGCTTTGACGATGGCGATCTGCCGGTGTTCAGCCTGGTGCTGGACCCGAATGCCAGCGTCTCGAATGGCGTTCACACGGCGACCTACACCTTCACGCAGTATGGTCCGCTCGACAATGACGGCGGCATGACCAACCTGCCGTTCGAAGTGAAGATCCAGGACAAGGATCACGACGCGATCAAAACCTGCATCGACATCTGCGTCGATGACAGCGCGCCGGAGACCTCGAACGCCTGCGCGACCGTGTTCGAAAAGGGCCTGGACCAGAGCGGTTCGGCCAAGGACGGCACGGATGCCAATGCGAACAGCGAGTTCGCCCATGGCTTCCTGAACTTCTCCTATAACGGTGACGGCCCGGGTGAGATCACGGCCTTCGCGCTGACCAGCGGTCCCCTTGCTGGCGTTGCGGCGACCCTCGTCAATGGCCTGTGGATCATCGACGTTCCGGAATTCAAGATCACCGTCGACCATATTACCGGTGAATACAACTTCACGCTGAAGCAGAACTTCATCCATGACGACACCGAGGATGACGGCTTCGACAACCGCGACGGCGTCGAATCCACGGTCAATATCGGCGACATCCTGCAAGAGCTGGGCTTCAGCTACACGGTGAAGGACGGCGATGGCACGACGGCCAATGGCGGCCTGACCGTGAAGGTGGTCGATGACGGGCCCATTATGTGCCTCAGCACCGACTATCACGGCACCGTCGATATCGACGAGTCCGCTGGCAACCAGCGCGACGACCAGAACAACTTCACCGCGCCCCAGGCACTGGTGAACGTGTCGAACGCCGGCCCGATCATCGAATACGCCAAGGACGGCGATTCGGTCGTCAACGTCGATGTCGATTACGGCGCCGATGGCAAGGGTCAGAACCTTATCTTCAGCGTCAGTGCCTCTGGGCCGAACGCTGACTCGGGCCTTGATTACAAGGACGCCAATGGCTTCGTTCAGAACATCGTTCTGACGACCGAAGGCGATGTCGTCGTCGGCCGCGTGGCCGCTGGTGTCGATGCCGGCAAGGCGGTCTTTGCGATCACGATCGACCAGAATGGCGAGCTCGAGGTTGCCCAGTACAAGCCGATCTATCACGGCAACACCGGCAGCAACGACGAAGGCCAGGGCCTCAACGACAGCGCGTTGGTCGTCACCGTGGCGGCGATGGACGGCGACGAAGACTTCGCGACCAAGTCGGCCAATATCGGCAGCAAGGTCGTCTTCTATGATGACGGTCCCTCGATCGACAATTCGAGCAGCGTCACGCTCGATGAAGATGCGCTTGCCGGCGGCAACCCGAACGGCACCGGCGACGTTTCGCCCAGCCTCAAGGTGGCCAATGGCGACCTCAGCATCGACTTCGGCACCGATGGTCCGGGCAAGATCGAATTGTCGCTCAACGGACAGGCCCCGCGCCTGACCGGCGACGGTCCGGTCCTGCAGTTCACCCAGGTTGGTGACACGCTGATCGGCCATACCGGCAACCTTGCCGACCCGGCCCTCACCGTGAAGGTCAACAACGACGGCACCTACACCGTCACCTTGCTGAAGCCGCTCGATCATCCGAACGGCAACAACGAGAACGACATCGATCTGCAGTTCAAGGTGAAGGTCACCGATAACGACGGCGACAGCGTCACTGGCAACATCAACGTCAAGATCGATGACGACACCCCGACTCTGTCCTTCAGCAGCTACACCAACCAGAATCCCGAAGGCAGCCAGGGTACGAAGACCCACGGCAACGACTATGGCTATGTCGACGAAGACTGGCTGCCGAAAGGCAACAAGGACCAGGGTTCGGAAACCGACGACTCCGTCGGTGGCGTGAAGTCGATCGCCAATCTCAACGTCTCGCCGGGTGCCGATGGCGGCAGCCTCAGCATCGACGTGCTGAACATCAACATTCATGGCGACAATGGCAGTGGCCTGCGTCGTTCGGATGGCGCGCCGATCGCCATGGTCTCCTCCGATGGCGGCAAGACGGTCTTCGGCTATGCCGACGGCATCCCGGACGACGCCCATAAGGTGTTCACGATCAAGATCGTGGGCAACACGGTCGAGTTCGAGCTGTTCCAGCCCTTGATGCAGGACAGCACCAGCCAGAACACCAACAGCGGCGACGGCAATATCGAAGGCGAAGTGAAGTTCGACATTCCGGTCGTGCTCACCGACAACGATAACGACAAGACCTCGGTCACCGTCCACTTCCTGGTCGACGATGACCAGGTACAGGCGACCGACGATGGCAAGCTGACCATCTCGGCCCTCAACACGCTGACCGATGGCGGCAACGTCCTGACCAACGACCTCGTTGGCGCGGATCAGCCGGGCAAAGTGGTCGGCATCAAGTTGGGTGGCGAAAGCGGCAATTACGACAATGTCGGCGCCGGCAAAGACATCTACCTGAACGATCAGGGCCAGGTTCAGGGCGGTGCCGCCAACGCGATGGGCAAGCTGCACATCAATGCCGACGGCACCTGGAACTTCACCCAGTTCAAGAGCTCGGCCCTGCCGGATCTGACCTTCTCCTACAAGGTTGAAGACGCGGATAAGGACAGCGACACGGCCTCGTTCAAGGTCGACCTGAAGAACGCCCCGCCGCCCTCGTTCGAAGACGAGAATGCGCTCGTCGATGAAGACGGCATTACGGGCAAGGGCGCCAACCCGAACACCACCACGGCCCAGGGCAATGGTGATGACGTTGGCGGCCATGTGAATGGCGGTCAGCCGAACCCGGCCAGCGAAGCGATCTTCCGCAATACGCTGGGTAACGGTTTCAACTGGAACGGCGCTCCCGGCACGATCACGTTCACCTTCACCAATGCGCAGCTGGCGTCGTTGAAGTTCCTCGACGGCAGCACGCCAACGACTGCCAACGTCGAAGGCAACGGCACCAGCCATGTGGTCATTTGGGACGGTGTGCCCAATGCCCAGGGCAGCACGAAGATCATCGATATCGTCGTCACGAATGCGGCGACGGCGGAGTATCAGGTGACGCTGCTGGGGCCGGTGAAGCATTCGGGTCATGACGACCCGTCAACCCCGGCGACAGAGACGTCGTTCGAAGACAACGTCAGCCTGCCGGTGACGGTCACGGCGACGGGTGAAGGCGGTGCGGCGTCGCATACCCTCACCATCGGCATCGACGATGATGCGCCAACCGTGAGCACGGGAATTACCTCCATCTCGGGGGCTGTTGATGAAACGTTCCTTGCCATCGATTCGGTTCCGTTGGATATAACCTCCGTGTTCACGACCAAATTGGGTGCAGATGGCGGAACGATCGCCTACAGCCTCACGGACACCAGCGGGAAGCCAGTTGTCGACGGCACGCCATCGGGCCTGACCGATACGCTCACCAATTCCGCCGTTCTTCTTTACAACGACGGTAGCAACATTGTCGGCAAGACCGCGGGCGGCGATGTCGTCTTCGTGCTCGGCCTCAATGGCTCGATTGTCACGTTCGATCAACAGCGCGCCGTCGTCCATACCGACCCGTCGACGCAGAACGAATTCCAGACCTTTACGGGCCTGGTTGCGTTGACGGCGACTGTCACCGACGGCGATGGCGATAAAGCCAGCGCCACAGCGGGCGCCTTCATTATTCACTTTATGGATGATGCACCGACGGTTTCAGCCAATGCCGATGTCATGGTTGACGAGGACAACTTCACCAACGGCAACAATGCCTTTGCTGCCGGCACGGGTGACGATGCCCAGGCGAACCTGACCGGGGTCTTGGCCCACAATTACGGTGCCGATGGTGCGGGCACGACCTTGTTCAGTGACGTTTTGGTGCCCGCTGGCTTCTCGGCATCCGTCACTGATGGCGGCACGAAGGTCACGATTTCGCAGGGTGGCGTTGCCGTGCTGCAGATCGTCCTCACCGACACCACCAGCGGCGCCTATACCGTGACGCAGCTGGCCAAGATCGACCACCCGGATGGCGACAACGAGAACAACGTCGATTTCACGCTCAAGTACGGGGTGAAGGACGGTGACAATGACTCCGTCCAGGGCTCGATCAAGATCAGCGTCGATGACGACGTGCCCGTGGTGGTCAACGACACCGACACTGTCACCACCTTCGGTGTGGCGGAGACCGGCAATGTCCTAACGAACGACCATGTCGGCGCCGATACGCCGGGTACCGTGGTGAGCTACACCGTCAACGGCCAGAACTACGCCGCCGACGGCGCCTCGCACACGATCCCGACCGGCACCTTCAGCATGGATGCGAACGGCAACTACAGCTACACCCAGACCTCGGGTGCGGCCGGCAGCTTCAACGTCTCCTACACCATGCAGGACCACGACAAGGACCAGGCGAGCGGTACCTTGACGATGACCACGAAGGATCAGCCGATCCAGAACTACATCGTCGTTGGAGAGAACACGAACGATGGCAAGACGGGCAGCCAGCCCGACCATCGTATCGACAACACCCCGGGCAACCACAATGGCGACATTGTCGGTGGCAGCGGCAACGATGTTCTCATCGGCGACGTCGGCGGCAAGACCACCGTCGTGACGCCGGGCAAGAACTATTCGATCGCACTCATCTGCGACGTGTCGAACAGCATGTCCGATAACGGCAAGATGACGCTGTTGAAGAACGCGGTAACCAACTTCGCGAACAGCCTCAACGGCTTCAACGGGTTGATTAACGTCACGCTGATCGCCTTCGGCAACAATGCCACGACCGAGATCACCCTTAACAATCTCGGCCAGGGCAACAACTTGCAGCAGCTGCTCAATGCGATCGACAATCTTGAGGCCGGTCAGAACGGCCTTTACACCAACTACGAAGATGCGTTCATCAAGACGAATGCGTTCTTCACCAGCCAAGCCGTGTCGTATGGCAGCTATGAGAAGCTGGCTTACTTCATGACCGATGGAGTACCGACCGCCTATAACAACGCCAACAACGGTGACGGTGATGCCAACACCGACCTGGCTGAAATCCAGCCGGCGCTGAATGCCGTGAACAACATCATGGCGGCCAACAGCGGGATCCAGTTGCACGGCATTGGTATTGGCAACGGTGCGGACCTCAACATTCTGCGCTACTTCGATAACACCAGTCTGCAGAACGGGACTGTCCAGACCAACGTGCAAGGCGGCTCGGTGACCGACAATTACGGTCAGCCGATCACCATCACCAGCGCCGATCAGCTGACCGCTGCCTTGGTTGGTGGTTCGACCTCGACCACGGTTGCTCCGGTCGGCAACGATCTGATCAATGGCGATGCCGGCAATGACGCCATCCTCGGCGACAGCATCTTCGCCGGCAGCGCCGATGCGGGTTGGGCTCAGTATCTGCTCGACCATCCGGGTCTGACGACGGATGCGGCAAAATACGCCGACATCTACGCCAACCTCACGACTGGCAATCACTCCTATGCGGGTGAAGGCACCGTGGGTGGCGATGACACGATCAATGGCGGTGCCGGCAATGACTACATCTATGGTCAGGGTGGCAACGACACGATCCACGGCGATGCCGACAATGACTTCATCGAAGGCGGTACGGGCAACGACACGCTCTTCGGTGATGCCGGCAACGACACGCTGAACGGTGGTGACGGCAACGATACGCTGGATGGCGGCATCGGCACCGATATCGTCAACGGTGGGGCCGGTAATGATGTCATCGTCTGGCACACCGGGCACGACGTGGATGGTGGTTCGAACACCAGCAACGACCTGTCCGGCAGCAACCTGGGTGACGTGCTTGACATCTCCGGGCTCGGCGCTGGCTCGGTGGATCTCACCTCTGCCATAAATGCCAACCAGATTGATGGCATTGAAACCGTCCGGATGACGGGCGGCGGCAACCAAACGCTGGTGCTGAGCGCTCAGGATGTGATCGACTTCGGTACTGGCAGCTTCAATCCCACCCCAAATAGCGGCGGGGACAACTGGGATGCCAAGGATGCGATCAAGATTGAAGGAAACAACGGTGACGTCGTGCAACTCGATGGCGGTGGCTGGTCTGAGATCACCAACCAGATCAATAACGAGCCCAGCGGCTATCGCGTCTTCGTCCATGACGGAAGCGGTCAGGGCGGCATCCAAGAAGACGCTTACGTGTTGATCGCGAACAATCTGACCGTCGCGTAACCTGCGGGTCAGACCTTGTTAAGGGGCGGGGCCTTCGGGTCCCGCCCTTTTTCTTTGTCCTGGCTTCTTGAGCGATTTGGGTGGCTTGTTAGGGGGTCCTGAAACCTCCGGTTAACCAAATCCGCCTAAGCTCTTGTCCGAGCATGTTTGTGGGAAGGGGAGAGCGGAGGCCTGGCCGGGCCGTGGGGTTGCCGGAAATGCACGCTTTGGTGCGCCGCAGCATGCCCCGTCACATCCCGGTGCAGCCTCCGTTCTTTTTTGTCCGATACGTGCCGAGGGTCACATAGCACGGCCTTACGCGCGCCCAGAAATATGGTAAAAGGCGCGCCGAACGGCCTGAAAGAATTGGACTTCAGCTGATGTCATCGAGCCCAACCGCCGGCCAGCCCGGCGCGCCCGCCCCTGGTACTTCTTCCTCAACTTCGGTTTCTGGTGTGAAGCCGGCAAATCCTGCGCCGACACCGAACCCCGCGCCGGGCCAGCCGCCCGCGGCCAAGCCAAGTTCAACCGTTGCGGGAGCCCCGGCTGCTGCGACCGGTGCCCAGGCCGCAGCTGCGGCAGGCGGCAAGCCGGCCGTTCAGCCCAGTGCTGTGCCACCGAGTGCCGCCTCGACCGGCGCCAATCCCGCAGGCGCGGTTCCGCCCGCGGCCGCGCCTTCCGGTGCCGTACCCCCAGGTGCCATACCGCCCGGCGCGCTGCCTGCTGGCTTCAAGATGGGTGCCAATCCCATTGCGACGGCAACACCCGCCGGGGCGCCGGCCGAGTATTCCGGTCCCAGCATGCGCGAGGACCCGCTGCTCTCCTGCCTCGTCATCCTGACCCGCATTTTCTCCAATCCGCGCTCGCCGGCCGCCATTTCGCACGGCCTGCCGATCTCGGATGAGGGCCTCACGCCCGACCTTTTCCTGCGGGCGGCCGACCGCGTCGGCCTCGCCGCCAACAAGGTCAGGAAGAAGCTCGACAAGGTCGACGGCATGACATTGCCGGCGGTGCTGCTGCTCAAAGACCGCAAGGCCTGCGTCATGCTCTCGGTGCCGAAGAACGGCAGTGTCGAGGTGGCGACGCCGGACACGATGGACGGTTCGCATTCCATCCCGCTTGCCAATCTGCTGGAGCTCTATACCGGCCAGATGCTGGTGGTGCGCCCGAAGATCCGCCTCGACAACCGCTCGGCGGACATGACCGAAGCCAAGGGCCGCAACTGGTTCTGGGCCAATGTCATGCGCTATACGCCGGTCTATCTCGAGGTCGTCGTCGCGGCGTTGCTGATCAATTTCTTCACCATCGGCACATCGCTTTTCTCGATGCAGGTTTACGACCGCGTCGTGCCCAACAAGGCGGAAGAAACGCTGCTGATGCTGGCGGCCGGTGTGCTGCTGGTCTTCTTCTTCGACTTCGTGCTGCGAACCTTGCGCGCCTATTTCCTCGACATGGCCGGCAAGTCGCTGGACCGGAAGGTATCATCCGCGCTGTTCCAGCAGATGCTGTCGATCCGCATGGCATCCGGCCCGCAATCGGCCGGCGCCTTCGCCAGCAACATCCAATCCTATGAATCCTTGCGCGATTTCTTCACCTCGGCAACGCTGTCGGCCATCATCGACCTGCCGTTTGTCTTCATCTTCCTGATCATCGTCTGGGTCATCGCCGGTGAAGTCGCCATCGTGCCTGCGGTGCTGATCCCGCTGGTGATCGCGGTCAGTGTGCTGGTGCAGATCCCGATGAAGCGCGCCGTCGAGCGTTCCTATCGCGAAAGCGCCCAGAAGCATGCGACCCTGGTCGAAGCCATCAACGGCCTCGACATGATCAAGGCAAGCTCCGCCGAAGGCCAGTTGCAGCGCGACTGGGACGGTTATGTCGCGGCCTCGTCGGAATCGGCCAAGACCTCGCGCTTCTGGTCGACCATCGCCGTCAACTTCGTGATGATGTCGTCGAACCTCGCTTTTGCCGGTGTCATCATCGTCGGCTGCTACAAGATCTTCACCCACGACCCGGCCTCCAACACGCCGGCACTGACGACCGGTGCAATGGTCGCTGCATCGATGCTGACCAGCCGGGCCATGTCACCGCTGGGGCAGATCGCCGGCCTGATCGTGCGCTTCCACCAATCCTGGACGTCGCTCAAAGGCCTCAACCGCATGATGGCGCTGCCCGTCGAGCGGCCGCATGGCAAGACCTTCCTGCGGCGCCCGATCATCGAAGGCGCCATCGAATTCCGCAACGTGCAGTTCAAGTACCCGAACGCGCAGGTTCCGGCCCTCGACGGCATCTCCTTCCGCATCCAGCCAGGCGAACGCGTCGGCATCGTCGGCCGCATCGGGTCCGGAAAGACCACCATCGAGCGCCTGGTGCTGGGGCTGTTCGAGCCGACCGAGGGTGCCGTGCTGGTTGACGGCGTCGATATCCGGCAGCTCGACCCAACGGATCTGCGCCAAAGCGTCGGCTGCGTGCTGCAGGACCCGCATCTCTTCTTCGGCTCGGTCAAGGACAACATCACCCTTGGCGCGCCTTATGTGGACGAAGACTCCGTCATTCGTGCCGCAACGCTTGCGGGTGTCGACCAGTTCGTGCGCCAGCACCCCTCCGGCTACGACATGCCGGTCGGTGAAAACGGCCGCTATCTCTCCGGCGGCCAGCGCCAGTCGGTGGCCGTGGCGCGCGCGATGCTGCTCAACCCGCCGATCCTGCTGCTCGATGAACCAACCAGTTCGATGGACAATTCGACCGAGAACGCCTTCAAGGCACGCCTTGGCGAGATCGCCCATGGGAAGACCATGTTGCTGGTGACCCACCGCAATTCCATGCTGACCCTGGTCGATCGCCTGATCGTCCTCGATCGCGGCAAGGTCGTGGCGGATGGCCCGAAGGCCGGCGTGCTCGATGCACTTATGAAGGGGCGCATCCGCGCCAATGAAGGCTGACGCAAATGTCGATTACCAATAAGGACCTATGGATTGATCCGGCTACTTCCGAAAAGGAAGGCACGCGTCTCTTCAGCCACCTGCTTCTGCTGGCGATCTTCATCGTCGGCGCGGTGTTTCTCGTCTGGTCGAACTATGCGGTCCTCGACGTCATCACGCGCGGCGAGGCCAAGGTGGTGCCGTCCAGCCAGACCCAGGTGATCCAGAGTCTCGACGGCGGCATTCTCGAGGACATGAAAGTCCGCGACGGCCAGACGGTGGAGAAGGGGCAGCCGATCCTCATCATCCGCAACGACACGGCGGTGGCGAGCCTGGCTGAATTGACACAGCGCTTTTACATTGCGACCGCGGCGATCGCTCGGCTGCAGGCCGAAATCGACGGCGTGAAGTCGGCGGACGATATCAAGTTCCCGAAGGATCTGGTCGAGAAGTACCCGGACAAGGTGGCAGCCGAAAAGGGGCAGTTCACCGTGCGCGCGGCCCAGCTCCGGTCGCAGCAGGCGACGCTCAACGACGAAGTGGCACAGCGCCAGCAGGAAGTGCGCGCCATCGACACCAAGATCAAATCCGCCCGCAGCCTGATCGGCACGGCGCAGAAGCGCCTCGACAACCTCATCAAGCTGCGGGCCGCCGGCGGCGCCGGCGAGAACGAGGTGCTGGAGGGCCAGCAGCAGGTCCAGCAGTTCCAGGCCGACATCGAAAACGCCCAGGCCGAGCGCCCCGCGGCCATGGCAGCCCTGCAGGCGGCCCAGTCAAAGGGGATGGAAGCGGTCCAGACCTACCGCGCGCAGGCCGCACAGGAGATCGCCAAGCACCAGACGGACCTGTCGACAGTCACGGAATCGATGAAAGACGCCGGTGCGAAGGTCCGCCGGACGGAAGTCCTGTCTCCCGTGAAGGGAACTGTGAAGGACATCAAGATTCGCACCATTGGCGGCGTCATCCAGCCGGCCCAGGACATCATGGAAATCGTCCCGATTGAGGACAATCTTCTCATTGAAGCCAATATCCGGCCCCAAGACCGCGGGTTCATCGCGCCCGGGCAGCCGGCAAAGGTTAAGATCACGGCCTATGACTTTTCGATCTATGGCGGGCTCGACGGCACGGTGGAGGACATCAGCGCCGACGCCATCGAGAATGAAAAGAAAGAGTTGTATTTTCGGGTGCGTCTACGTACTACCAAGAACTCTCTCGTCGGCAAGGAAGGCCAGGATCTGCCTATTATTCCGGGTATGACCGCCTCAGTGGACATCCTCACCGGCAAGAAAACTGTCCTAGAGTATTTGTTGAAACCAATCCTAAAGGCGCGCGAGCAAGCCATGACGGAAAGGTAAGAAAAAGTTGCTGCATCAAGTGCCTAAATCAGGTAAAAACGGTCGAGTGGAATTGCCTTAAAATATGATTAACGAGTAAACTTGTTGTCATCCCGGCGCCGAATCGACGGTGTCAATGAAGACCGGGACCAGCTTTGGGGGTAGCGAGCATGATTGAAGTTACGCGGACGCGCATCACGAAGGCGCTGCTGCTTGGCGCCGTTGTTGGTACGGCCTTCGGCATTGGTGTCAATGGCGCGCAAGCGATGTCGCTCAAAGACGCGATCCAGCTTGTCGTGACGACAAACCCGACCGTTGGCGAGCAGGTCAAGAACCGCCGCTCGATCGACCATGAACTCCGCCAGGCGCGCGGTGCGTATCTCCCGCAGATCGATGCCGAATTCAACATGGGCCCGGAATTCTCTGAGAACGGCGGCGTGGACCATCCGGACGCGACGCTGAACCAGGGGCCGCATGATCATGGCCGCGTGCTCTTCACGCAGAACGCTCAGGTCAGCTTGCAGCAGCCGATTTTCGACGGTGGCCGCATCGACAGCGAAGTTGAGCGCCAGAAGGGCCGCATCCGCTCGCAGGCTGAGCGTATCCAGGACGAAGCCCAGGTGCAGTCGCTGGACGCCGTTCAAGTTTACCTCGACGTGCTGCGTCACACTGAACGCGTGACCAACGCGGAAGAAAACGTCCGCGCTCACGAAGAAATTCTCGGCCTCGTGCAGAAGCGTGCCGAACTCGGCGGCGGCAACATCGCCGACGTCCGCCAGGCGGAAGCCCGTCTCGCGACCGCTCGTTCCAGCCTCATCCAGATCCAGGGTGACCTGCGCAACTCGCAAGCCACTTTCCAGCGCGTCGTTGGCCAGCCGGCCGGTGATTTGGAGCCGGTGACCACTGCCGCCGACATGCCGATCCCGGCCGATGTCGAGCAGTCTGTCGCGCGCGGTCTGCAGGTGAATCCGAAGGTGCTGCTCGAGAAGCACGACATCCAGGTCGCCCAGTCCGAACTTGACGTCGAAGATGCCGCTTTCTGGCCGCAGGTCGAATTGCAGCTGACCGGCAATACCTCGCAGCACGCCAATGGCCGCGAAGACAACACCTACAACGCCGCTGCGCTCCTCAACATCCAGTACAACCTCTACAAGGGTGGTGCTGACGTTGCGCGCTCCAAGGAATTCAAGGAGCACATCAACGAGCAGCTCGAGCAGCTTCGCCAGCGTGAGCGCGAAGTCGAGGAAGACGTCCGCGTCTCCTGGGCTGATCGCCAGACGCAGCAGGAAAGCATCGCCAACCTGGAAAAGCAGGTCGATGCCAACCAGCAGACCAAGGACGTCTACCAGCAGCAGTTCGATATCGGCCAGCGCGGCCTGCTCGATCTGCTCGACGCCGCCAACGACCTGTTCCTGTCGAAGGACGATCTGATTTCGGCCCGGTCGTTCGAGACCTTTGCCGGTTATCGTATCGTCGCTGCCCAGGGTGAACTGGTGCAGTATGTCGGCGCCCAGATGCCGGTCGAAGCGACCCCGGACGAAGTCAACTACGCCGAGTAACGGCTGGCTTCAGTTAGGCTAAAAAAAAGGCCCCGCAGCGAAAGTTGCGGGGCCTTTTGCTTGTCGGCCCCACGGCTTCAACGGGGCCGCGGATCGGACACCGATCGCAAAATCACTGGCTGGAAAGGGCGTTTTGGAGGCCCGGGCCGGAATCGAACCGACGTACGAGGATTTGCAGTCCTCTGCATGGCCACTCTGCCACCGGGCCTGCGGGTGCGGACAGTTTCGACGCACCAAAAGGCGAGCGCACGTATAGAGCCTGTCATGGGGCAGGGTCAAGGGTGTGAACGACGCCGGAAGCGGTAAAATTGAATCCCTCATGTCTCTGTTTTTTCGGCATGAATCGGGGTCAATGGGGCTATTATCCCTGGATCGGAAGCGGCCGGTTTGGGGTACGGCTGCTTGTCGCAATGCGGCAATGCGGCTATAAACCGACCCTATGATCGGCCCCATGACTCGTGGGCCGGGTGACGCCTGCAGACGGTCGAATCCAGCGACCCTGGCTGCGGCGATTGAGGATGACCAAGGGGTATGACGATGGCGACGGCAGCAACGACGACCAGCGCAGCGAAAGATTATGCGGCGGCACGGCGTTTCATGGTGGACGGTCAGATCCGCACCAACAAGGTGACGGATGAGCGTCTGATCGAGGCGCTTGTCGACATCCCGCGCGAGCGCTTTGTGCCGTCGGCGCTGGAGGCCCGGGCCTATCTCGATGACGACCTGCCCGTTGGCAATGGCCGCTATCTCATGGAACCCATGGTTCTCGCGCGTCTGATCCAAAGCCTGCACGTCCAACCTGGCGACCGCGTGTTGGTGGTTGGGGCCGCCGGCGGCTACAGCGCGGCGTTGCTGGCGCGTCTGGGTGCAACCGTGACAGCGCTTGAAAGCGATAGCGCCCTGGGCGCTGCGGCCCGTGCGGCGCTCAGCCATGGCCGCGCCGATGCAACCCTCGTCGCCGGCCCGCTCCAGGAAGGCTACGCCCAGGGCGGCCCCTATGCCGCCATTCTGATCGAAGGCGCCGTTGCTGAAGTGCCGGCCCGTCTGCTCGAACAATTGAAGCAGGAAGGCAAGCTGGCCACGGTCCTGCGCGACAACAATGTCACCAGCGGGCGCGCTGTGCTCGTGACCCGCGGCGCTGCCGGGACGGTGGGTACGCGCATCCTGTTCGATGCCAATACGCCCCTTCTGCCTGGCTTCGAGCCGGCCCCGGCCTTCACTTTTTGATCTCCGATCCGATGGGGCAGGGGAACGGCATCGAGATTGAAGCTGCAGGTTTGCGCGACATGATTGCAGCGGATGCCGACATCCAACTGATTGACGTTCGCGAACCCTGGGAAGTGGACATCTGCCGCATATCCGACAGCCGCTCGATCCCGCTTGGCGACTTGCAGCAGCGCGCAAGCGAACTGAGCACGGACAAGACAATGGTGATGATCTGCCACCACGGCACGCGGAGCTACCGTGCTACCATGTGGTTGCGCCAGAATGGCTTCGACAAGGCGCTGAATCTTGCTGGCGGCATTGACGCATGGGCTCGCGAAATCGAGCCCGGCATGCCGCGCTATTGATATTCGTGATTTGAAAGAGTGAACGGGAAGGGACGGTTGAGGATCATGCAGCGGCGCAATCCTGGAAATACGGCGACAGCGATATTTGCGGTCATGCTGTGTGGCGTTTTCGCGACGCCGGCTTTGGCGGTGGACCTGAATGAGGCCCTGGCGCAAGCCTATGCCAGCAACCCGACACTGGAATCGGCACGGGCCCAGTTGCGCGCGACGGATGAAAGGGTGCCGGAAGCGCTGAGTGGCTGGCGTCCCACGGTCGTGGGGCAGGCCCAAGGCGGCAAGACCTGGATCGAACAGAACACGCCATTGCTGCTCGATCAAAATCTCAACTCCCGCGAATTCAACGTGACGGTTTCGCAGCCCGTCTTCAACGGCTTCGAGACGGTATCTTCGACGTCGGCCGCGGAAAACCGGGTTCTTTCTGGGCGGGCAAGTCTCGAAAATTCTGAACAGCAGGTTTTGCTGCAGGCGGTTCAGGCATACATGCAGGTCGTCCGCGACCGGGCGGTCTTGGAGCTCAACAAGAACAACGAAAGCGTCATCGGCCAGCAATTGCAGGCGACACGCGACCGTTTCGATGCTGGCGAAGTCACCCGAACCGACGTTGCACAGGCAGAATCACGCCTGCAGGGCGCCATCGCAGACCGCATCGCGGCCGCAGGCAATCTGACGGCCTCCATCGCCATCTATCGTCAGGTCATTGGCGAAGAGCCGACCGACCTGAAGATGCCGGAAGGCCAGCTCGACATTCCGGCCAACAAGGACGAGGCTGTGGCCCAGTCGATCAACTCACCGGCCGTCGTTGCCGCCAAGTATCAGGCGGATGCTGCCAAGGACGACATCGACGTCGCCTTTTCCGAGTTGCTGCCGACGGTATCGATCGAAGGCTCATGGACGCGCAGCGAAGAGCAAAGCTCACCCGAGCAGTCGCAGGATGTAGGGCAGGTCCTCGGTGTTTTGCGGGTGCCACTCTATCAAGCCGGCGCTCCCGATGCGCGTGTCCGGCAATCAAAGCAGCTCTATCAGCAAAGCCGCCGCAAGATCGACGAAGCGGTCCGCGCGGGTGAGCAGGGTGCGGTCGACGCGTGGCGCACGTATGAAACCGCTGTGGCCCAGATCGACTCGTTCAAAGAACAGGTCCGTGCGACCGAAGTGGCGCTGGACGGCGTGAAGCAGGAGCAGCAGGTTGGTGCTCGCACTGTGCTCGACGTCCTTGACGCTGAACTTGAAGCGCTCAACGCCAAAGTCAGCCTGGTGCAGGCCCAGACCAACTTGGTCGTGGCGCGTTACCAGGTGCTGGCCTCAGTTGGCCGTTTGACGGCCAAGAATTTGGCCTTGGATGTCAGCGTCTATGACCCGCAAAAGCATTACGACGACGTTCGAAACAAGTTCATCGGCACGGGTCCGTCGGTCGAATAATGGAACGGCCGGGGCGTTTTGCCCCGGCCACCATCGCCATATCTAGTGGAACTGGATACGCGGTTTCCCATTTCTTGAGAAATACCAATAAAGACGTTAGGATAGCCGGCATAGCTGGGGCGACTCGGTTCGGCATGGCGATTGCTTCTATGCAGTCCTAAATGCGGTGCCGGGCGAGAGTGACCCGGTCAGGGATTGGTGAATGTCGGACGCCAAGGGCAATCAAGAACCGTCGATGGAGGAAATTCTCGCCTCCATCCGGCGAATCATCTCCGAAGACGGCGAGCCGAAGGAAGAACCTGCGGCGCCGGCGGTCAATGGCCATGCGGCTGAAGACGCCGATGCGGATGATGATGACGCGTTGGTACTGACCGACATGGTGGTCGGCGACAGCAATGTGGTCGAACTGCAGGAAGAGCCCGAGCCGGTTCCGGCGCCACCGCCACCCGCACCGCCACCCGCACCGCCCCTGGCAGCAGCTCCGGCGCCTGCGCCGCCGGCTCCGCCAGAACCCGATCCAGAGCCAGAACCCGAGCCGCTGCCCGAGCCTGAAGCCTTGCCCGAACCGGAGGCAGCGCTTCCGGAAGACGCTTCGGCTGATATTGAGCTTGATGTTGCGCCGCCGCCTGCGGCGGAGATGTCAGATGCCGCGATGGATGACGGCGAGCCCGTTGAGCCGATTGCCGTGGCCCCTGCCGGTGCTGCTGATGCGCCATTGGAGGGGGATCTGGTGTCGCCTGTTGTCGCCGCAGCAAGTGCTGCCACCATGGCACAACTGGTCGCAAAGAAGCCGCAACTCAGCACGTCGCGCCACGCCTCGATCGATGGTTTGCTGGTCGAAACGCTGGTTCGGCAGGCGATTGAGCCGATGCTGAAGGATTGGCTCGACGAGCATCTCCAGGAGATTGTCGAGCGACTGGTGCGGCGTGAAGTCGAGCGACTGTCGCGCAAGGCCGAGTTGAGCTGAATTCGCTCACTTCCGGCCCATTTTCAGATCCAAACGCGGTTTTTCGGCCGTTTGACTGGGGCGTGTGGATCGTTATAACTCCCGCCAACGCCCCAATACTGCCATTTTAGAGGTTGTCCCAGCGATGCTGGAAAAGACGTTCCAACCCGCCGAGGTTGAGAAGAAGCATTACGATGCCTGGGAAAAGTCCGGGGCCTTTGCTGCCCATGCGACGTCCAACAAGGCGCCCTATACGATCATGATGCCGCCACCTAACGTGACCGGCAGCTTGCACATGGGCCACGCCCTTACCTTTACGCTGCAGGACATCCTGATCCGCTACCAGCGGATGAAGGGGCGGGACGCCTTGTGGCAGCCCGGAACCGACCACGCCGGCATCGCGACGCAGATGGTGGTCGAACGCCAACTCGGTGAAAAAGGCATTAAGCGCACCGATCTTGGGCGCGAGAAGTTCCTGGAAAAGGTCTGGGAATGGAAAGGTGAGTCCGGCGGCACGATCACGCGCCAGCTGCGCCGTCTCGGGGCGTCGCCGGACTGGCCACGCGAACGCTTCACGATGGACGAGGGGCTGAACGACGCCGTCCGCAAAGTGTTCGTCGACCTCTATCGACAGGGTCTCATCTATCGCGACAAGCGGCTGGTGAACTGGGATCCCAAACTCCATACCGCGATTTCCGATCTTGAAGTCGTGCAGAAAGAGACCAAGGGCAAGCTGTGGCATCTGCGCTATCCGGTGGATGGGCAACCCGGCCGCTTCCTGGTCGTGGCTACGACGCGTCCGGAAACCATGCTGGGCGATACCGCCGTGGCGGTGAACGCCGAGGACGATCGCTACAAGGACCTGATCGGCAAGTATCTGAATCTGCCGCTCAGCGACCGGCTGATACCCGTGGTCGCCGACGAGCATGCGGATCCAGAAACCGGATCGGGCGCGGTGAAGATCACGCCAGCGCACGACTTCAACGACTTTGAAGTGGGCCGGCGTCACAATCTGGAAATGATCAACATCTTCGACCGCGACGCGAAGCTCAATGAGAACGTGCCGGCAAAGTATCAGGGACTTGATCGGTTCAAGGCCCGCGAAGTGGTGCTCGAAGACCTGACAGCCCTCGACCTTGTCGAGAAGATCGATGACCACACCTTGATGCTGCCCTATGGCGACCGCTCCAATGTTGTCATCGAGCCCTGGTTGACCGACCAGTGGTACTGCGACGCGCACGCGCTGGCGCAGCCGGCGATCAAGGCGGTCGAGACGGGGAAGACCGTCTTTGTGCCGAAGCAATGGGAGAACACCTATTTTGAATGGATGCGCAACATCCAGCCGTGGTGCATTTCGCGCCAGCTGTGGTGGGGCCACCAAATCCCTGCGTGGTTCGGCCCGGACGGCGAAGTGTTCGTTGCGCTCGACGAGCCCGAAGCCAAAGGCGCTGCATTCAAGCATTACGGCAAGGACGTCGAGCTGACACGTGATCCGGATGTTCTTGACACGTGGTTTTCATCGGCGCTGTGGCCGTTTTCCACTCTGGGTTGGCCGGCGCAAACACCGGAGCTGAAGCGATATTACCCGGGTGACGTGCTGGTCACGGGCTTCGACATCATCTTCTTCTGGGTCGCTCGCATGATGATGATGGGCATCCATTTCATGGGCGATGTACCGTTCAAGACGGTCTATATCCATGCCCTCGTGCGCGACGAGCACGGGCAGAAGATGTCGAAGTCGAAAGGCAATGTCATCGACCCGCTGGACATCATCGATAAATACGGCTGCGATGCGTTGCGCTTCACCTTGACGGCTCTCGCCGCCCAGGGCCGTGACATCAAGATGTCGGAACAGCGGGTCGAAGGTTACCGCAACTTCGCAACCAAATTGTGGAATGCGACGCGCTTCTGCCTCATGAACGAGTGCAAGGCAGACCCGTCTTTTGATCCGGCCAAGGTTTCGGCCGCGGTCAATCGCTGGATGATCGGGCGGCTTGCAGCCTGTGCCCAGGCGATCGACCAGGCGATGGCGCAATACCGCTACAACGATGCAGCCGGTGCGCTCTATCGCTGCATCTGGAATGAATTCTGCGATTGGTATGTCGAATTCACCAAGCCGATCATCCAGGGTGATGATGAGCGGCTGAAGGCCGAGACGCGTGCCTGCACCGCCTGGGTGCTGGGGCAGTTACTGCATCTGCTGCACCCGTTCATGCCGTTCATCACCGAGGAGTTGTGGCCGCAGCTGGGCGAAGCCAATACCAGCCTGCTGATCGGCGAGCCGTGGCCGGATTTCTCCAAATTGTCTCTCGACGCGCAAGCCGGTGCCGATCTTGATTGGGTGATCCGCCTCGTCTCCGAGATTCGGACCCTGCGTGCCGAGATGAACGTGCCGCCGGCGGCCCAGGTGCAGATCCTGTTGCGCGATGCAGCAAGCCAGACCCAGGGGCGCATCGCCGCCTATGGCGATCTGATCCGCCGCCTCGCCCGCATTGACCGCGTCGAATACCTGGCAGGCGAGGGGCCAAAGGGGGCCGCGCAAATCGTTCTCGATGAGGCGACGATCCTGCTGCCATTGGCTGGCGTGATCGACGTGGAAAAGGAGCGCGCCCGCCTGAAGAAGGACCTCGACAAGGCCGCTGGCGAAGCCGACAAGATCGCCCGCAAGCTGGGTAACGAGCAGTTTGTCGCCAAGGCCGATCCGGAAGTTGTCGAGGAGCAGCGCCTGCGCCTCGCCGAAATCGAGCAAACCCGGGACAAGCTGGCCCAGGCAATGGCACGGTTGGCCACAATCTGACCGGCCTGGAAGAGGACTTGCCGGAGCGCGCCTAGCCGCCATAATGGTGGGATGCATCGCGTCCGGCTGCCTCTCCTGGGCCTTGCGGGCCTCCTTGTTCTGCTGCTCGGTCTGCCGGCGGCAACCCCTGCTGCACCGATCGCACATCAAGGCCTCATCTTTTCCGACGAACTCGGCGGTTTCGACCTCGTCGCCGTCAGTGGTTCGGGCACGCTGGATGATCCGATTACCGTCGTCGAGCGCGTAACCGGCAACCGTGCGATCACGCTGACGATCCGAAATTTTGGGCGCGATTTTGGCAATCGCATCGGCTCTCAGCACGTCGCTGCCTTTGCGATGAAGAAGGTCGTCATCAACGACACCGGGCATGTCTGGCGCAACTACCAGATGGAGCTCCGCGAAGTGACGACACGCCATTCCCCCTATGGCGACGGCCTCAGCTTTGGCCAGAACTCATATATCGGACTGCACTACACGAAGAGCAGTTTCCCGAAGATCCAGCGCTTTGACGAGCCGGAGGATACGTTGGGCTTCAGCGGCATCGAGGTGGCACCCGGTGAAGAGGCCGAGTTCAGTTTCATTGTCAGCGATATGTCGCCCGTGTCGGTGTTCTATCTCTTGCAACTCCCGCTGCAACCGCTGTCACAAAATGGCCCGGTAACGGAAAGACCGCGGGAATGGGCGTCGACAGTGCCATGACGGGCATTCCAGACAGCTGCATTGACACGTTGCAGGACCAGCGCCTGATCCGCCTGCTGGCCTATTGGCAACAGAAATGCCTGGGGCGCCTTATGCCCAGTCCCGCTGACATCGAGCCGCTCGAGTTCAAATTCATCCTTGGTTATGTCACCTTGGTCGATATCGAGACGGCACCGCGGCGCTATTTCTTTCGCCTCGACGGCTCCATTTTGGCGTCGTTGTCGGGAATGGACTATACGGGGAAATACCTCGACCAACTCGGCTTGCCGGAATATTGCGATTTCGTGGCCGCAACCTATGACAGGGTGATTGACGGTCGACGACCCTATGCCTATCGAAAGCGCGGCGCGTTCGATAAGGCTTCGTTCTCCGAGGAGACGATCATTCTACCGCTTGGCAAGGGCGAGCAGGTGCAGCGCCTGATGGTCGCCGTCATTCCCGGCGGCCGCCCCGGTAACGATGGCAAAATGCTGATCTGAGGCGACTTGCCGCTGCGCGACGGCAGTTTGATAAAAGCAGTAGTCCGGACCCGCAGGGACCACTATCCTTGCGGCCAAACGGTAACCTGCGAATGGGGGATCACCCGCCATGTCACTGACGTTCTATTTCGGATCCGGCTCGCCCTATGCCTGGAAGGTGTGGCTGGCGTTGGAACACAAGGGCATCCCCTTTGAGGCGAAGCGCCTGAGCTTCGATAACGACGATACAAAGACGCCGGCTTTCCTGGCGATCAACCCGCGTGGCCGCGTGCCGGCCATTCTGGATGACGGTTTCGCCCTTTGGGAGTCTTCGGCCATCATCGAGTATATCGAGGAGCGCTATCCGGACCGACCGCTTCTGCCCAAGGACATCAAGGCGCGGGCGACGGTTCGTCGTATGGTGAATGAGGCCGACAATTATCTCGCTGCGGCCAGCAATGAACTGGTGGAGCAGGCGGTATACCTGACGCCGGCCGAACGTGATCCCGACAAGTCGGCCGCAGCCAAGAAGCAGATGTTGGAGGAGTTGGATCGCCTGGCAAAGTGCCTCACCGGCAGTTACCTCGCCGGGGAGCTGGGGCTGGCTGACTATGCCGCCTATCCCTATGTGAGAATGGCGCAACGTGCCGAAGAACGAGCAGCGGGCTTCGGCGTAGCGCGGGCGGCGATGCCGGAAAAGGTCCAGGCATGGCTCGGGCGCATCGAGGCCCTGCCATATTACGCGCGGACAATCCCCCCGCATTGGAAAGCCTGAACTGGCGATTGGAGAAGATGTGATGCGCTTTGTCGGCCTAGGTTTCCTCGGCCTCCTTGCGGTTCTGTTGATCTGGGGGTTCGCTGGCATCAACAAAATTCCGACTCATGAAGAGAGTGCCCATGCCGCTTGGGCGCAGGTCCTCAACCAGTATCAGCGCCGCGCAGAACTGGTGCCAAACCTTGTCGCGACGGTCAAAGGCGCGGCGGATTTCGAGAAATCGACCCTTGAGGCCGTGGTCCAGGCGCGGGCCAAAGTCGGCTCCATGCAATTGCCAGCGGATTTGCTGACGAACCCAGAGGCGATGCGGGCGTTTGAGGCCAATCAAGGTGCCCTGACGTCGGCCCTGTCCCGGCTGATGGTCGTGGCTGAGCAGTATCCAAACCTTAAAGCAACGGAGGGTTTCCAGACCCTGCAGGCGCAGCTTGAAGGCACCGAAAACAGGATTGCCGTCGCGCGCAAGGACTACATCGAGGCGGTGCGCATCTACAACACGGAGCTGAAGACATTTCCAGGTGTCGTATGGAAAAGCCTGCTCTATGCCGATCGCGAACCAATGCAGCAATTGCAGGTCGATCCGGCCAAGCAAGAAGTGCCGACGGTCGATTTCGGTACCAGCGGCAATTAGGTAACCGGCAGTACTTCGTTAATCGTTTGTCGCCGTGGGGGGCCTCCGCGGGCCAGATCGTTCGAATGATGGCGGGGGAGCGATGCGGAAATGGTCGCGATAATCAAAGCGCTTTGTCGGATGACGGTTTTGGCCGTGCTTCTGCTCGCCGGTCAGCCATTTATTGCGCGTGCCGAAACGCCGGCGTTGCCTGCGTTAACAGGACGTGTCGTGGATCTTGCTGGAATCCTGTCACAGTCAGTCGAGACAGCGCTTTCCGCCAAAATCGAGGCGCATGAGAATGCCACCGGCGGTCAGATCGTCGTCGTCACCTTGCCTGATCTTATGGGACGCCCGATTGAGGATTGGGGCCTTATGCTCGGCCGTGGTTGGGGCATCGGGCAGAAGGGCAAAGATAACGGCATCGTCTTTCTGATTGCACCCAAGGACCGGGAACTGCGCATCGAAGTGGGCTACGGACTTGAAGGGAGCCTGCCCGACGCAACCGCCAACGCGATCATCCAGTCCAATGTGATACCGCATTTCAAGCGGGGCGACATGGAGGGTGGGGTTGCGGCGGGACTGGATGGCATTCTGGCGGCGCTTGATGGGACGTATAAGCCGCCATCGCAGCCGAATTATGCGCATGACGGCTCCCACGGCTTCGTGGTCCCTGATCCAGTGATTCCGTTTCTCTTCTTTGGTGGGGCAATCATGGTGGGGCTCCTGATGAGCCTACGGCGGCGCTGGGACAAAGAGCGCAACCGCTATGTCTGGTATGTCGACAGAAGCACCGGGCCATCCTCCTCGCGTTCGAGTTCTTTCGGCAGTTCCGGTGGCGGCTTCTCCGGTGGCGGCGGTTCCTTCGGCGGCGGCGGGGCCAGTGGCAAATGGTAGGAGGCTGGGCGTGATCGATAAAGACGCGCAGAACCGCATCGAAACGGCAATCGCGGCGGCCGAGTTGCGCTCTCGTGCCGAGCTTGTCGCCGTCATTGCAGGCCGGGCCAGCGACTATCGCGCCACCGGCATCGCCCTTTCGACGATCGGCGCATTCTTGGCCGGGATCGTGGTCTGGGCATGGGTGCCCTGGTCCGACACGTCCCGTGTCCTTCTCACCGAGTTTGCAACCTTCATCGTCTTGCTGGCGGTGCTGGAATTGACGCCTCTGGGCGACCGGCTGACGCCGGGTCATGTTTTGCATACTGCTGCGCAACGCCTCGCGCGCGCGATCTTCCTGGAGCAAGGACTGGCGCGGACATTGGAGCGCAATGCCGTCATGTTCTTTGTCAGCGTGGCCGAACGGCATGTCGAGATTATCGCCGACGAAGCGATCGACGCCAAAGTCGATCAGGCGCAATGGCAAGGCATCATTGATGCCTTTACCGACAAAGTGCGAACTGGTGCGCTTGAGGCGGGTTATATCGAGGCGATCGCTGCGCTATCGAAAGTGCTGGCAACCCATTTCCCGGCAAATGGGGAAAGGGTCAATGCCGTCAGCAACCGCCTGATCCGGTTATGACGCTTCAGCAACGACGCGATTGCGGCCTTCTTTCTTGGCGCGATAAAGCGCCTGGTCGGCACGCGTGATGAAACCTTCGAGTGACTCGCCGGCGCGGTAGCGTGCGACACCGATCGAGACGGTGACAGCACCGTAGACCTGGCCGGTGGATCTGTTTTTCAGCGAATGCGCGCCAAGCCCGGTGCGGAATTTGTCGGCGCGGTCAACCGCATCGAACATTTTAGTCTGCGGCATCAGCACGGCGAATTCTTCGCCGCCGTAACGGGCAGCACTATCATTGCCGCCGATGGCTTGTTTCAGTTTGGTGCCAACAAGTTTTAATACTTGATCGCCGACACGATGGCCAAAGCTGTCGTTGAATTTCTTGAAGTGGTCGATGTCCATGATGAGAAGACACAGATCACTTTTCTGCTCGGTTGCTTGTTGCGCTCGGAACTGCACGGCAAGATCAAAGCTCTTGCGGTTGCCGATACCAGTCAAGGCGTCGGTCAAGGCGTCACGCCTTGCGGCATCGAGGCGCGATTGCAAGGCCGTTACTTTGGCCGAGCTCTGCTTGAGCTGAGCTTCCAGTGCCTGATTGCGCTGGCCGATGAGCTTGGTGGCGGTAATCAACTCGCCAACCAGATCCTTCATGGAAGCGGAATCGATGCGACCGGTGCCCAGCGAACTGTTCGCCTTGGTGAGAGTTTTGCCGAACTCATTGGCGTCCAGGCCGGCCTGCGTGACCTGGCGAATGACATCGGTCAATGTGTTCTGAAGATCGTCGCCCGTTTGATGCAAGCGTTCTTCGGCATCGGGTTCGCGGAAATACTTGTCGAACAGATTCTGGATATTGCTGGCGGAAACAGTCTTGCCGCTCAGCAGCAAGGCATCAAGGTCGCGTCGCAATTCCGGCACCGAACCCGAAATGTAGTTGTACCAGACGCAAAAATTGCCCGGCGTCGGCGATATTTCGCGCATCGCCATTTCGGCAATGGCGGTCGCCGCATGTTGGGTCGCCGTATCGACATCCTCAATCATGAAAATCGGTGCTTGTCCCATCGCGAGTCGTTGCCCCCAAATCCTCACGGGTCGCGAGGATTTCACAAAGGCCTATCGGCGCCAAGTATTGATTATCTTCCCAAAATCCTTTTGGGTGACTTCAGCTCATTTGATGGAGGCCCCACCGGGGCATTTGACATGGCACGGATTGCGATCGGCGGGTTTCAGCACGAGACCAACACATTCGCCCCGGTACGGGCGAGCTATCAGGATTTCGAGCAAGCCGATGGTTGGCCGGGCCTCACGCGTGGCGCGGCGATTTTTGAGACTTTCCAGGGCATAAATCTGCCACTGCCAGGCTTCATCGAGCAAGCCAGGGCGCTCGGCCATGAGTTGATCCCACTTCTGTGGTGCTCAGCCTCTCCGTCGGCCCATGTCGAGAAGGACGCGTTCGAGCGGATCGCCGCCGACTTGCTTGCACTCATCAGCAGCCAATCCAAGCTCGATGCGCTCTATCTTGATCTCCATGGCGCCATGGTGACGGAGCATCACGAGGATGGCGAAGGCGAACTGCTGGAACGGATTCGCGCCATGGTCGGTCCACGGCTGCCGATCGTCGTCAGTCTGGACCTCCATGCCAATTTGACCGAGCGCATGCTGCGCCACGCGTCGGCACTCGTTGTTTGCCGAACCTACCCGCATGTCGATCTGGCCGAGACCGGCGGGCGTGCGGCTGAAATCATGGAGCGGCTGTTGCGCCATGGGCCGCTTGCCAAGGCAATGCGTCGTGCCGATTTCCTGGTGCCGCTGCCTTGGCAATGTACGCTGATTAATCCGGCCGCGTCACTCTACCGCGTCGTTGGTGAGGCCGAGGGGCAGGGGCGGGCAGCAAGTGCATCCTTTGCCTTCGGTTTCCCACCGGCCGATATCGCCGAATGCGGCCCGGCCGTGGTGGTCTACGCCGAGGATGCGGCCTTTGCCGAAAGCGAAGCGGATCGCTTGATCGGCCTCGTCAACGCCGCCGAGCGGGAGTTCGCTGGGAAGATCTGGCAGAAGGACGAGGCCGTGCGCTACGCGATGGCCAAGGGAGCCACGGCGACGCGGCCGATCATTCTGGCAGACACCCAAGACAATCCGGGTGCTGGTGGCAATTCGGATTCTGTCGATCTGCTTGAATCGCTCGTCAGCCTGAAGGCGGAGGGGGCTGTCTTTGCCAACCTCTACGACCCCGAGACGGCCCGCATCGCCCATGAAACAGGCTTGCACGGCAGCTTTGAACGGGGGATCGGCGCGTGGTGCGGATCGCCGGGCCTTGAGAAATTTCGTGGCCGCTTCAAGGTGCTGGCCCTGGGCGACGGCAGTTTCAAGGCGACTGGCCCATTCTATCGTGGCAATCACATGCAATTGGGGCCGATGGCGCTCCTGGGTATTGGCGGCACAAAGATTGTGGTCACCAGCCGCAAGCAGCAGGCAGCGGATCAGGCCATGTTGCGGCACCTCGGCGTCGATCCGAGTGCGGCAAAAATCCTGGCCCTCAAAAGCTCGGTCCATTTTCGCGCCGACTTCCAGCCGATAGCCGAGGAAATCCTGGTTGTCGCGGCTGCCGGCGACAATCCCGTCGACAATCGTGCGCTGCCTTATCGCCGCCTGCGCAAGGGGCTGCGTCTGATGCCTCTGGGCGAGGCGTTCTAGGCCTTTTCGGCAACAAGGAGAACGTAGTCGCCTTGCGCCTCCGAGAATCCGGCCCGGATCTCGGCAAATCGACCACTCTCCAGATCGGCGTCGAGCCTTGCGAGTCCTTCGCCGATCTCCTGACCCAGGTCGAGCGCCGTGAACGCGAAAATGTTCCCGCGGACTTTGGCGTCGAAATAGAGTTCCGGCTTGTGCTTGCCACAATAAAGGACGAAGTCGACGGGCTGGGCGGGAACGTTGAACGGCACCACTTGCGACAGGCGCAGTCCGGCAGTCGCCAGCGAGTTCTCGATGCGTGCGCGGCCGGGCATACGCTCCACCGCGCGGCGCATCAGTTCCGGGAAATAGGCGTTAAGCCAGAACTGCCGGGCCTGCTCCGGCAGGGCCGTAAACGCCACGAAGCGGCCGCCAGGCTTGAGGACGCGGGCGATTTCCGAGAAGACGGCGTCGAAATCGCGCAGATGATGCAGCGTCATGGTGCAGAACGCGCCGGCAAAGCTACCGTCGGCGAAGGGAAGTGCCTCGGCATCGCCGCCGACCCATGACAGGCGTGGTTCCTTCACATGCGCCCGGCGCAGCATAAGCGTCGATTGATCCAGCCCGATCGTGACCACGCGCCGATCGGCAACAGCGATGGTGTAGTTGCCGGTTCCGCACCCGATATCCAGCACCGGTTCGGGAAAGGTCACATTCAGCAGCTTGGCGATTTCGGCCGCGAGTGTTGGGTCGGCGCGACGCGTGCGATCGTAGCCGCTGCCGATGCGGTCATAGATGGCGTTGCTTGATCGGGTGTAGTCGGTCATGTGTGCAGCAACTCGGTCACGGCGGCCGTTAGCGGCGCCTGCGCGTCACTCAAATCCCGTGTGATGGAGAAGTGATGTCTTTCAGGGATGATCATCAGCGCGCTCTCTGCGCCGGCGCCAATCAATTTCTCATGATAGCTGCGTGACTGGGCCACCCAGAGTGCAGGCTCGTTCGCACCCGCCGACACCAACGTGCGTGCCTTGCTCAAAATGGGAAGTTTGAGCGGCGAAAGGCCGATAGCCTCGTCAGCCGTCAGACGAACCTCCTGCTGGACGGGAAGGCGCAAAACGGGGGCAATATCATATATGCCGGTGATTAGGGCGGCGGCGCGGATGCTTTCTGGCGAAAATCCATCGCGCGGCCAGTCATGTTGCAAGGCCATGGCACAGATATGGGCGCCGGCCGAATTGCCGGCAAGCGTTATGCGATCTGGATGCCCCTGCATTTCCGCAGCATGGCTCCGCACCCAACGCAGGGCGTCGCGGGTCTGCGCCAGCAAAGCTGTCAGTGAGACGGTTGGACACAGATCATACCCCACCAGGGCCACGGCTGCTCCGCTGGCAAGGAAGGGTGGCACAATATTGGTGTAATGCTCCTTGGACAGGGCACGCCAATATCCCCCGTGGATCCAGACCAGAATAGGCGCCTCGGGCGAGGTGGCGGGGAAGAGGTCGATCAGTTGCCGGGGGCCGGGGCCGTATCTGCAATCGAGGCGGGCACGCCCCTCTGCCGCCAGGGCCGTGCGGATCCGGGCAGATGTGCCGAGGTCCTGATTGAGCCAGGATTCGTGGTCCGGAACCGCGATTCTAGGCATGAAATGTTGGTTCAGCGCCTCATCCGAGAGCGCCGCTAGGTCCACTTCAGGCACCGATCCCTACCGTAAGTTATTGATTTCCAGCATAATTGACAGCCCGGCTAAAAATGTCCAGAACTCCATATGGATGTCTGCGGGTATTTAAATACCGTACATTAACTCATTGAATTCGTTGATGAGAATATCAATGCCCGCCGATATTCCCGTTGACAGACAGCGGAGCAGCCTTTATCACCCGCTGCGAGAGCGAAGGGGCGGTCCCTTCGACGGCAATTACGCTTGAGTGAAGTGTCATGAAGACCTTTTCCGCCAAGCCGGCCGAGGTGGTGAAAAAGTGGGTCCTGATCGATGCCGAAGGCGTCGTGTTGGGCCGCTTGGCGTCGATCGTCGCCAACCATCTCCGCGGTAAGCACAAAGTTACGTTCACGCCGCATGTCGATTGCGGCGACAACATCATCATCATCAACGCGGAGAAGGTCCGTGTCACCGGCAACAAGCTGGAAGACAAGATCTTCTATTACCACACCGGTCACCCGGGCGGTATCAAGGAGCGTGCCTGGGGCAAGATCCTCGGTGGCAAGCACCCCGAACGCCTGATCATCAAGGCTGTCGAGCGCATGGTCCCCCGTGGTCCGCTCGGCCGCGCCCAGATGAAGAATCTCCGCGTTTACGCCGGCACGGCGCATCCGCATGAAGGCCAGTCGCCCGTGACGCTCGACGTCGCCGCGATGAACCCGAAGAACAAGAGGATTGCGTAATCATGGCGCAAGAACCGCAGAAGATCACCGATCTGAAGGACCTCCGCAGCGCCACCCGTGGCGTTGCCGCTGCTGGCTCTGCCGCTCCGGCCGCTGCGCCGAAGTATGAGCGCAAGGTCGATGCCCAGGGTCGCGCCTATGCGACCGGCAAGCGTAAGGACGCCATCGCCCGTGTCTGGATTAAGCCGGGCACCGGCAAGATCTCGGTCAACGGTCGCGACGTGACGGTCTATTTTGCCCGTCCGGTGCTCCGCATGATGATCAACCAGCCGTTCGGCATCGTGAACCGCGCTGGCCAGTTCGATGTCACCGTCACCGTCGTCGGTGGTGGTCTTTCGGGCCAGGCCGGTGCCGTTCGTCACGGCATCAGCAAGGCGCTCACCTATTTTGAGCCGGACCTCCGTGGTCCCTTGAAGGCCGAGGGCTTCCTCACCCGTGACAGCCGTACCGTCGAGCGTAAGAAGTACGGCCGGGCCAAGGCTCGCCGCAGCTTCCAGTTCTCGAAGCGTTAAGCGCGTCTACCAGCCCAATCACTTCGCTGGGCTTGGCAAAAGGGGTGCGCATTGCGCACCCCTTTTTCTTTGGGCACAATCCGGCCCCATTCTCGGAAGGGCGACATGGCGACATCAGCCAGGATTTTCATCGACGGCGAAGCTGGCACGACCGGCCTTGGCATACGCGATCGCTTGCAGAACGTTGCGGGCATCGAGCTGAAGAGCCTGACGGGCGACAAGCGAAAGGACCCGGAGGCGCGCCGTGCGGTGATGGGCGATGTTGATCTGGTTGTGCTGTGCCTGCCGGATGACGCGGCCAGGGAATCTGTGGCGCTCGCCGACAGCCTGGGCGCGAGGGCTCCAAAAATCCTCGATGCCAGTACCGCGTTCCGGGTGGCACCCGACTGGGTCTATGGTTTTCCGGAAATGGCGCGGGGCCATGCCGAGAGAATTGCCGCGGCGCGGAAGGTGAGCAATCCCGGCTGCTATCCGACCGGTGGCATCGCGCTGCTGCGGCCGCTCGTCGATGCGGGGGTAATGCCCGCCGATTACCCAGTCACGATCAACGCGGTGAGCGGGTATTCCGGCGGCGGCAAGTCCATGATCGAGGCCCACGACAAGGACGGCGGTCCGGCCTTCGAACTCTATGCGCTGGGCCTTGCGCACAAGCATGTCCCAGAGTTGATGACGTTCGGGAAGCTGACGCGCCGCCCGATCTTCGTGCCATCGGTCGGGCATTTCCGCCAGGGCATGCTGGTCTCGGTTCCGCTGCATCTCGATACGCTGCCGGGCAAGCCGAAGGCCGCGGATCTGCAGGCAGCTCTTGCCGCCCATTTCGCCGGTGCCGCACTTGTGTCGGTCCTGGATGCCGAGAGCAGTGGCAAGCTGGAGCCGGAGGCACTCAACAACACCGACAAGCTTGAACTGCGGGTCTTTGCCAATGACGCAGTCGGCCAAGCCGTACTGGTGGCACGCCTCGACAATCTGGGGAAGGGCGCGTCAGGTGCTGCCGTCCAGAACATCCGTCTGATGCTGGGGCTTTAGCCATGAGCGCAATCGTGATGCCCTTCAAGGGGGTACTGCCGGTGATTGCGCCCGGTGCTTTCGTGGCACCCACAGCGGTCGTAATCGGCGCGGTCGAGATCGGTGCAGAGGCATCGATCTGGTTTGGCTGTGTGCTGCGCGGTGACTCCAACACCATCAAGATCGGCCCCCGCACCAACATTCAGGACGGTACCGTCATCCATGTCAATCATGAGCGGGAAGGGGCAGCCGGCACCAGAACCACCATCGGCGCCGATGTGACGGTTGGTCACATGGCTCTATTACATGCCTGCACGGTGGAAGACGGTGCCTTTATTGGTATGAAGGCCTGCCTGATGGATGGCGTTCATGTTGAGAGTGGGGGGATGGTCGCTGCTGGCGCACTGGTGACCCCCGGTAAGCGCATTCGCAAAGGGGAGTTGTGGGCCGGCTCCCCAGCCAAGTTGATGCGCGCGCTCACCGATAAGGAAATGGCATATTTTGCTTATTCGGCGAGGCATTACTGCGAGGTCGCGGCCAGCTATCGGAACGCCTAAAGAGGTTTCCGGGATGGTCGACGGGAAATGCTCGACCTTCTCGCGCCGGCGCAAGGGTCGCCTGAAATAGCAGCGTTGGCGACAGCAAATATCTGGGTCGCCCCATACCGCTTGCGGGTCATCCCGGCACTACAATTTACGAATGGTGGACAGGAACTGCTCCACCTCTTCGCGCAATGCCCTGGCCTCGGCGGAGAGGGAGTTGCTTGAATCCAGCAGTTGGGTGGCCGCGCTGCCGGTCTGATTGGCGGCATTCGTGACAGTCTGGATGCTGGCTGACATATCGCGCGTACCGGTGGCCGCACGCTCAATGCTCTCGGCGATTTCCTTGGTCGCCGCATTCTGTTCTTCCACCGCCGCGGCGACGCTACCGGTAATCTGGTTGATCTCCTCAATCGTGCTGGCGATGTGCTCGATGGCCTGCACCGCTTGGCCGGTTTCATTTTGGATACCGTTGATCTGCTGCGAGATGTCTTCAGTGGCCTTACCGGTTTGATTGGCAAGGTTCTTAACTTCAGAAGCCACCACGGCAAATCCTTTTCCTGCCTCGCCGGCGCGCGCCGCTTCGATCGTGGCGTTGAGGGCCAGCAGATTGGTCTGACTGGCGATGTCGGTAATCATCTGCACGACCGCACCGATTTTCTGGGCGGCGTCGGCCAGCTTCTTGATCTGGGCGTTGGTCGAAACCGCTTCACTCGCGGCCTGGCCTGCGATTTGGCGAGAGCGGGACATCTGTGAGCCGATTTCGCCGATCGAAGCGGTCAGTTCCTCGGTCGCTGCGGCGACCGAGTTGACGCTTGCCGAAGCCCCCTCGGCCGTCGCGCTGACGCGCCCTGCTTCGGTTGCGGTCTCCTCGGCCACATGAGTCATGGACTGTGCCGTGCCCTCCATCTGCGCCACCGCACCGACTACGGTTTGCAGGCGCTTCGTCACCATCCGGTCGAAATCTTGGCACAGCGTTTCAATCTGCCGCGTGCGTTCCTCGCGCCGCTGTTGCTCCTGGGCTTGCCGCTCCGCCATCCCTTCGGCGCGAATGGCGTTGTCCTTGAAGACTTGGACAGCCTGCGCCATCTGGCCGACCTCGTCCCCGCGATCGAGGCCCGGAACGTCCGTTTCTCGTTCTCCGGCGGCAAGGCGTCCCATGGCAACGATCATCCCGCGGATTGGTCCGGTAATGCTGCCGGCAATGATCCAATTGACGGTAATGAGGATGATAGTCGCAAGAACCGATGCGGCAGCGATCAAGGTAATCAACTTGCTGTTGGTGCCCTGGGCATCCGTGCCAGCGCTGTTTCCGAACTGCTCGATCAATTCTCCCAGCGCTTCCATACGACCTTCAAGATCCGTGAAGGCGGTCATGAACTGCGGGAATTTCTCTCGTCCTGCGACCGTGTCGGCAAGGGCGACCAGAACGATTTCCTTGGCCGCGGCGATATAGGCGTGAAGCGGTGGCACAACGTCGTCGACCGCTTTGCGTATCTCGGGCGCAAGCGGCAGGGCCTGCAACTTGGCGATGGATTCCTCAAATGACGCGACGTGGTCGGCAAGGTCAGTCTTGATCGCTTCCTGATCCTCCGGTGCGCCATAAGGCCCCGTCACCAACGCGAACAGCACGTCGCCGCGCAACGCGTCGTGCATCATGTCGGCCTGCTTCTGGTTGAGCACCGCGCTGGTCGATGTGATCGAGACGTCGAGGCCGGCATTGCTAAGCAGCATCCCGAAAAGGCCAAGTCCCGCAGTGATTGCGAGCCCTATGACGGCAGCGACACTGGCGATAAGGAGCCGGCTGCGAAGTGACATCTTGTTCTTCATCAATGCCCCCTAACTAAGTTGAAGAGCATTTTGGATTAATACCGTGAATTGTTCCTTAAGTTGATCTTGGGAATAATCTCCGTGATGCTGAGAAAAAAAAGGCGGCTGGGTTGCCCCAGCCGCTCAGTTGGTACTGCCGCAAGGATTCTATTAGGACGAGTAGTACATCTGGAATTCGATCGGATGCGGGGTGTGTTCGAGGGCGTAGACCTCTTCCCACTTCAGTTCCAGATAGGAGTCGATGAAGTCCTTCGTGAAGACATCGCCCTTGAGCAGGAACGAGTTGTCGGCCGAGAGGGCTTCCAGGGCTTCACGCAGGCTGCCGCAGACCGTCGGAACCTGCTTCAACTCTTCCGGCGGAAGGTCATAGAGGTTCTTGTCCATCGGATCGCCCGGATGGATCTTGTTCGCGATGCCGTCGAGGCCTGCCATCACCATGGCGGAGAAGGCGAGATAGACGTTCGCGGTCGGATCCGGGAAGCGGACTTCGACGCGCTTGCCCTTCGGGCTTGCCGTATAAGGGATACGGCATGAAGCCGAACGGTTGCGCGACGAGTAGGCGAGGAGCACCGGCGCTTCGAAGCCCGGGATCAGGCGCTTATAGCTGTTGGTCGAGGGGTTGGTGAAGGCGTTGAGGGCCTTCGCATGCTTAATGATGCCGCCGATGTAATAGAGGCAGGTCTCGGAGAGATCCGCATAGCCGTTGCCGGCGAAGAGCGGCTGGCCGTTCTTCCAGATCGACTGGTGCACATGCATGCCCGAGCCGTTATCGCCCTTTACGGGTTTCGGCATGAAGGTCGCGGTCTTGCCATAGGCATGAGCGACGTTCTTCACGACATACTTGTACTTCTGCATGGCATCGGCGCACTGCACGAGCGTGCCAAACTTCACGCCCAGCTCATGCTGGGCCGGCGCCACTTCGTGGTGATGCTTTTCGACTTCGACGCCCATGGCAGCGAGGGTGGTCAGCATTTCGGCGCGGAGGTCGCCGGCCGAATCCAGCGGGGCCACCGGGAAGTAGCCACCCTTCACCTTCATGCGGTGACCGTGGTTACCTTCCTCGAACTTCTTGTCGCTGACATAGGACGCCTCTTCCGAGGTGAACTCGACCGAGGTCTTCTGCATCGAGACGGTGTAACGCACGTCATCGAAAACGAAGAATTCCGCTTCCGGACCGACATAGATGGTGTCGCCCACGCCCGAGCTCTTCACGAAGGCTTCGGCACGCTTGGCGATCGAACGCGGATCACGGCCGTAGTTCTGGCCCGTGAGCGGCTCCAGCACGTCGCAATAGATGATGAGCGAGGTCTGCGCGGCGAACGGGTCGAGCACGGCCGTGCTGAGGTCCGGGGCCAGCGTCATGTCGCTTTCGTTGATGGCCTTCCAGCCGGCGATCGACGAACCGTCGAACATGACGCCTTCGGTCAGCAGATCCTCGTTCACGGTCGAAACGTGATGGGCGAGGTGGTGCCACTGACCCAGCGGATCGGTAAAGCGGAAGTCGACGTACTTGACGTCCTGTTCTTTGATCAGATTGAGGATCGTCTTGATGTCAGACATGGGATGTTTCCTTGCGATGTCGTTTTTTGAAGGTGTTTCTGGTCAGGCTTAGATGGCGTCGAGGCCGCGTTCGCCAGTGCGGATGCGGACCACTTCTTCGATGTTGGTGACAAAGATCTTGCCATCGCCGATGCGGCCGGTGGCGGCAGCCTGGCGGATGGCTTCGATGGCGCGTTCAACCAGGGCATCATCGAGGACGACTTCGATCTTCATCTTGGGCAGAAAATCGACGACGTATTCGGCACCGCGATAGAGTTCGGTGTGGCCCTTCTGGCGCCCGAAGCCCTTGGCCTCGGTGACGGTGATGCCTTGGATGCCAACCTCGTGGAGGGCGTCTTTCACTTCATCGAGCTTGAACGGCTTGATGATGGCTTCGATTTTCTTCATGGGATTCCCCAGTGTTGTTGCCAGTGCTACTTGCGCCACGTCGAGGCTGCTGGCGCGATAGAGCAAAGCCCGTGCCAGCCTGTAACGTATTGTAAATACTAGGCTCGCGCGGTGAGCTTCCGATCGACTGCCTGCTTTGTGGGCTGCGCTGCACAAATATTGTGCAGGGGTAAAATTAGGCCCTTGAGCGGCACCGCGAGGGCAGGCAGGATCCGCGCCATGCAAAGCGAGATACTCATCATTGGCGCTGGCCTTGCCGGCGCCACCGCCGCCGAAAAACTGGCCGTCGCCGGTCATTCCGTGCTCATGGTCGAAGCGAAGGAACATGTGGGCGGGCGCGGCTATACCCGTGGCTTCGGCCATCTGGCACCGACCCTTGAGTTCGGCGGTTCGTGGATCACGCCGTGGCATTCGCGCATGCAAGAAGCGTGTCGGCGGCACGCCATAGAGCTGGTCCCGACCGTCCCGATGGGACAGCGCCTTTGGCACGACGGCACGGCCCTGCGCCAGGATAATCCCGTCGCCGCAAGCGAGCGCGACCATTACGAAACTGTCATGGCTGCTATCGCCGCGGACGCCAGAAGGTTGAAGGCTGGTTTTGACACCAATGCCGCCGGCGCACCGCTGCTATCGATCACGCTCGATGAATACATGGCGCGCCACAGGGTGATGCCGGCGACCGAGGCGCAGATCATGGCCTGGTGGGCCATTTCCGGTTCCGGCGATCCGGCCACCGTCTCGGCCGGCGAATTCCTGGCCTCTTGCGGCTATATCGACGGCACGCCCGAAGGCATGATGAAGGCGTTGACACACACGCCGTCGCCCGGCGTTTCCACGCTGGTCGAGCGTATGATCTCGAGCGCGGGCGCCAAGCTGCAACTGGGCTTTCCCGTGGCGCAGATCGAACAGAGTGCGGACCTTGTGCGCGTGACGGCGCGTGACGGTCGGTCGCTGACATCCCGTGCCGCCATTGTGGCCCTGCCGTTCAATGTCCTGCGCGACATCGATTTCGGCGACGCCCTGTCGCCAGTACAACAGCGCGCCGCCACGCGTGGCCATGACGGCCGCGCCGTGAAGCTGTGGCTCCGCCTCAAAGGTCTGCAGCCAGGTTATCTGGCGACGGGCGGCCGGCACGCTCTGGAGTGGCTGTTCGTTCCCTATCAGGGGCAGGATGGGACGGTCCTGGCGGTGGGCTTTGGCCTCGACGATGGCCGTTGGCGCCCCGATTGTCGCCGCGACGTTGAAGCGGCGCTCGCGCGCCTGGCGCCGGCCGCGGAGCTGGTCGGTTGGGATTGGCACGACTGGTGTGCCGACCCATTTGCCCGTGGGACTTGGCTGTCGGCACCGGCGCGGGGCGCCGATATCACGCCGGATACCTGGCGATTGACGGGCCACCTTGCCTTCGCCACATCAGACATCGCGCGCGATGCCGCCGGATGGTTCGAAGGCGCCATGGCAAGCGGGGAAGCCGCCGCTGCCGACATCGTCAAAACTCTCGAGCGCTCAGTAGCGCGTGCTTGAGCGGCCGATCTTGCCCTCGGCAAAGCGGGCGAAGCGGAAGGCATTGAGATCAAGGCTCGGCTTGCCATCGACGATGATTTCGCTCGTCAGCTTACCGACGATCGGCCCCATCCCGAAGCCATGGCCAGTGAGGCCGGTGGCAAGTACCAGGCCCGGTACCTCGGCAACAGGCCCCAGCACGGGTATGCCATCCGGCATGAGATCGACATTCCCGGCCCAGCTCTCAATCGCCTGAACGCCCACCGCTGTGGGGAAGAGGCGCCCCAGTTGTGCCACGGCATTGCGAACGCGCTTCATGTTCGGCGGAATGATCGGGTCGCGATCGTGAATCCACTTCTGCCGCGCTTCCGGCCGCCAGGGTAAGCGATGCAGAAGATCCCGAATTGTGACTTCGTTGACGCAAAGCGCCGTTGCGTCGCGGTTATCCCACAGCGATGGCAGGAACGATCCCAGGGCGCGAAAGCGATCAAGGGTGATGTCGACATCGACCTTCAGCTCTTCGGCCAGATTGAGACTGCCGTCGCTGCGCTGCCGGAAGCCGATATGATGGCCATAGAAGGCGATGCGGCTCAAAGCCGGCAGTGGATTGGTGCGCGAACAGGTGAATCGCGCCAATTGCTGCGGCAAGAACAGGCCCAGGCTCTTCATCACGCGAAAAGATGAGGCACCCGCGGCCAATACCACGTTTCTGGTCCGGATGGTGCCGGCTTCGGAGACAACCGCACTGACCGCACCGGCCTGACGGTCGATCGCCACGGCCCCGCAGCCTTCGAAAAAGAGAGCGCCGAGGTCAGTCGCTTTGCGTGCCAGGGCCGGCGAGGTCTTGCGTGGTTCTGCCTGGCCTTCCTTGGGTCCCCAGAGACCACCTGGCCCAGGATCGACCAGCCCAGGGATGAGTGCCGACACTTCTCGTGAAGAGATGACCTTGGCGTCGATACCAAAGATGCGGTCGCGCGCAGCGCCGATCTCGAAGCGGGCAAGTTCCGCTTCATCGCGTGCCAGGAACAGGTTGCCTTCCTGGCGCCATTCGATGTCCTGGCCCAGCTCCGCCTCCAGCCCCTGCCAAAGTTTGAGGCCGGCAATCATGAGCGGTGTTTCCGCTGGGTCCCGGTCCATGGCGCGCACAAAGCCCCAGGCGCGGCCGGATTGCTGCCCGGCAATGCGCGACTTCTCCAGAACGACAACTTTCAAACCGCGTTTGGCGAGGTAATAGGCCGCAGCACAGCCCTGTATGCCGGCACCGATAATGACGGCGTCGGCTTCCGTGGGCAGAGGCTGCAGGCTGAATGTCGATAGGATTGGCATGCAACACTCTTAGCCAATGGTGGCGGCGCTGTGAAGCGATCCATGCAAGATGGCGATCTGCCAAGGCTGATCGGATCGTCATTGTGTCGGGCTGTTGAACCTTTCCTGCGCTCGCCGCGACACAGCCTGCATATCGGGTGGCGGGCCGTCTTGGGTCGCCCAAATCAGATAAAGGACTTTCCGATGGATCTGCGCAGCATTTACCTCGTCGACCAGGGCCGCATCGCCCGCCTGCCATATTTCGGCTTCAGCCTGGCACTGACTGTCCCCTACATGATCGTTGCCTATCTTCTGGCAAGCCTTCTGGGTGTCTTTGGCGGCGTCCTGGTGCTGGCACTCTATGCCATCATCGCCTATCCCTATTATTGCCTGATGGCCAAGCGCCTGCAGGATTTCGGCCAGCCTGGGAAATACGCGGTCGTGGTCATCGGCGTTGGCGTTGCCGCCGCCTTGCTGCAATTCGTCGAAGCGCTGCAAGGCGTGTCCATGGCAATCAGTGCTGTGCAGACCATTGTCGGCCTGGTCATCCTCTTCGTGCCGGGTAATCCGGCCGACAACGCCTATGGCGCCCCGCCCAGCAAGCTCGCCACGGCTTGATCTGCCGAAATAATCGGGGGCAAAAAGAGCAGGGCGGGGGAAGCCATCGCTTCTCCCGCCCTTCTTTACTTCAGACGTATCGTCCGCGTCTTAGGCGGCCTTGCGCTTTTCCAGGAAGCTGCCGATGCGCTTGATGGCCTCGCCGATGTTCTCGATCGAGTTGGCATAGGAGATGCGCAGATAGCCTTCGCCGTAGGAGCCGAAGCTGGTGCCGGCGATGCTGGCGACGCCAGCTTCGTCCAGCAGTGCGACTTCCAGCGCCTTCGACTTGAAGCCCGTGCCCTTGATGTTCGGGAAGGCGTAGAAAGCGCCATAAGGCGTGATGCAGGAAACGCCCGGCAGCTTGTTGAGCTCGGAAACCGTGAAGCGGCGGCGTTCGTCAAAAGCCACCATCATCTTGGCAACTTCGTCTTTGGGGCCGGTCAGGGCGGCAAGACCCGCCCACTGCGCCGAAGCATTGACGCAGGAATGGACGTTGATGCACAGGCGGGTTGCGTGCTCGATGAGGCTCTTGGGCCAGACCGAATAGCCCATGCGCCAGCCGGTCATGGCATAGGTCTTCGACCAGCCATCCAGCATGATCAGGCGGTCGGCGATCTGCGGATACTTCAGGAACGAGGTATGCACCTTGCCGTCATAGAGCATCTCGGAATAGATCTCGTCCGACATGATGGCGACGTTCGGGTGCTTCTCCAGACCCTTCACCAGTTTGTCGATCTCGTCCTTCTCGACGATGCCGCCGGTCGGATTGGCCGGCGAATTGACGATAATGAGGCGGGTCTTGGGCGTGATGCGCGACAGCACGTCCTCGGCCTTGAAGCCGAAACCGTTCTCCTCAAGGAGCGGCAGTGGCACCGGCGTGGCGCCTGAGAACTTGATGGTCGATTCGTAGATCGGGAAGCCCGGATTCGGATAGATGATCTCGGCGCCCGGTTCGCCGAACATCATGATGGCGAAATACATGGTGACCTTGCCGCCCGGCACGATCAGCACATTGTTGGGGTCGACGGTGGTGATGCCGTGGCGGCGGTTGAGGTCGTCGGCGACGGCCTGGCGCACTTCGGGGATGCCATTGGCTGGCGTGTAGCCGTGATGGCCGTCCTTGAGGGCCTTCATGCCGGCTTCGACGATATGGGCCGGGGTCTGGAAATCCGGCTGGCCGATGGAGAGGGCGACGATGCTGCGGCCCTGGGCGCGGAGGGCATTGGCGCGGGCCAGCACCTCGAAGGCGGATTCGGTTCCAAGGCGGCTCATGCCGCCGGCAAGCTGAAGCATTGGTCTTTCCCCGGGATAAATGGTCTTACCGGCCCTGGTTTGCCCGGCCGGAACGGATCGGCAGTTTAGGTCCGGCGCCACGCCTTGAGAGGCTCTACGCGACGGATTGTTATACCTGGGCGACAGCAGGGTTTTCTGGGATGCGCCCCCCGGATGGCCCGCAAATCCTTGACGGCGGGGGTAGGGTCGTTTACATCGCTGGCCGCGTGCCGGGCCAACGTCCGGCCACGCCCCCGGTGGCGGGTGTAGCTCAATTGGTTAGAGCGCCGGATTGTGATTCCGGAGGTTGCGGATTCAAGTTCCGTCACTCGCCCCATTTTCCCACGCGAATCTACCAACAAAATCAAAGCCGTTTGGCCAGTGATCCCCGCATTTGGCTTAAATGCCAAAAGTTGCGCCAATCGACCTATCGGTTATGGTTAAGCAACCTATGGCTGAATCTGGAATCACATGTCGCGGCCGCTGTCGTTCCTTGCGTATTCCTCCGCGTTGATCGCGATCTTCATTGGCCTGCCATCGGCGGCATCGGCCAAGGCGCAAACGGACTATTTGGCGTTGTGCCGGGCCGACAGCGTCACGGATCGCCTCCGCGTTGAAGCCTGCGGTTTTGCGGGACACAACGAGGCCTTGCCGGCCGATGCGCGTGCCGACGCCTTGTCCCGCCGTGCCCAGGTAATTGCGGGAGTGATTGCGGGGCAGGCAAAGGGGGATGGCGACTTTGCGCTGCGCGACCTCGCGCGGGCGGATTTCGAGGAAGCGCTGCGCCTCGCCCCCGAAAATACCGACATCAAGCGGCGCTATCTCGCCTTCAACAATCACTGGACCGGCAAAGCAGACGCGCAACTGGCAACCGCGAACGCCCTGCTGACCGAAAATGGCGAAGATCCTGAAGCGCTGTTGCAGCGCGGCCTGGCCTATATGCGCAAGGGCGACAACGCGAAGGCACTCGCGGATGTGATGAAGTCGGCCGAACTCGACCCCAGCAATGTCGAAGCCTTCATCGCGATGGGCCAACTCCTCACCAACATGATGCGCAACGAGGAGTCTTACCAAGCCTACACCAAGGCGTTGGAACTGGCGCCCGCCCGCGACGAGATCCGGCTGCAGCGGATGGGGCCGGCGTTGGTCGCCCAGCATTTCGATGCGGTCAGGGAAGATGGCGATCTGACGTTGGGCGGCAAGTTCGCCAAGACGCCTCTGTGGGATGTGCGCGGCGCTGCCAATTACATGCTTCAAGACTACAAGACCGCGGCTGGGGACTTTGCCGAGCAACTCAAGCTCGACCGGCTGGGCGTGCGTGCCTTGGTTTGGCGGTTCCTGGCGCAGTACCGCGCTGGTATGGCCGGCAAGGACGAAGCCGCGGACAAAGCCAGGGAGTTGGGCGATCATTGGCCGTCTTCAGTTTTCGCATTCTTTGCTGGTTCTGCTGCCGAGACCGACATCTTCGCCCAGATCGACCGGTCACCGGCGGAACTGCGCGCAACCCGCCTTGCCCAGGCGCATTTCTTTATCGCCGAATGGGGCCTCGTGACCCAGGCACCGCCAGCTTCCGTCACGCAACATCTTCTTGCCCTGCGTGATGCGGGGATTGCCTTTGGCATGGTCCAGACGACGCTCATGGGCGAACCGGCCGTTATGAACGATAACAACATTCTTGAGATGTCGGTCGGTACCGCGAGATTGCGCGAGGTCGCGCCATGAGCCGAATTCTCATCGTCGTTGCATTCATCCTGGCGATCGCACTCGGTGGCGTCGCGGGCTATCTCTCAGTGGACAAGGCCCCGCCGCAAGTTCCAGCGCCAGCCGTCGTCGCACAGCCAGAAATGCCGACAATGGCGGCACAAGCATCCGATGACGGGGATTACGGCCCGGATTGGCCGATCTGCCGCGACATGTCGAACGACCCGACGCTCCGCTTCCGGGCGTGCGACAACGTGCTTGCCAAGGGCGGGCTGACGCAACGGCATCAGTCTTGGGCGCTCAATAATCGCGGCACCGCAAACCTGGGTATGAACAATGTCGAAGCGGCGATTAAGGACTTCAGCACGGCCTCGAAGATCGATCCGGGCAGCGCATCGCCATATATCAACCTTGCCAACATTGCCCGCAAATACGGCCGTCTTGCCGAGGCACTCGAACTGACAGACAAGGCGATCGCGCTCAGCCCGAGCGACGATGTCTATTGCGTACGCGCCGCCACATTGCGCGATCTCGGTCGGGTGGAGGAAGGTCTTGCCGCCACCGATGCAGCTGAAAAGCTGGGGCCCCTGTCAGATTGCACCAAGTTCATTCGCGCTCATTTGCTGGAGTTGCACGGTCAGAACGAAATGGCGCTTTTGGCGCAGGCCGATATCGGCGAGAACGACAAAGCAGCCAGCGCCGCCGCCTGCCAGCGCGCACGTTTGAAAGCCCAGGAAGGGAAGCTGCGCGAAGCCTTCGATCTCTATGCCCAGGGCATGCGCCTCGATGCGGATAATAGATGCGCGGTTGCCAACGCAGCTCTCTATGCCCCTTACGCGATGCCCTTCGACGAGGCCTTGGTGTTCATCAAGGAGGCGATGCACACACATCCCAGTCTTCTTGAACTGAATTGCAACCTTGGCCAGGTCTATGAAATGCAGGACGAGAATCGCCTGGCGCTTGCTGCCTATAACGCTGCGATCGAAGGTGTGCCGACAGCCAAATGCGGCTTTGCCCAGCGCGCCAGATATTGGGCCCAGCAAGGGGATCTGACGGCGGCCCTGAAGGACTACGACATCGCCAGTCGTTTGCCGCCAGAGAGAAGCGACATCTGGAAGGGCCGGGCCAAGGTCATGGCAAAACTCGGCCGCAGCCAGGACGCTCTGGCCAGCTACGACCGGGCGCTTGCGCAGGCTCCGGAAGATGCCGAAGCGCTGCAGGAACGGGGTGACTTGAGAATGGCCCTGCAATTCTATCCGCAGGCCAGCGAGGATTTTGCAGCGTTGGTGTCGTTGAAGCCGGGGGCGGGGTACGGGCATTATCGATTGGCACTTGCGCGCTTTGCCACAAAGTCTTCCAAGGGGGCCGTCCAGGCCTGTGCCCAGTTGCCGGCCGGAGATGCGTGGGAAGATGCCTGCAGGCTGCTCAGCGCCGAAGCACAGCTGATGGGTGGCGACCCGGCTGGCGCCATCGCGGCGCTCGAGCAAATGGCTTTGCAATCCCCCATACGCCGGCACGCCGATCTTTTGGCGGTGGGTATCCTGCTGATGAACGGCGAGGTTGAAAGGGCAGCGGCCGCCATTGATAGATACCGCGCCACTTATCCGGATCAGCTATATGGCGCCGTCTGGGCTGCACTCGTCGCACGGGCCGCCAATAAGCCTATTCCAGCAGATGTCACCTCCCTTTCCGACCGCAACGACATTTGGCCGATGCCTGTGCTGCGCCGACTTGTGCAGGGCGGGCAGCCGGCCGACCTGCTGGCGGCTGCCGAGACGCCGGACCCACGCTTGTCGCGACAACGGCTAGGCGAGGCAGAATTTTATCTGGGTGTCGGCGCGATGCTTGATGGCGATGCAAATGCCGCCGCCAGGTATTTCAAGAAGGCCGTGGAGACCGGCTATGCCGAGCAGGCGAAGGAGGCTTATCCGGCCGCTTACAGTTTCTCGAACGGGCAGGAATTTGCCATGGCGGCCTGGGCTGCATCCGATGAACATTGAGCGAGAGGATAAGGCATGCTGCATCGCAGCATTTCGCAATCACTCAAATTTCCATGGAATCTTCGCGCCGCACCCCCGGTGAAGTCTTTCGCTTGCTTTCGAAAGATGCGCGATTTGTTTGGTCCTGCCAAAACGTTGGCCGAATAAAACCTACCGTGACTTCCGTTTGAAATTTGGCTAGGGTTCTCTCCGTCGACTGGGGAGTCGACGGGTTAAAATAAAGACTAACAGAGACCGCACGGTCCAAGTTCTGGGACGACCACAAGGTTCAAAATTCGGTGGGGGAGGGACCTTTTTCGGGTCCATAAAGAGGCAGGTCCGGATCGGATCTGCCTCTTTCCATTTGATCAATATGCCATCCCGGCCTTGACCGCCTTCAGCCAGGGCGGACCGAGCTTGGCGATCTTGGCGTAGACTGGGCAGTCCTCGGCGTGGGTCCCAGGCAGATACCCGATCGACATCAGGAACTCGCCGACGATTTCGCCGCCCGTAAAGACGAACTCCCGCTTGAAAAGCTTCACCCACTCAGCTTTCGTCTTGGGATGGTGCGCGGCAAGCCAGGCCGCGAACGAGCCGTGGCTCTTCTGCAGGACCTGGATCCGCTTGGCGTTTTCGATTGCCGCATTCACCTTCAGCTTGTTGCGAATGATGCCGGCATCGCCGAGCAGCCGCTCGCGCTGCTTGTCGCCATAACGCGCCACCTTGGCGATATCGAAACCGCTATAGGCCGCGCGGAAGGATTCCTGCTTCTTCAGGATGGTAAGCCATGAAAGGCCGGCCTGGTTGATCTCCAGGACCAGACGCTCGAACAACTCGTTATCGTCGGCAATCGGGAAGCCGTAATGATGTTCGTGATAGGGCCCGTGGAACTCATGGCCCGGCGCGATCCGGCAATAGCTGCTCATGCAAAACCCTTTTAGAAGCCGACCTTGTCGATCAATTCCAGCAGGGTAAAGCCATAGACGTGAAAGAACATAAAGGCAACACCCCAGATTGCTGCGGCAATCAGCGTGGTCGCGATGGCCTTTTTGAACAGCATGGGGTTGGCGGGGGCGCCAGGGTCATGACCGGCTTCGTTCTGCTCAGTACGACGGACACCCCAGGGCAGGACCGCGAACAAGGTCAGCCACCAGATCACGACGTACATAAAAATTTGCGTCATTACACCTGACATATTTACGCACTCACGCCTGTTCCAGTTCGATAAGTGTGCCCAGAAAATCCTTGGGGTGCAGGAACAGGACCGGCTTGTCGTGGGCACCGATCTTGGGCTCGCCATCCCCGAGCACACGGGCCCCCGTTGCCTTCAACTGGTCGCGCGCGGCCAGAATATCATCAACCTCATAGCAGATGTGATGGATGCCGCCTGCGGGATTGCGCCCCAGAAACGCGCCGATGGGGGAATCGGCCCCCAGCGGATGAAGGAGTTCGATCTTGGTATTCCCGAGATCGATGAAGATGACCGTAACGCCGTGCTTTGGCTGCGGCACCGGGGCTGACACCTTGGCGCCCAAAGTATCGCGATAAAGGGCCGCCGCCTGGTCGAGGTCCGGAACAGCAATGGCAACGTGGTTGAGGCGACCGATCATGGCGGGTCCTTTTGGGTGGTCTCGGTGAGTCGCGCCGATGTTGCGGCGCAGCGCCAAATTGGTCAAGGCAAGGGCGGGACAGCGACGAATTCGCCACAGCCACCCTAAAAGAATATGAAACGGCCTCTCGATGGCCACTTAACTACAATTAGGTGTGGTGCCGGGGCTTCCCTCCCCTGGATTTTCATCCGGCGGTTAGCTAAAATTCGTTATCAATTCGTTAAAAATTGAAATGCCCGCGTGGCCGCGGCCCGCGTGCCCCGTCTTGATGGAAGGTAGCGAAAATGACCCGTATTCCGGGAACCATGTCGAACGCCCGCACTTCAGTGCTCAACAGAGTCCTGACGACCGGGACCTTGCTTGTGGCCTTTACCAGCTTTGCAACCCTATTGAGCTCGAGCGCCTCGGCCGACGTGATCGGCAAGGTGATCCTGCAAGACTACCGCGGCGCGACGGCGACCCCGGATGGGACGGAAGCCACCAAGGAAATCCGCTACCAGGATCAGGTTTCAGCCCTCGACACCGTGGCGACGGGCGAGGGTGGCGCCACCCAGATGCAGTTTCTGGATGAGACGCGCTTCGACGTCGGCCCCAACGCGATGGTGAAACTCGACGACTTCGTCTTCGATCCCAGCAGCGCCGAAGGTGCCGGCAAAATCTCGATGGCAGTCGGCGCCTTCCGTTACGTCGGCGGCAAGATGAAGAGCGACGAGAACGTCAAGCTGGTGACGCCAACGGCCACCATGACAATTCGCGGCACCGAGCTGGTCATCTTCGTCGGCCTCGACGGGACGACTGAAGTCAACGTCGTCAGCGGTGCTGTCGATGTCGACCCCTGCAACAAGGGCGAGGCGGTTCCAGCTGCCCAGGGCCAGCGGGTCATCGTGCCCGTCAGCTGCGCGGCCAGCGTCACCGCCGTTCGCGCCATTCCGGATGACCTCGCGGCACTCGATGTGCCAGATGACCTCGGCGAGTTCTCGACGGCTGCCGGTGGCGATGAAGATGGTGGCGGCCCGGGTGCCGGTGGTCCTAGCAACGACCGCGACAGAGACAGGGACCGGACTCCGCCGCGCGCCGACCCGCCGCAGGCGGATCCGGAGCCGTCGCCCGAGCCGACTGACGGAGATGGTGAGGGCGAAGGTGAAGGTGAAGGTGAAGGTGAGGGCACGGGCGGTGAGGAAGACCCCGGCACGCCTAAATGAGCTTCCATGTCAGTAACAACCATTGAAATAACACCGGCGCGAGCATCTCGGGCCGGTGTTTTTTTAAGCAGAAATAGGCATTAGTGGCTCCTTCGCCACAGTCCGATAGGTGTAATAGTCGCCGTAGGCTCAGTGCGCTTGAACACATGCCTTTCGACGCATATCGTCGCTTCACCCTTGGCACTCTCCGGTAGCTGAGCGCGACGCACGAAACATTAATGAGAGGTGTCGGTGATGATTCGGCAATACTTACGGACCTTACTCGTCGCGATCATGGTGCTTGGATCATTCGTACTCCTCTCGCCGGCAGTTAACGCCGCAACATTGGATTTTGAAAGCCTTGGAGCGCCCGGGGCGCCTGCGAAGATTGCAGATGGATATGGCGATCTGCAGTGGAACAATTTTTATGTTGTCGACGGCCACCGATACGACGCCGACTTTCCAAACAATGGATACATCACCGGGGCATCGTCTGGAATCTACGTCGGCCTGAATGGGTTTGGTGAAGCAGCCTCATTGAGCAGTTCCTCCACCTTCGATTTCATCAGCGCGTCGCTCACCGCAGCATTCAATGAGGGTCTGCAACTTGACATCGCTGGTTTTCGCAATGGTGCGCAACTCTATGCGCAGACCGTCACATTAACGACGCAGATGTACGCGACACTGCTATTCAATTGGACTGGCATCGACGAGTTAACTTTTGTGTCCTATGGAGGTAAGCCAGTTTATGGGGTTTCCGGCAGGCAGTTCGCGCTCGACGATCTCAACGTCGTTCAGACGCCGCTGCCGGCGGCGCTGCCCTTCCTGGCAACCGGCCTGATCGGGCTTGGTTTTGCGGCCCGCCGGCGCCGGGCGGCCGCAAAAGCGGCCTGATGGCCGACTGTTAACGGCCCAACACGAAATCACCGCCGGCTGTGGCCTGGGTCACAGCCGGAATCGTTTCAGCGGCCTACATAGAGTCCATTCAAGCATCCTCGAATGGACCTGCACCATGGCGCGCGCCGTTCCCACTTTCGTCTCTTCCCGCCGTTTCCTGGCCTTGGTTTTCGTGGCACTCGCATCAGGGATGCTGGTGCTGGAGAACTGGCCGGCCGATGCGCATGTATCCCGAACGGGAGACGACGTGGCTGTGGTCGATGCGGATCTTCCCGACCTTCCAGTGATGTACGAATAGGCGTGCAGGGTTGAACCAGCCGGCTCGCCATCGCGACGAACTGGCGGGACGCACCGAGGACGGACGGATACAGAAAATGAAGCAGAAGAAACTCTCAAGGATTTCCCTGGGCGTGGTCGCGCTGGCCGTGATCGCGCCGGCATTTGCGACAGAGTCGCGCATCGGCGAGGTTGTGCAGCGCCAATACAACGGTGCCGTGGCCGAACCCAACGGCCGGACGGCGAGCCATGCCATTCATTTCTCCGACAGCGTCTTCGCCCTCGATACAGTGCGCACGGATGCCGCCGGTTCGACCGCGCTCCAGTTTCTGGATGACACGACGGTGCAACTGGGCAGTAACGCCGAAGTACGGCTGGACAGCTTCGCCTATGACCCGTCGACGACCGTGGGAGCGGCGGAAATTTCGTTCACGAAAGGCGCCTTTCGCTACATCGGCGGCAAGATGACCACCGAGGAAGATGTCCGCCTCCACACGCCGACTGCCACAATGGTGATCCGTGGGACCGAACTCGTTATCTATGTCTGGGACGACGGACGGACCGAGGTGAATGTCGTCTCCGGCGCAGTCGAAGTTTCGGGCTGCGGTGGCAAAGGTTCATCACTGGCGATGACCGGCATGCAGGTGACCGTGCTGCCCAATTGCAGCACCAAAGTGGCGGCTGCGCGGCAACTCCCCGATGGATATGACGCCTTGACCCTACCCAAGCGCAACGCCCCCACCTACGGCGGGGACGGCACGGATGAGGGCGACAATGACCACGGCCGGGATCCGAATTCCGAAGGGCGCAGCGATCCGCCGGCACATGAGCCCCCATCCAATGGTGGCGGCGGCAACAGCAACGGCGGCTGAGCTGATAGCTTAGCTGATAGACGGGCCATCGACTTCAAGGGCGCGCTTGGACTATCCATAGGGCCTCAGATTTGAGGATCCTCATGTCGATGCCCAATGCCTTCGAGGCCGCCAACGCCGCCTTCTATCAAGCTTTCGCCCGGGCCGATTTCGATGCGATGCGCCGTCTTTGGGCGGCGAAGCTGCCGGTTACCTGCCTGCATCCCGGTGCAGGGCCGCTCCTCTCCAGGATTGATATCCTGGACTCCTGGCGCCAGATCTTCCTGCACGGCCATCCCGGGGACATCACCTTCGTGCCGCAGCAAATGAGCCTGGTGGGCAACATCGGCATCGCCTGCGTGCTGGAAGTCATCGGTGGCGGCCAGATCGCCTGTACCAACCTCTTTGCCGAGGAAGACGGGGAATGGCGGATGATTCACCACCAGGGCGGGCCGGTCATCCCCGCCAACATCCGCCAGCCGGCCCGGTCGGAAACGCCCCCCATCACCCGACACTAGCCCCGGAAGCGCCCGGACGGCATATTAACGCTCATGAAGCTGAGTCGGACCCTTCGGCGCCAGGTGCTGGCGACCACCCTTTGTGCGGCCATCCTCGCTGGTGCCGGCGCCGGTTTGGCGCGTGCCGACTACAAGAGCGGCCTGGACGCGTTCAACGCCGGCGCTTTTGAACAGGCGCTGGTGGAATGGAAGAAGGCGGCACTGGAAGGGGACAAGCGTGCGCAGCACGCCCTCGGCTTGCTGCTGCAAAGCGGGCGGGGGACAAAGCCTGATATCGCGCAAGCCTTGAAGTGGTACGAAGCGGCGGCCGAGCAGGGTTTTGCACCTGCCATGAATAACCTCGCCATGCTCTATGCCGACGGCTTGGGTGTGAAGAAGGATCAGAACAAGGCGATCGCCTATTGGACCAAGGCGGCCGAGGCCGGCAATGCCACGGCCCAGTTCAATCTTGGCGTCCAATACATGCTGGGCAACGGCGTTCCCGCCGACAAAAAGCAGACCGTGCAACTTTGGACCAAGGCCGCCGAAGCAAAGCATGCCCAAGCCCAATATAACCTTGGCCTGCTCTATGACCGTGGCGACGGCGTCGACAAGGATGAGAAGCAGGCGGCGCATTGGATTGCGCAGGCCGCTGAAAACAATCTGGTCGAAGCGCAGATCGATTTGGCCGAGTTCTATCGGACCGGTCATGGCGTCGCCAAGAATTCCGACCAAGCTTATATGTGGCTTGAAAAGGCTGCCGCCGCCGGCAGCTTGAAGGCCAAGCAGAAACTGACCGAATTGCCCAAGCCGGCTGCGCCCGTCGCTGCTGCCGAACCAGCGCCAGCGCCGACTGAAGGCCATGCAACTGAGGCGCAGCCCGCCGAGGGTCATGGAACGGAACCGCAGGCCGAGGGTGGCCAAGCAGCCGAAACAGGACATGCGACGTCGACGGCCGAAAACGCCGCGCCGGCGGAACCCTCAGGGCACGCGGCCGAACCGGCCGCTGCCAGCACTGCCGCTGAGCCGGCGCCGGAAGCCCATGCAACCGAGGGGCACACGGCCGAGGGGCAAACGACTGAGGGGCACGCGGCCGAAGAACAGACCGCTGAAGCGCCCACGAGCGAAGGCGGCGCCGCGCCGACGGAAGGCCATGCCGCCGACACGCATGGCGCAGAGGCCGCCAGTGAGTCGAATGGCGAGGCGACGAGCGTGGCGTCCGACGCGCATGCAGAAGCGGCGCCAACCGATGCCCATGAAGAAGCACCCGTCGCTGCTGTGGCTGAAGAAGGGCATGCCGCCGAAGAGCCGCAGGCCGAGGGCGAACACGCAGCCGAACCGGGGGCGGCCGAGGGCGACCATGCCGCCGCCAGCGAAGCTGCTCCTGCCGAGGGCCAGGCAGAGGGGCAGGCCGAGGCTCACGCTGGCGAACACACTGAACCTGCTGCCGAAGAAGAGGGCGAAACATCGGTCGCAGAAAATGCCGAAGGCGCCGCCAGTCCGGCCGAAGAGGCGGCTTCATCTGCCGACCCTGGAAGCGAAGGCGAGGCAGCCTCGAGCGCCGAAGACACGATCAGCGCGGATGGCGTGCAACCCGACATTCCGATGGCGGAGACCCTGTCGCCAGCCGAGAAGCGCTTTTACATCTGGCTCGATGAGCGCGGCACCAGCCCCTCTGCCGAGACTCAGTTCAGCAGCCTGAAATTGCAGTTGAAGCCCGATCTCAACAAGGCAGAGCATACCATCCGGCCTTTCATCAGCGCCGACCGCAAGGTCTATCGCATTTACGTCGGCCCCTATCCGACGCTGAAGGACGCGCAGGAGATGTGCGACAAAATCCACGCGCGCATCAGCGGGCAGTTCTGCCGCACCGTCATCAACTGATCATGTCATTGGTACGGCAACCCGTCGTCACCTCGTCAGAGATGCGCGCGGCGGAGCGGGCCTATTTTGCCCGTGGGAACGACAGTTATGAGTTGATGCGCCGCGCCGGTGCCGCGGTGGCAGATGCGATCAGCCGCGCGCATGCGCCGGATGTCGGCCCCGTCCTGGTCCTCTGTGGCCCAGGTAACAATGGCGGCGACGGTTTCGTCATTGCCGATTTGCTTCGGCACGCTGGCTTCGACGTCCAAGTGGCCGCCATGCGTGCGCTCCAGGATTATCAGGGGGACGCAGCAACGGCCGCGGCGAAGTGGGGGCAGGGTGGCAATCTTCTGCCATTCGAGCCGGCCGATTGGCCACGGCCGTTCCTGGTCGTCGACGCCCTGTTCGGCATTGGCCTCGATCGAAAACTTGAAGGAAAAGCGACCGCAGCGATCGATTGGGTCAATCGGTCCGGCGCGGTGACCTGGGCCGTCGACGTCCCGAGTGGGATTTCAGCGGATGATGGCCGTGTTCTGGGGGCGGCCATCCGGGCGACAAACACGGTCACCTTCGGCTGGGCGAAGGTCGGGCACCTCCTGCTGCCTGGACGCGCCTATTGCGGAACACTTGTCGTGGCACCGATCGGGCTTGATGAAACGATTGTGCCGGCGGGTGGAAAGACGTTCCGCAACGACAATGGCTTTTGGGGCTCTTCCTTGCCAAGGCCGGGCCCCCTCGATCACAAATACAGCCGCGGCCATGCCTTGGTGATCGGCAGCAGCGAGATGCCCGGGGCCGGGCGACTGGCTGCCCTGGGTGCCAGGCGCATCGGCGCGGGCATGCTGAGCGTGGCGGCACCGGCTGCGACACTCACGCTCTACATGGCCGATCAACCGGGCATCATCGCCAAGCCAGCCGCACGGGCCGAGGATCTGGTCGAGATCCTGATGGACCGCCGCATCTCCGCCGTGCTGGTCGGATCCGGCCTGGTTCCAAACACCACAACGCGGGAGGGCGTGATCACGGCGCTTTCGGCGGGTCGGCCGGCTGTCGTCGACGGCGGTGGTCTGACGGCCTTTGCCGATCGGCCGGACGATCTTTTCACGCTGGGTCGCGCGGATGTGGTGCTGACGCCCCACGAGGGCGAATTCCGGCGTCTTTTTCCCGATTTGGGGCCGGAGCTTGCCAAGGTGGAACGCGCCCGCCGCGCGGCGGCCCGTGCCAAGGCTGTGATCGTCCTGAAGGGGGCTGATACCGTCATTGCCGCGCCGGACGGCAGCATTCTGATCAACGACGTCAGCAGCCCCTATCTTGCCACGGCTGGCTCCGGCGACGTGCTGGCGGGCCTCATCCTGGGGCTCCTCGCCCAGGGAATGCCGGCCTATCCGGCGGCTGCAGCAGCTGTCTGGTTTCATGGCAAGGCGGGCCTCGCCCTTGGACCCGGCCTCATCGCGGAGGACCTACCGGGCGCCATTCCAGCGCTGCTGGCAGGGCTTGGATGACCATCGCGGTGCGGCGCGCGGGTCTGGCGGACCAAGCCGCCTGTATCCGGATCTTCGTCGAGACCGTGACGGCTACCTTTCCGCATGAACCCGATGCGGGCAAAACGGCGGCAGCCTATGCCGACAGCGTCATCGGGGAAGAGCAATGGGTCGCGTTAATTGATGACCAAATAGTCGGATATATTTCAGTGTATTGGCCGACAAACTTCATCCATTCTCTTTACATTGTGCCGGGGTTTCAGGGACGCGGCGCCGGCCGGGCGTTGCTGGACGAGGTTCGCAAGCGGGCCAAGGGGGACCTCGAGCTCAAGACCGATAAGGCCAATGCGCGCGCTTTCGCCTTTTACCGGCAGCTCGGCTGGCGGGTCGTGGGCGAGGGGATGGCGGCCACCGGCCCCTGGTGGCGCTTGCGCTGGGCCGGAGGCATCCTCTAGACCTATTAGGCCTTTTTCGCTTGTCGCTCCGGCCGGGCTGGGCTACACCCCCGGCCCGGAACCGGTGCGAACCGGGGCCGACGGGCGTGCTTCGGCGCCGCTCGAGGCGACCTTGAGATGAGCGGGCGTGGCGAAATTGGTAGACGCGCGGGATTTAGGTTCCCGTGACGCAAGTCGTGGGGGTTCAAGTCCCTCCGCCCGCACCAATCCAGCCCGATAGGGTCGTTTCGCAGCTGGCGCGGATTTGCCCGCCAAGCCCCTGGTGACGTTGCCAGAACGCATTTTGAACCCAAGTCTGAAAGAGTGCTGCCATGCAGGTTACCGAAACCCTCAACCAGGGTCTGAAGCGGGAATACAAGATCGCCGTCCCGGCCGCCGCTTTGCGCGAGAAGGTCGACGGCAAGCTGAACGAGCTCAGCCACAAGCTGAAGATTCCCGGCTTCCGCCCCGGCAAGGTGCCGATGTCGCTCCTGAAGCAGCGCTATGAGCAGTCCGTCATGGGCGAAGTGCTCGAGGAAAGTGTGCAGCAGAGCTCGCAGCAGCTGATGACCGAGCGCAACCTGCGTCCGGCCGGCCAGCCCAAGGTCGAGCTGGTGGGTGAATTCAAGGACGGCGCCGACCTCGAATTCTCGGTCGCCATGGAAGTCATTCCGGAAGTGACGCCGATGGATTTCACCACCGTTTCGCTGGAGCGCGTCGGTGTCGAAGTCCCCGAGACCGAAGTGGAAGAAAGCCTGAAGCGCATCGCCAAGCGCCAGCGTGCCTCCGATCCGGTGGACGACGCTGCCGCCAATGGCGACATCGTCGTCATCGATTTCGTCGGTTCGATCGACGGCGTTGAATTCGAGGGCGGCAAGGCCGATGGCCACCATCTGGAACTCGGCTCGGGCCAGTTCATCCCGGGCTTCGAAGAGCAGCTGGTCGGCGCGAAAAAGGGTGACAAGAAGACCGTGAAGGTGACCTTCCCGGCCGAATACGGCAATTCGGATCTTGCCGGCAAGGAAGCGAGCTTCGGCGTCACGGTGCAGGAAGTGCGTCGTCTGAAGGACGTGCCGGTCGACGATGAGCTGGCAAAGTCGCTGGGTCTCACCGACCTCGCTGAACTGAAGAAGCAGGCCCGCGAGCGCATCGAGAAGGAATACGGCGCGGTCGCCCGTGCCCGCGTGAAGCGCAAGCTCCTTGACGTTTTGGCCGACAATCACAATTTCACTCTTCCGGAGAGCCTGGTTGAGGCCGAGTTCGGCGCCATCTGGCAGCAGATCGAAGCCGATATGAAGGCCGACCGCCTCGACGAGGAAGACAAGGGCAAGTCGGAAGAGGTGTTGAAGAAGGAATACCGCGACATCGCCGAACGTCGCGTGAAGCTCGGCCTGCTTCTCTCTGAAGTCGGCCGTCAGAACAACATCCAGGTGCCGAACGAGGAATTGAGCCGCGCCCTCATTCAGGAGGCGCAGCGCTATCCCGGTCAGCAGCAGCAGGTGATCGAGTACTACCAGCGTTCGCCGGAAGCGCTCAACCAGCTGCGTGCGCCGCTCTACGAGGAAAAGGTCGTCGACTACATCCTCGAGCGCGCCAAGGTCAGCGAGCGGAAGGTTTCGCCCGAGGCGTTCGCCGCCGAAGGCGAAGCGGAGCTCAAGGGCCGCCGCGACTAAGTGATTGCGACTCTGGCAGCTGTTTCAGATCTGCCCGTTTCAGATCTGGAACGGTTTGCCAGAATCCCGCCACTCGCTAAGATCGCGCTTCATAAGCTTCGGGTGAGTCGCCATTCGCGCCGCGGATGACCGCTTAGCCCCATCTTGAGAGTGGATGATGAGAGACAGAGATCCCGTCGAGATCTATAACAATTATCTCGTGCCGATGGTGGTCGAGCAGACCAATCGCGGCGAGCGCTCCTACGACATCTATTCGCGCCTCCTCAAGGAGCGCATCATTTTCCTGGTCGGCCCGGTCAATGACGGCATGGCAAGCGTCGTATGCGCCCAGCTGCTGTTCCTGGAATCGGAAAACCCGAACAAGGAAATCTCGATCTACATCAACTCGCCGGGCGGCGTCGTCTCCTCAGGCCTCGCGATGTACGACACCATGCAGTACATCCGCCCCGAAGTGTCGACCGTCTGCATCGGGCTTGCGGCCTCGGCCGGATCGCTGCTGCTGACCGCCGGCGCCAAGGGCAAGCGCTTCAGCCTGCCGCATTCGAACATCATGATCCATCAGCCCTCGGGCGGCTATCAGGGCCAGGCGACGGATATCGAGATCCACGCCAAGGAAATCCTCCGCACGCGTGATCGCCTGAACAAGATCTATGTCCGCCACACGGGCCAGGATCTCGCCACGATCGAGAACGCCATGGAGCGCGACCGCTACATGACGCCGGAGGAGGCCAAGGAATTCGGCCTGATCGATGAAGTGGTCAACGAGCGTCCGCCGATGCTGGACGGCAAGGACAAGGCTGCCTGAACGCTGTAAAGCCCAAGGCCCCGTTCTCGTTATGGTCATGGCCCGGTCTGTCGGATAGTCCGCCGGATCGGGCCTTAACCTTTTGTGGACGAAGCCATGCGCAAAATGGGCTTGTGAATGGCATGCCGGGTGCCGATTTGTTCCCGGTAGGTACCTCAATCCGCGTTCTGTTGCAAAATGACGTTGTGCGGCGCCGGAACGGGGGGCTACATTGACCAATGACCGGGCGATTCAGCCAATTGAATCAATGCTGCCCGAAGCTCGAATGGATCGGAAATGAATAAATCCGCCAGCGGTGACTCCAAAAACACCCTCTACTGCTCCTTCTGCGGCAAGTCGCAGCATGAGGTTCGCAAGCTCATCGCCGGTCCCACGGTGTTCATCTGCGACGAATGCGTCGAACTGTGCATGGACATCATCCGCGAGGAGCACAAGACCACGTTGGTCAAGTCCCGCGACGGCGTGCCGAGCCCCAAGGACATCTGCAAGGTCCTCGACGACTATGTGATCGGACAGGGCCATGCCAAGCGCATCCTCTCGGTCGCGGTCCACAACCACTACAAGCGCCTCGCGCATCTGGGCAAAAACAACGACGTCGAGTTGGCGAAGTCGAACATCCTGCTCGTCGGCCCCACAGGTTGCGGCAAGACGCTGCTCGCCCAGACGCTGGCGCGCATCATCGACGTGCCCTTCACCATGGCAGATGCGACGACACTGACCGAAGCCGGCTATGTCGGCGAGGATGTCGAGAACATCATCCTGAAGCTGTTGCAGGCCGCCGACTACAATGTCGAGCGCGCGCAGCGCGGCATCGTCTATATCGACGAAGTCGACAAGATCAGCCGCAAGTCGGACAACCCCTCGATCACCCGCGACGTGTCCGGCGAGGGCGTGCAGCAGGCCTTGCTGAAGATCATGGAAGGCACCGTTGCCAGCGTTCCGCCGCAGGGTGGCCGCAAGCATCCGCAGCAGGAGTTCCTGCAGGTCGACACCACCAACATCCTCTTCATCTGCGGCGGTGCCTTTGCCGGCCTCGAGCGCGTCATCAGCCAGCGTGGCCGCACCGGTTCGGCGATCGGCTTCGGCGCCGATGTGCGTGGTCCGGATGAGCGTGGCACGGGCGAAATCCTGAAAGAGGTCGAGCCCGAGGATTTGCTGAAGTTCGGCCTCATCCCCGAATTCGTCGGCCGTCTCCCTGTCGTGGCGACACTCGAAGACCTCGATGAACCGGCCCTCATCAAGATTCTGACCGAACCGAAGAACGCGCTGGTGAAGCAGTATCAGCGACTGTTCGAAATGGAAGACGTGCGCCTCGAATTCGCTGAAGACGCGCTGGGCGCCATTGCTCGCCGCGCCATTCAGCGCAAGACCGGCGCCCGCGGCCTGCGCTCGATCATGGAGAGCATCCTCTTGGAACCCATGTTCGATCTGCCCGGCCTCGACGGCGTTGAAGCCATCGTCATCAGCCGCGAAGTGGTCGATGGCAAGGCAAAGCCGCTCTACATCTATACCGATCGTCGCAGCGACGCGACCGCCGGTGCCTGAGACGCGCGATCATCGAAATGCAAAAGGCCGGGCATTTGCCCGGCCTTTTTGTTTGCAGGCTAAAACAAGCTGCGTGATTTTTTGTGAGGACCATCGCGCAGCCGAGGGTACGGCAAATTCTTCGACCTGAGACGCCAGAACGTGAAGGCAAGATAGAATGCGGCTGTCAGCAAGGTTTGAAAAGCAAGCGCCTGTACGCTCCTGTCTGAGCCGGTAAAATAATCAAACGTCGCAATGGACAAGAAGAAAACAACCGCGAAATCGACCGCATCTCGACGCGCTTTCGTATAAATCTCGCCTGTTTCAGGTGTCATCTGCGGACCTGATTGTTCGATAGAAGGGGCGGGAACATTATCACCTTGAGGTCGTGTTAGCTAGAAACTCAACCGTTCCCCGCTCACGACATGTTCGAACCAGTCAGGGACCACGCGCGGGGCGCGGCCGTCGACATTGGGGGCGGCGAGACCGGCGGTGACGTGGGCAAGATTGACCGTGCGGCTTTCGACGCTGAAGCGCGTCGCCGATGTGTCGGTGGCGATGCTGCCATGGAGGTGCTGGCCGGAGAAGGCCAGCATGTCGCCTGGCTCGATGACGACAGCTTTGGCGGCATCCGCCGGCAGTGTTTCGGTGACGACCGGCAGGACCGGATATTGATCTGCCTTGCCCTCGTTCATCAGCCGTTTCAGCGTCTCAAAATCCCAATCCGCACTGCTGTTGGCGACAGGCTTATCGAAATAGGCAGGGTAAAACAGGATCGAGCGCCCCTCGCTCAACGGATAGAGCGGTGACCACCAATTGATCTGCTGGCCGATATTGGAACCCCAATTGTCGCGATGGGCGGGCAGGGGCATGATGCGCCGGCCGTGATGCGACCCTTGCGCCGGCACGACGCGCAATTGCAGCGGATCCCAGAAGCAATCGCCGGCACCAAGACCCGTCTCGGTCAGGGCTCGCTTGAAGGCCACATTGATGATCTCGTCCTGGCGGAAGGCCGCCCGCAGGCGCCGCACGCGCTTCAGATACTCATCCGGCCCAAATCGCTGCTCGGCACTCAAGGGATCGCCGTCGAAGCCGCCACGCAGGACGTCGTCGGCACGTGTGCACAGCGTTATGAGGGCAGGGAGACGGCGCCACACCAGCAGCGCGCCACCGAAGGCGGCGGCGCCGATCGCATGCGTGTCACGTGGACCCGGTGTCAGTGTCGCAAGGCTCATGTCCCATTCTTGCGGGTGGTAAGGCCGAAAAACAGGCAGAAGCCGTCAACGACATGCCTTTTAGCGTCATCGCGCCTGCGGCATAACGCGCCGATCCTGGCAGATGGCCGATCTTCTTGCATTTCAGCCGGTCGCCCACCGGCGGTTCGCTTGTTGCGGCGTGAGCCGGACGATATAAGGCGTGCCTATCTCAAAAGATCGGCTGGAGACTTGGTATGGAAGACGTCAAGGACTGCAATGGTGCCATCCTCAAGGACGGTGATTCCGTCACCCTCATCAAGGATCTCAAGGTCAAGGGCAGCTCCGTCACCTTGAAGCGCGGCACGCGCATTAAGAACATCCGCCTCACCAGCGATCCCGCCGAGATCGAATGCAATGCCGACAAGGTGAAGGGGCTGGTCCTGCGCACGGAGTTTCTCAAAAAGGCCTGAGGCAGGGCGGTACCGGCAGATTTTCAATCCGCCATGTCAAGATAGGGCGCCACCACATCGCGCGTGTCCTTGCTGGGCACCACCGGCACGATCTCAAATGTGACGCCAAGGCCGCGCCAGCCGAGCACCCATTCCTGCAGCAGCCGGGCGTCATCGGTTTCCATCAGTTGGAAACAGCGCCCGAAACCGGGTTCAATCCAGCTATCGATATAGCGCAAACCGTCGGGCAGGGACCGCCCATTCTGGCGCACCTGGCGATAGACCGGCACCATGTCGTTGTCCTTGAACCGTTCGATGACCATGAAGAGCATTTCCGGATCCACTTCCTGCCGTGCCACGGGCGACAGTGCCGGAAAAGGCTGCGGATGTCAGCCTGCGGCGCGATAAACACTTGCTGTTTCTTCGATTTCCCTGCAAGGCTGGATGCACGATACACGTGCATTACTGAAGGCAAGATGGCTGCACTCAAAGACCATGCCGACGTCCCGAACATCCACCGGCTGCATGCCTATTGGCAGAGCCTGGCAGGCGGGGCCACGCCGGATCGCGCGCAGGTCGACCCGGGGGCGATCAAGGATCTGCTGCCCTATATCTGCATCGTCGAATTCGAGGCCGAACCGTTCCGCGTGCATTATCGCCTCAGCGGCACCAAGGTCGATGAGATCAATGGCTTCAGCCTGGTTGGCCTTTATCTCGACCAGCTTGGTACGCCGGAGAGCAAGGGCGCCGTCGCGCATCTTGCGGACTTCTATCGGCGCTGCTGGGAAACCGCCAAGCCCTGTTTCAGCGCCTATCGCTGGCCACGCCGGTCGGGCGGTCATCTCGACGTCAAGTTCGCCATGTTCCCGCTCAGCGTCGACGGCAAGGTCGCCCAAGCCATTGCCATCGAGGACTGGGAATATTCCTTCGAACCAATCGTCGAGGAAGCAGTGCCGCTAGCCGAGGATAAAACCCGATTGGCCGACTAGGGACGTTCGCGCGTGTCTAGCGTTCGTTGTCGCGTACCATCGCCAGATCGGGACGCTTTGTCAAAGCCGGCCGGGGAATGCTGGAGCATCACCCGGCCGCTCTGACGGAAGTTCCGAGCTCAGCAGAAGACCGGCGCCAGCTCTCCGAGCGTCTTGGCGCGAGCAGGGGCGATGTGCTGGAGCGTACCCATGAAGTTGGGATGGGTCATACCGGAGCCGATATAGGTCCAGCGCTGCGCCTGGTGCTGCTGCGTGATGATGGCTGTGGCCGTTTCCGCATCGAAGCGGCGGCCAGTGGCGGCGGTGAGTGCATCGAGATCGAACGCCGCCTGCTGCTTCAGCGCGCCGTCGATCATGCCGCCCAGGGCCAGATAGCCATCAACGGCAGCGTCGATCGCCGCCGCGTCACGGCTTTCCGCCAGGGCTTCCACCATCAGCGTGTCGAGCTTGGCATGCTGGCTTTCTTCCATCCAATGGTGCTTCAGCAGGCTTTTGAACTGCGGGTCGAGATCCTGGTCGTCGCGGACGCTGTCGACATAGTGGCGCTGCGACATCCATTCGATGTGGAGGATGAGGAGGGCGACCGCCAACGGGTCATGGGCCAATACCGCGTCGGCGATGGCGGCGGCCGGACCGATCACCTCACAGTCGGTGCCGAAGCCTGCCTGGAATTCGCGCCGGAAACGCTTGAAGAGGTCGATGTGCTTGGCCTCCTCGCCGGCGAATTGCAGCAGGGCGCGGGTGCGGGCATCGTCCTTTGCAAGGTGCGGTCGGGCATGATCCAGCACGAAGGGCAGGATGAACTCCTCGACCAGCCCGAAGATGTACAGATAGCCGTGACCCCTGATGTGGTTGAGGACCAGCTTTTCAGCGTCGTCCAGCATGCCGAGACTGTCGATCCGGGCGAGGTTCTTCGGCATGAAAGGTTTCGAGAAATCCAGCGGCTTGTCCGGGCCGATGATGTCCTCGATCCGCCAATTCACCCGTTGCGACGTGGCAAGGGTATCGGCATAGGAGTAGGCGCCCGGCGCGTAGCTCGCCGCGCGCGAAGGCGCCGCCATCGTCTGCTGCATCTGCATGATCTTCCTCTGTCTTTCTCTGCTGTTGGCCTGCGCGGGCCGACGGACCGGGAGGGTCGCGACCGGGCGAGGGGTGGGCGGGAACCTAGGCAGGCGGCGTTCGACATGCTTGGCGAACACCTGCAGGATTCATGGAGAGTTCCGGTTTTTTGGGACCGGATTGCCATACCGGCCGGAATAGGTCATCACTGCGCGAAATGACCGGCACACAGGAATCCAGCCGATGTCAGACGTGGAAAACAGGGTTGGAAAGGTTGTTTTCGCCGACTGCGAGGTCGATCTCGCTGCCTTTGAGTTGCGGCGCAATGGAACGCTGTGCCCGGTCGAACCCCAGGTCTTTGACCTCATCGCCTATCTGATCCGCCATCCGGATCGCCTCATCAGCAAGGACGAGTTGATTGCCGGCGTCTGGCATGGTCGCATCGTGTCTGACGCGGCGCTTGCCAGCCGAATCAAATCTGCCCGCCGGGCGCTGGGTGACGATGGCGAACAGCAGCGCCTGATCCGAACCGTCCATGGTCGTGGCATCCGCTTCGTGGGCGATATCCAGAGGGCGGCGGAATCGGCGCAGGGCGACGCAGTCCCGTCGCAGAAGATTCAGTTCTGCACCGCCGCCGACGGCGTCCGCATCGCCTATGCGCGCGTCGGTTCCGGCCCCGTGCTGGTGAAGCCCGCGCATTGGCTGACGCATCTTGATTACGACTGGGAAAGCCCGGTCTGGCACGACTGGCTCAGCGATCTTGCCCGGCATTACACGCTGATCCGGTACGATCAGCGTGGCAACGGGCTCTCCGACCGGGAGGTCGAGAACGTCTCCCTCGATGCCATGGTCGGCGATCTGCTGGCCGTGCTGGATGCCAACGGCCTCGACCGGGTGCCGCTCTTCGGGCATTCCCAGGGTTGCGCCGTGGCGGCGACTTTTGCCGCGAGATATCCGGAGCGCGTCAGCCGGATGGTGTTCCTGGGTGGTTATGCCAGGGGATGGGCGAAGCGGGGGGATCCGGAACTGGTGACCCGCCGGCGTGCCATCTCGACCCTGATCGCCCATGGCTGGGGCCAGGACAATCCCGCATTCCGCCAGCTGTTCACCAGTTTCATGATGCCCGGCGCGTCGCCTGAGCACATGCAGTGGTACAACGAGCTGCAGCGCCGGACGGCCTCACCTGAAGGCGCCAGACGGCTTCATGACGCGTTTGGGGAGATTGACGTCACTTCGAACCTCGCACGGGTCAAGGCGCCGACGTTGGTCATGCATGCCCGTGGCGATGCCTCGGTACCATTCGAGGAAGGTCGCATTTTGGCGACGGGCATACCCGGCGCGCGGTTCGTGCCGCTGGAGGGTAACAACCACGTCCTGATGAAATGGGAACCAGCCTGGCAGCGCTTTATGACCGAGACCCAGGCCTTCCTGAATACCTGATACAATATTTTCCATAATATATATTATGCGACTTGACGATAAACTAAGCCGGCGTGAGATCACGGTTTCCTGATGTTGCTGAACCCTCTGACCCGCCTGCTCGACGGACCTTTGAAGCGATCGGCTTCAACCAACTGGTGGAGGTCCCAATGTCGGTTCGAATGAAAAAAACAGGCTTAAGTTACCGGCGGCTGCGCGTGGCGGTGTTGGCTGCCGCTCTCACCCTCAGCCCGCTGGCGATGGCGCATGAGGCCATGGCGGATGGGTCGGTCAAGGTTGTGCCCCCGACCAACCCAAGCGCGGATCTGCAGCTCAAATCCGCCGGCGGTGGGGTCAAGCCGGACGTTCATTGCAGCACGGTCCCAAGCCAGACCCTGCAGCCATGTACCGGCGATTTCAAAGCGTGGTGCAAGGCGGTCGGCGGCACCTATGGCTCGACGGCAAACAAAGAGGTCGACGCCTGCTTCAGCACCAACGAGTGGTAGCACGCATCAGCAATACCCCGGGGGGATGGCCCCGCGGTATTGCCTGACGACGTCTTCGGGTGTCAGGTACGCTGCCTGAGGTGATCAAGTCCTTCGAACTCAACGAACTTCATCATCGCGTCCCAGACGAGGTCGCCATAGAGGAAGGGGTCGAATTCGCCCTCCAGCTGATTGATCGGCGCAATGAGCGCATCGACCGCGGGCTCGAAGAAAAAGGCGATTGAGTGGCGCGCGCGCCCTTCTCCGCTGCCGGCGCCGATCACGCGGTGCTTGGTCGCCTTGATGCGGCCACCGGTCCAGCGTTCCAAAAGTTTGCCGAAATTGACAACCAGGCTGTCCGGCCGCGGCGGCACGTCATGCCAGGCACCGTCACGTCCCAATGCCTGCAGGCCGGAAACACCGTGCTGGCGCAGCAGGGTGATGAAACCTGAATCGACGTGGGGCGCCGCCACCAGATCAACCGCGCGACCCTGATGCGTCGTCCAGATTTTGTCGGCTTCGACGCCGATGAAGGAATGCGCCGGCCGGACCGGGTAGTGCAGCAGCCGCAGCGTCGAGATGCCCTGGTCGAAGGCTGGTGTGAAGGTCTCCTCAGGCAGCCCAAGGGCACGCGCGATGCTGCGCAGCAAATTGAGCCCCAGCACCTCCATCGCCCTGTAATAGCAGGCCATATCTGCCTGCCATCCCGGCAGGATTGCTTCGGGCGGCAGCGGCGTTGCCTCGGTCAGCGGATCGCCATGGCGCACACGGGTCGCGCCATGGGCGATGTCTGGACCGCTGTCGAGGCCCTCTTTGTAGGTCGGGCGGCCATCTTGCAGCGGAAACCAGCCGCGATAGACATTGCTGTTGCCCGGCGCGAATTTCTGGCGCCACAGGCGGTGCGTCACCTCGGGCGGGAGGTCGAAGAGGCGCAGCAGTCGTTCGACCGGCACCGGCGGCGGCAGGTGATCGAGGATCATGAAGCCGCTGTCTGTCGCCGCGGCGAGAATGGCGGCATCGGCCCTATCGCGGGAAATGCCGGCGGGCTGGAAAAGTGGTCCTGCGTCGATGACTGGAATCATGAAATGCGAGGCTAAGGTATTAGCCAAACGTCACAAGTGCCAATTGTCGATTGGCCCATCCAATTTGGCTATAGTGCCGATACCAAACGTCATTTCCGGATTGTGCCACATGTCTGCTGCTGCTGAACTCGACCGATTGCTGGCCATCATGGCGCGGCTGCGCGACCCGCAATCCGGCTGCCCTTGGGACCTGGAACAGAGCTTTCGTAGCATCGTCCCGCATACGCTTGAGGAGGCTTACGAGGTCGCCGAGGCGATTGAGACGGACGACATGCCGGCGCTGGTCGGCGAGTTGGGCGATCTGATGTTCCAGGTGGTGTTCTATGCGCAGATGGCGTCCGAAGCCGGCGATTTCACGATGTCGGACGTTATTGAATCTATTAATAACAAGATGATAGAGCGTCATCCTCATGTATTTTCCAGCGCCGAGATAAATACCGCCGCGGCCCAAACCATCGCCTGGGAAACGCACAAGGCCGCCGAGCGGGCGAAGCTTGCCGCGGCGTCCGGGCGCGAGCCGTCAGCGCTGGACGGCGTCATTGCCGCCCTTCCCGCCCTCGCCCGTGCCGAAAAACTGCAGAAGCGCGCCGCCCGCGTCGGCTTTGACTGGCGCAATGCCGCCGAGGTCATCGAGAAGGTCGAGGAAGAGATTGCGGAGATCCGCGCCGAACTGACGGATGCCCCCGACCAAGGGGCGATCGAGGAGGAAGTTGGCGACTTGCTTTTTGCCGTTACCAATCTCGCCCGCCACCTGAAGGTGGAGCCCGAAGGTGCGCTGCGACGCGCCAACGCGAAATTCGAACGCCGCTTCCGCCGGGTCGAGGCCATCCTCAAGAACGCGGGCACGGAAGCCGCACGTGCCGGGCTCGAACGCATGGAAGAAGCCTGGACCCAAGTGAAGTCGGAGGAGCGGGCGTAAGCCTAGGCGATCACCGGCACAACGAATATCGCGCTGGTGCCCTCCCCGAAACGGCTTTCCAGCCAGACCTTTCCACCATAGGCCTCGATGATGCGGCGGGTGTTGACGAGGCCGAGGCCGACGCCGCCATATTGGCGGCTCAGGCTCTTCTCGATTTGCGAAAACGGCTTGAAGAGCTCTCCCATGTCTTCCGGCTTGATGCCGGCGCCGTGATCGCGGACGGTCACCCGCACTGAGCTGGCTTCGACCGCCGCATTGACGGTGATCTCGCCGCCAGGCGTGGAGAACTTGATCGCATTGCCGAGCAGATTGAGCAGCACTTGCCGCAGATGCAGTCCCTCCATGCGGACAAGCGGCAGGCCGGCTGGCAGATCTTGGATGATCCTCAGCTGCCGCGCGTCGCACTGACCAGCGAGCAGCCGAATGCATGTCCCCACTTCTTCCCCCAGATCCGTGGCAACGTCGGCCAATGCAAGGGTCCCGGATTCGAGCTTCGCCGTTTCCAGAATCTGGCTGATGATCCCCAGCAACTGCCGGCCGGCATCGCCGATATCCTTGGCGTATTCGCGATAGTTCGGTGAGCCCAACGGACCAAACAGCTGCCGTGTCAGAATGTCTGAAAATCCGATGATCGCGTTGAGAGGCGTGCGCAATTCATGGCTCATATTGGCGAGGAAATGAGCCTTGGAGTCATTGGCCACCTCGGCTTTGGCCAAGGCGGCTGCAAGCATCGCGGCCCTATCGGCGCGCCGCTTCATTTGAAGGATCAGCGCAAAGCCGAGGGGGGCGATGACGATCGTGGCGAGGATAGCCAGAATCGCCGGGACCGTTGATTCCGAGCGCTTGACCTCCGCCAGATCGCTGGTCTTGATCCCGGCAAAGACGATGATGGGGTCGGAGTCAATTCTGGAGAATGTCACCTGGAGCATGCCGTCGCCATCGAGGGAAGGCAGCAAGTCCTCGGCACGCGCCGGCATGGCGCCACGCGCCAATACATCGGTGAATCCTTTGATGACATTTCCTTTTAACGCTTCGTTGGGTGGCCAGACGAACAGCAATCTTCCGTCGTCGCGGACAATTCCAATCGTGGCGGGCGCGACGTCGGTCAGTTGCCCCATGACGTTGCTGAAATCGTCTTCCTCGATGGTTGTCGCAATGACGCGGATGCCCATGTTGTTGGGGTGGGCCCGCATCGATATCGGCAGGATCTTCTTGTCACTGATACGGCTGCGAATGGGGGCGCCGACATAGAACGACCCGGGAGAGCTTCGCAGCGGCACGCTCACGTAATCCCGGTCGCCGACATAGGTATCGGTGTTAAGGGCCGGCCGAGGTTCGCGCCAGACACCGTTCCCGGCAGCATTGATCAAGGCGACCGGCATCGACAGCCCGCCCGACGATCCTTCAACCTCGCGCAGCTGGTGGCGCAGATGTTCGAAGCGACTGAACTGCGCGCCTGCGGGTTGATCCACCAACCATTGGTTGGCCGTCCGCAGAAGAGACTTGGCATCTCCATACACGTGCGATGTGTGGGCGCGCATGGCATTGATGGCGTGACTGAGTTCCAGCCGGGCCTCGTCATTCACCGATTGACGCATGTCGAACACAAAAGCGATCAGCGTTGCCCAGATCACCAGCAGCACAGCCGCGGTGAACAGAAGCGCTGGAATAGCCGATGTTAGTAACCCGCTCTTGGCGGCGGGGGAATTATCTGGCGACCCGTCCAAAATGCAAACCACTCCACCTTGCGGCGGGTACGCATACCCGCCCACGCGATGAAGAGAAGCTATCCCGGCCGGGGTTAATCAGCACTTACTGCGATGGAGGCCGAAAAATCCCGGCAGGCGGGGCTTGTAGCTGCGGATCTCCGTGACGGCGCGGCGGATGCTTGTGATAATTGTCTCATGCGATGACTCTGTACCTACAGATTCATCGGCGGTGCTGGAACGATGCAGCAGTAGATCGGCAATGAACGCCTCAAGGGCTGCGGCGAAGGCAAGATATCCCATGGCAGATTCTCCTCTGCGCTAGACGATTGAAGGAATGCGGTCTTTTGGGGGCGGGTGGCTTGGCTAAACTTGCCCTCGCCCGATCATTTTTTAAGCGGCACGACTGCAGTTTGGCGCCAGCGGGCAGCGATCCTGTGGGCAGGCATTGTCGTCGCACAGACGACAGGCGGTATCGGATGCCACTTCATCGGTCACCATGCTCTGCAGCATCTTCTCGATCAGATGTTCAAGGCTGCGGCGCTCGTCGTCCGTCAGGGCATCGAGCGGCGCCCGCAATACCTTTTCGCGACCAAGCAGCATGGCGCGGACCATGCGCTGGCCTTCAGCCGTCAGGCCTAGCGGCCGGGCGCGGCGGTCAATGCCGGTCTGGCGCTCGACCCGCCCCTCTTCCACCAGGCGGTTGATCATGCGTACCGCGCCTGGCTGGGACAGGCGAACGATCTTCGCCAGGCGGTCGACGGTGATGCCTGGGTTCTGTTCGATAACGATGAGGGCCGCGCAATCGCTGTCGCAGATATCGGTGAGGCCACCAAGCTCATCCGTCATTGCGTCGCTCAACATCAAGGACAGGGCGCCCAGCAAATTGGCAGTGCGGGTGTCTGGCTTATTCATGATGCGTGATCCTCCAGGGGTTTGGTCTCAAGCGCTTGGATGACCAGTTCAGCAAGTCTTTTGCCGTCGCGCAGACCCTCATCCTTTTCCGGATTGTAGCAGGCAAGCGAGATCCCGAGGAGCTGAGGCGATCTTGCCAAGCCTTTGACAAGAGATGCGAAGGCTTCCCAACTGAGACCGCCCGGCATGAGGTAATCTGTGGCTGGGAATGCCGCCTGGTCGACGATATCGACATCTATCGCCAGCCAGAACGGGCGCGCGGCCTCTTCAAACCCATTGGCGACCGCGTGTGCGACGCTTGACGGTCCTTCCGCCGCAATATCCAGATTGGTCCAGAGGGGGATTGCGGGGGTGAAGTCCTCTGGCAGCAAAGAGCCCCGGCTGGCAGCGTCCTCTACGTCGCGTGGGCCCAGCAGGGCGATGTCCTCGGGGCGCAGACTGGCGCCGCCGGCAGCATCGATCCAGGACTGGTCGCCACGGCCGAGCATGGCGGCAAGCGGCATGTCCGCCGCCTCGCCCGTTGGCGAGGTGACGCCGTCATAGAGATCTAAATGACCATCGAGATAGGCGATCCCGACCCGGCCCATCACGTCGCGCGCGCCGGCGACTGCACCGACGACTTGCGTGCAGCACCCGCCCAGAAGAACGGGGCGATGCCCTTCCTGCAGGCAGTGCGCGATCTCACGCCGCAGAAGCTCGGTCGTGCGAATGACATCGGCCCCGCCGATGATGCCGGTCTTGGGATCGCGCACGCGGTCGCGAATACGGATATCGAGATCGCCCCTATCAGCGACCGTCACACGCGCCCAATTGCCGTTCGCACGCAAGCTGGCCGGGCTGAGTTCCGTGCCACCGGCGCCGCCGATGGAATCGATCGGCGCGCCGATCAGGACGAAAGGAGCCTTGGAAAGGTGTGCGCTCAACATGGGATATCCCATCTGCTGCATTGGCTTCAGCAGTTATATGCATGACGCATGCATTAGTCAAGCGAGAATGAGGACTAGATTTAGATTCAAACATATTATCGTAATACAATGACTTATTATAACAACTTAATTCATTAGATGAATTATTGTGCAATTTCCATGAGCAACGCATCGAGCTGGCTGAGGTCTTTCAGCTCGCGGAATCGCGGCGAGGATAACGGTGCCTCGACATGCTCCAAGGCCCAGGTCAGGGCATGCGGAATGAAGACGCCCCAGCTGCCGGCGGCAATCGCCGGAACAATATCGGACTTCAAGGAATTGCCGATCATCATTGCGCGCTCTGCCCCGTCACCGTGGCGGTGAAAGATGTGTGTGTAAGTCGCGGCGGATTTCTCCGAGACGATCTCGACCGCCGTGAAGAAATCGCCGAGGCCGGATTGAGCCAGCTTTCGCTCCTGGTCGAAAAGATCGCCTTTGGTGATAAGAACCAGCCGATAGTCGCCAGAAAGTCGCTCGAGCGTATCGCGGACATGTGGCAGCGTCTCGACCGGATGCGTGAGCATGTCGCGGCCGGCTGAGAGAATCTCGGCGATCGCCGTGGTGGGCACTTTGCCGCCGGTCAGGGTCAGCGCAGTCTCGATCATGGAGAGTGTGAAGCCCTTGATGCCGTAGCCATAGAATTGCAGGTTGCGGCGCTCGACCTCCAGCAAATGCCCGCTGATGGTTTCCGGCGCCGCATGATCGGCCAGCAAGGCAGCAAAGCGTTGCTCCGTCAGCCGGAAGAATTGCTCGTTCTGCCACAGGGTATCGTCGGCATCGAAGCCGATGGTGGTGAGGTTGCGGCCCATGCCCGTCGCCCTGCCCCGCCCGGGCTTATGCCAGGAACTTGGTCAGTGCCGCGACGACCAGCGCATGGTCGTCGGCCTGCGGCAGGCCGGAAATCGCCACCGTTCCGACATGGCCGGTGCCGGCGATGATGATCGGGAAGCAACCACCCTGAGGCGCATAGCGCAGGGGATCGAGATGATAGCGCTCGGTAAAGACAACGCCCTTGGCGGCAGAGGACCGGCCCATGTAGTAGGACGAATGGCCGAAGCGCATGACCGTCGCCACCTTGCGCTTCACCCATTCGTCGTTATCGGCCGAGGAGCCGGGCATAGCGACGTGGAAGAGCTGCTGTCCAGAACGGGTGATGTCGATGACCACGGGCAAGGATTTCTCGCGCGCCATCTCCACCAGCAGCAGCCCCAAGGCGATCGCCGTGTCGTTGTCGAACTGCTTGAAGACCAGGCGCTTTTCCTGGTCGAGCAGTTCGGCAAGGAATTCCGGGCTGGTGTCCTGTTCCATACCTTAAGGCTCGGTCAAGGGCTGCATCAGGGACGACGTGTCCCAGCGGCCGCCGCCGCGCTTCTGCACGCGGGCGTAAAACTGATCGACCAGGGCCGTAACTGGGAGTTGGGCCCCGTTCCGCTTCGCCTCGGCCAGGCAGATACCGAGATCCTTGCGCATCCAATCGACGGCGAAGCCGAAGTCGAACTTGCCTTCCAGCATGGTGCGGCCGCGATTTTCCATCTGCCAGGATTGCGCGGCACCTTTCGAGATGACGTCGAGCAGCTTGTTGCCGTCCAGGCCAGCCTTCTGGGCAAAATGCATGCCTTCGGCCAGCGCCTGGACAAGGCCGGCGATGCAGATCTGGTTGACCATCTTGGCGAGCTGGCCGGCGCCAGCCGGTCCCATCAGTTCGCAGGCGCGGGCGTATGAGTCGATCACGGGACGCGCGCGGTCAAAATCCTTCTGCACCCCGCCCACCATCACCGTGAGCTTGCCGTTCTCGGCGCCTGCCTGACCGCCGGAGACCGGGGCATCTAGGAAGCCAAGGCCAGCCTTGATTGCTGCGGCGTCAATCTCGCGCGCGACCTCGGCCGAGGCGGTGGTGTGGTCGACAAACAGCGCGCCCTGGCTCATGCCGGCAAAGGCGCCGTCATCGCCATAGACCACCGAGCGTAAATCGTCGTCATTGCCGACGCAGGCAAAGACGATTTCAGCGCCCTTTGCTGCCTGACCCGGCGTCGGCGCCGAGGCACCGCCATGGATCTCGACCCACTTGGCAGCCTTGGCGCCGGAGCGATTATAGACGGTGACCTCGTGGCCGTTGCGCTTCAGGTGGCCGGCCATCGGAAAACCCATGACGCCGAGGCCGAGGAAGGTGACTTTCATTGGTCGCTTTTCCTTTGGACGATCACATTGCAGCCGGATCAGCCTTCGCCGAACAGCGTCTCGTGCACATTGCGCCAGGTGGCATGGCTGGTGGCGGAGAGGATGCCCGCTGCCGAAAGAGCGTGGCTCGGGCGATAGGTCTCGTCGCCCCTGATGTAGGCGATATGGCCGCCCAGTTCGCGGATGATCATGGCACCCGGCGCGTGATCCCAGGGCATGATGCCGCTGAAGAAAGTAAAGTCGATCTCACCCTTGGCCATGCGCACATAGTCGATGCCGGCGGCCCGCGCGCTCTTGAGCTGGCTCAAGCGGTCGCGACGCTTATCGACTTGCTCGGCGATACCGGGCGCACCGCGCTTGCCATAGGCCAGCACCCCCTTGGGTGCCGAAGTTGGCACGAAGGGCGGGGCTTTGCGGCCGTCGATGGTGACGCCGGCACCCTGCTCCGCCACAACCATTTCGCCCGTTACCGGCCGATAGATCCAGCTCGCCAGGATATCGTCTGCTTGAACGAGGGCGAGCATGGAGACGAAGCCTTCATCCCCACCAGCAAAATTGCCAGTCCCATCAATCGGGTCCACCAGCCAGACGGGTGCCTGGCCGGCGAGCGCATCCATGACCGCCGGGTTCTTGGCGGTCGCTTCCTCGCCCACCACCACGGAACCGGGCAACAAGTCAAGGAGGCGCGGTGTCAGCGCAAGCTCGGCCGATTCATCGGCGATGGTGACGAAATCGCCCGGCGATTTCTGGCGCGTGTCGCCTTCCTGCAGATTGCGGAAGCGTGGCAGAATCTCGATTGCCGCCACCTCGCGAACGAGGTCGGCAACCTTCGCAAGATCGATGCGGGCGCCGGTACTCACTTGCGACCCTCGATCCATTCGCGCATATCGTTCTCGCTGTGGAGATAGTCGGGCCCGGATTTCACATCCAGCGAGGCCGTCAGGCGCAGCAAATGCCACATCTCCGGGTCGACCGCTTCGGGGTCCTCGCTCTCGATATTTTCCTGCACCTCGGCAGCCCATTCGGCTGCAGCCAACCGGCTGCTGGTACCGTCGAGCACAGCTTCCAACACGTTGACGACTTCCTGGCGCGTCGGAACCGGAATAGCACTCATCGACGCTCTCCTTCGTTCACTTTGCTGGCGCCATATTGGCGCTCGAAACGCTGAATATCCTCTGGCGCCAGGCGCACGGTAATTTCGGTGTTCTCATCGGTGTCGGTACGGTCAAGGACCTCGCCATGGGCATAAAGCCAGGCCATTGCCGCACCGTCTTCGTGGCGCAATTGGTAGCCGACTGTCTGGCGCTGCGCCGAGAGGCGCGCATCGACTGCCGCCAGCAAAGCCGCGATGCCGTCACCGGTGATCGCCGAGATCGGCCGCAGCTTGGGATCGCGCTCCGCCTGAGCCAGCAGCGCGTCGCGCCGGACGTCATCAAGGAGATCGGTCTTGTTCAACACCTCGAACATCGCGTCGGTGATTTCGTGGCCGAGCCCGAGGCCGGCCAGCACCGCTTCTACATCGGCCTTCTGGCCGTCGCTTTCTGGATGGGCCACATCACGCACATGGAGGATTACATCCGCTTCAAGCACTTCTTCGAGTGTTGCACGGAAGGCTGCCACCAGTTCGGTCGGCAGATCGGAGATGAAGCCCACCGTGTCGGAGAGAATGATCTCCCGCCCTGAGGGCAAATGAACACGCCGCATGGTTGGGTCGAGCGTCGCAAACAGCAGGTCGGCTGCCATGACCGAGGCCTTGGTCAGGCGATTGAAGAGCGTCGATTTGCCGGCGTTGGTATAGCCGACCAGGGCAACCACCGGATAAGGCACGCGCTTGCGCGCCTGACGATGGAGCGCACGGGTGCGCTTCACATCCTCGAGGTCCTTCTTGATGCGCACGATGCGTTCATCGATCAGGCGGCGATCCATTTCGATCTGGCTCTCGCCGGGGCCGCCGATGAAGCCGAAGCCACCGCGCTGCCGCTCCAAATGGGTCCAGGACCGGACCAGGCGCGATCGCTGGTAGGACAGAGCCGCCAGTTCGACCTGCATCTGCCCTTCCCGGGTACGGGCGCGCTCACCGAAGATTTCCAGGATGAGGCCGGTACGATCGATGACCTTGGCCTTCCACTCGGTCTCGAGATTGCGCTGCTGCACGGGGGTCAACGCGGCATCGAAGATGACAACTTCGATTTCTTCGGCCTGGATCAGCGCCGCGATGCGCTCGACATTGCCCAGCCCAAGCAGCGTACCGGGTTTGGGGTCGTTGACGCGCACGACCTCCCCCGCCACGACATTGAGGTCGATGGCGCGGGCGAGCCCGCAGGCTTCTTCGAGGCGCGTTTCTGGCGAGCGGCCGCCGCTATATTGCGCGCGGGGGCCGGTCTTGAACGCCGGATGGATGACCAGGGCGCGATCGCCACGGCGGATGCCGTCGACGTCCGTATGAGCGCCGCCGGTCTGATCAATTGTTGCAGTCAAATTTCAACTTTCGTGGCTTGCGCCCCGATCAAGCCTCGTCGCCCTCTTTCTGAGGTTCGAAGAGCTGGATGGGGGTACCCGGCATGATGGTCGAGATCGCGTGCTTGTAGACCAGCTGGACATGAGAGTCGCGGCGCAGCAGCACGGAGAAATTATCGAACCATGTGACGATGCCTTGCAGCTTCACGCCGTTGACCAAGAAGATCGTGACCGGGATCTTGTTTTTGCGGATATTGTTGAGGAAGACGTCCTGGACGCTTTGCGATTTTTCGTTTGCCATCGTCCTATCCTTTTCTCATTGGGCCCGTTTTGAGCCGTTTCGTTATTTTGCGCCTGCTCATAGCCAGCCCTTCCCGGCCGGTCCATGACCCAGGATTTCCCCTGTGGCTCGATAGAGTGGTTAACACAGAACTTGACAGAATGAAACTTCTGTCCCGCGGGAATCGGCGCGGGGAGCGCCTAAAGGGCCGCCAGTGCTGCCTGAAGTCCTGAAAGAGCAGGAAAATAGTGCTGCGGTGGCGCTTCCCCAAACTCCCCGGCATGAGGTGGTTGTGGTCGCACCAGGACCGGCACGCATCCGTTGTTGTGCCCACAAACGAGGTCGATATCGGTATCACCGATGAACCACACATGGCCGCCGGGCTTGAGCTTGCCGGGGTCGAGCGCTTTCTGGACATGGGCACGCGCCGGCTTGTCCTGGTCGGCATCGCCGGCCCCTGCCAGCGCCGCGAAGTACTTGTCCCACCCGAGATGGGCAGCTTCCTTGCGCAAATAAGACCCGCGCTTGTTGCTGACGACCCCCATATAGAAACCGGCGCCGGATGCCCAGACAAGCAAGTCTTCGGCCCCGGGCAGCGGCTGCAATTCGAGCAAGTGGAGGCGTTCGAAGGCGTCGTAGAATATCTTTTCAGCCTCCTTCCACCGCTCTCCGAACAGGCCCGGAAAGCTGTCCCGCAGCGAGGTCCGAATGCGGTTCTCGGCATCCGAGCGTGACCACCGGGGATGCCCCATGGCCTCAAGCGTCGTGTTCATGGCGGCGTGGATGACGCCCCAGGAATCGACCAGGGTGTTATCCCAATCGAACAGCAGAACGGTCGGGCGCTGTTTCATGATGCGGCCTGCACCTGGCGGGCGACATTGTCGAGATAGATTTGGCGCAGTTGCTGTGTCACCGGACCCGGCTTGCCGCTGCCGATTTGCTGCCCGTCGATGCTGGTGACCGGCAGGATGAACGCCGAGGAGGATGTGAGAAAAGCCTCATCGGCGCTGATCGCTTCCTTGAGCGTGAAGCTGCGCTCGACGAGCTTGGTGCCGGTCTTGTCGGCCAGTTCCAGCAGTGACAGGCGCGTGATGCCGCCCAGGATGTCATGGCCCTTGGGATAAGTGATGACGGTACCGTCCTTGACGATCCAGGCATTGGTCGAGGAGCCTTCGGTGACAACACCGTCCCCGTCCACCAGCCAGGCTTCGAAGGCCTTGGCCTCGGTCGCCGCCTGCTTGGCAAGAATGTTTGGCAGCAAGGACAGCGATTTGATGTCGCGGCGCGTCCAGCGGATATCCGGCTGGCTCGACACGGCGACACCATGGCGCAACACCGCTTCACTCGGCGGGTTCATGCGCTTGGTGGTGATGACAAGCGCACTCTTGATGCCGGCGGGGAATTTATGATCACGGGGGGCGACACCCCGGCTGACCTGGAAGTAGACAAGGCCGCGCTTGAGGCCGTTACTTGTCATCAATTCGCGGAGGATCAGCTTCAACACCGGCCGCGTCACCGGCCAGGCGATGCGCAATTCCTGCAGCGAATAGCCGAGACGGTCGAGATGCGGTTCCTCGTCGACCAGAACACCGTCAATCACCGGCACCACTTCATAGACGCCATCGGCGAATTGGTAGCCGCGATCCTCGACATGGACCATGGCTTGGGCATGCGGCACATAGCGGCCGTTGACATAGGCAAGACGGCCCATTTTTCAGCGTTTCCTCATGTTTTCTTGGTCTTAGGCGCCCTCTGGCTTCAAGCCTTCGGCGCGTTCGTTGGTGTTGATGCCCAGCGAGCGCAACTTGCGATGCAGGGCCGAGCGTTCCATGCCGACGAAATTGGCTGTGCGTGAGATGTTACCGCCGAAGCGTGCCACCTGACTTTCGAGATAGCGGCGCTCGAAGATCTCCCGCGCTTCTCTGAGCGGCAGAGACATCACCTCGGTTCCGTCGGCGAGCGAGGTTGGCGCGATGGAAACGGAACCGATATCCGGCGGCAGCATGTCGGCGCGGATCGCCTCATCCGGGGCGCCGCCGGTCATGATCAGGATCCAATCGATGACGTTGCGAAGCTGGCGAACATTGCCCGGCCATTCATAAGCCTGCAGCACAGCGACGGCATCCTCGGCCAGGCGTCTGGCTGGCAGGCCGGTCTGTTCCGACGCACGGGCCATGAAATATTCCAGCAGGTCGACAATGTCGTCGCGCCGCTCTTTGAGCGGCGGTAGGCGCATGGGGACCACGTTCAGGCGATAGAAAAGATCCTGCCGGAAGCGGCCGGCAGTCATTTCCGCCTGCAGATCGCGCGCCGTTGAGGCAATGACACGGACGTCGACCTCGACACGGGTCTTGCCACCGACGCGCTCAAAGGTCTGCTCCTGCAGGACACGCAGAATCTTGCCCTGGGTCTCGAGTGGCATATCGGCCACTTCATCGAGCAGCAACGTGCCACCATGGGCCTGCTCGAGGAAACCGATCTTGGCAGCACCTTCCCCATCCCGTTCCTGCCCGAAAAGTTCGCTCTCCAACCGGTCCGGGTGCATGGTGGCGCAGTTGAGGACGACGAACGGGCCCGTCGCGCGTTTCGAGCGCTTGTGCAGCAGTCGCGCTGCCACTTCCTTGCCACTGCCCGGCGGACCGGAAAAAAGCACCCGGCTGCCGGTGGGCGCCACGCGTTCGATGGCAAGACGCAGTTGCAGTATTGCCTGGGAGGAGCCGATCAGTTCCCCTTCCGCGCCTGCCCGGTGTTTCAGTTCCTCGATCTCGCGGCGCAGCCGCGCCGCCTCCAATGCGCGTTCGATGGTCAGCAGCAGGCGGTCGGATTTGAACGGCTTCTCGATGAAATCATAGGCGCCGTTCTTGATGGCGGTGACGGCGGTTTCGATATTGCCGTGGCCGCTGATCATGATGACCGGGATGTCCGGAAATTCCACTTTAACGACTTCCAGCAGGCCCATGCCGTCCAGCGCGGAATTGTTGAGCCAGATATCGAGAATGATCAGGTTCGGACGGCGCGCGCGCAACTGGACAAGGGCTGCGTCGCTGTCGCCCGCTTCACGGGTCTGAAAACCTTCATCGCCAAGAATGCCGCTGATCAGCAGGCGGATGTCCGCCTCGTCATCGACGATGAGAATGTCGCGCGCCATACGTCACTGCCCCATTCTGTCTTCTGGTGATTACCTGCTGGCGATCTGCAGGCCGGGTGCCGCGTCGGCACTGTCCGAAGCCCGCATCTGCGGTGCATCGAGCGGGAAGCTCAACGTCACCACCGCCCCACCACCGGGACGATCCGCCAATGACAAACGACCACCATGGTCCTCCATGATCTTCTTGACGATGGCAAGCCCCAGCCCGGTGCCCTTGCTGCGCGTCGTCACATAGGGCTCCGTCAGGCGTTCACGGCCTTCCTTCGGCAGGCCCTTGCCGTTGTCGGCGACACTGAAAAGGAGCGCCTCGCCCTCGCGCCTTATCCATAAATGGATATGCCCCGGCGTCAAGGCTTCATCCCGGGCAGTCATACGCTCTTCCTCCATGCGACCGTCGATCGCATCCGCCGCGTTCTGCAACAGATTGGTCAAGGCGCGGTTAAACTGGCTTGAGTCGCATTGAATGGTGACGGGGACGTTGGGAAGATCGAGCGAATATTCGATGCCGGGATGTGCGCTCTGCTGCAGGAAGACCAGCTCCTTGGCGAGCGCCACCGGGCTTTCCAGGTTGAGCACCGGCGCCGGCATGCGCGCGAAGGCGGAGAATTCATCGACCATGCGGCCGATGTCGCCGACCTGACGGATGATGGTGTCGGTACAGACGGTAAAGGTGTCGGGATCGTCCGAAATCTGCTTCAGGTATTTGCGCTTCAACCGCTCGGCGGACAACTGGATCGGCGTCAGCGGGTTCTTGATCTCATGGGCGATGCGGCGGGCGATGTCAGACCATGCGGCCTTGCGCTGCGCCGACAACAGTTCCGTGACGTCGTCGAACGTAACGACCAGGCGCATATGGTCGTCCTCGCCACGTTCGGAGACGACCCGCACATGGAAAGTGCTGGTTGCACCATTGAGGTTAAGCGAGATTTGGCCATCAGCCGTGCCGGAACTGCGGTGCTGAGCCTGGCTCAGCAGATCCGTCATCTCGGGTATCAAATCTGCGATCGGATGTCCGATCCCCTGTTCCAGGTCCTGGCCCAGAAGGGTTGATGCGGAGCGATTGGCGAAATCGACAATGCCGTTTTCCGTCACACCAATGACGCCGGCGGAAACACCCGACAGAATGAGCCCTGTCAGGCGGCTGCGGTCGTTGAGGTCTCGGTTTGCGGCAATCAATGCAGCCTGCTGGCTTTGCAATTGCGAAGCCATGACGTTGAACGTGCGGCTGAGTGCCGCCAGCTCGTCGTTGCGCGATCCCACTTTGACACGGGCGGACATGTTGCCATCGCCGATCTTCTGCGCCGCCGAGGCAAGGCGAGTGACCGGCTTCACCAGCTTGCTGGCTGAAATGATCGCGTACCAGACGGCACCCAGCAACAACAACAGCGCAAGGACCGCGTAAATCACGCCGGACGTGATCTGCAGGGACGATCGGTCCCGCTCCAGTTTGCGATAGAGCCTGGCGGCGTCCTCCGTGCCACGGACAGCGCTGAGCACACGGTCGTCGATCAACCGCCCGGTATAGAGGTAGAGGCCGACGACCGGGTCTAGCGCCACCAAGGCGCGAACGCGGTCGCGGGTCGGCGAGACGATGATGGCGGTTTCGCCGCGATCCGCCTGATCGTAAGACTCTTCAGGAATATCCAGGTCGAATTCCATCAGGACGCTGAAACTGGAGCGCGCCACGATCTGCATGCGCCGGTCGATGATAATGCCTTCCGACAGATTTCGCAGATTGAGCTGACGGTCAAAGGTGGCCTGAAACTGGTCGGGGTCATTGATGTCCATCAGGCCGTTGGCGCGCAACTCGGCCGCAATCGCCACGGTGTCTGCGCCAATCCGCTGCTGGGATTCGGCGAGGTAGGAATTGGCGACATTGAGCGAGGACTCGACCGCATTCTTGATACGGGCCGAGAACCAGTCGTTGAGACCGAAATTGAGGAAGGCGACGGAGAAAACCGATACCACGATGGTCGGCAGGATTGCGATCAGCCCGAACATCACCACCATGCGGGCGTGAAGCTGTGCGCCTGCCAGGCCACGGCGCCGACCCATCCACAGGAGAACGGCGCGCCGTGCAATGATAATCGCCAGGGCCAAAGCAACGACCAGATCGCCGGCCAGCAGCCACGTGATCGTTCTGGCCGGTTCGTCAGTATCCCAGACATCGGTGAGGGCGAGGTAGGTGAGCAAGCCAAGGCCCGCTCCCGTCACCATCAAAGCGATGGCGAAAAGCCGTTCGAAGCCGATATCGATCGCCCAGCGCTTAAGCGCACGGCTGCGCGAGACCCGACGCGGTCTTTCTACCATGTCGGGATGGGACTCGGTCACGGATCAGCGGCTCCCGCGTGTCGGCTGCAGTTCAAGTTCCTTCAGCTTCTTGCGCAGCGTATTGCGGTTGAGGCCGAGGAGATCGGCGGCCCGTATCTGGTTGCCACGTGTTGCTTCCATGGAAATAGCCAGCAGCGGCCGCTCGATCTCGTGCAGGATTCGATCATAAAGGCCGCGTGCGGGCAAGGCTCCCTCATGGGCGTCAAAATAGGCCCGCAGGTGCCGCTCCACCGATTGACCAAGCGTTTCGTCCGTGGCCCGGCTACCGACATTGGCCGCCTGCTCCTGGGCCTTCAACTGCTCTGTCACGATTCGGCCGTCGATTGCCGGTTCGCTATAGAGAACCGCGATGCGGCGCATCAAGTTCTCGAGTTCACGCACGTTGCCGGGCCAGCGATGCCGCTTGAGCAATGTCTGGGCGTCCGGGTCGAGCGTCTTCAGCGGCAGGCCTTCGCTTGCGATGAGTTCGAGAAAGTGCCGGGCCAGATCCGGAATGTCCTCGGCACGGTCCCGCAAGGGCGGCAGTGTAATCGGCACGACGTTGAGCCGGTAATAGAGATCCTCGCGGAAACGGCCCTGCTGGATCAATTGCCGCAGATCGCGATGGGTCGCCGCGACGATCCGGACATCGGCCCGGATCGGCGTCCGCCCGCCGACCGGCGTGAATTCGCCGGACTGCAGCACGCGCAGCAGGCGCGTCTGCGCCTCCAGCGGCATGTCGCCGATTTCATCCAGGAAAAGCGTGCCGCCGGTTGCAGCCTCGAACTTGCCGATACCGCGCTGGATGGCGCCGGTGAAGGCGCCCTTTTCATGACCGAACAGTTCGCTTTCGATCAGTTCGCGCGGGATCGCCGCCATGTTGACGGCGACAAAGGGGCGTTCGCGGCGCCGGCCGAAATCATGCAAGGCGCGCGCCACCAATTCCTTGCCGGTGCCGGACTCGCCATGGATCAGCGCCGTCATGTCAGTGCCGACCAGGCGCGCCACCACCCGGTAGATCTCTTGCATGGCGGCCGAGCGGCCGATGATCGGCAGCTTGTCTTCCTTGACCGACGTCGCCGGTACATTGGTAACGCTGTCATTGCGGGGACGCGTCAAGGCGCGGTCGACCGCTGCCGTCAGCGCCCCGAGATCGAAAGGCTTTGGCAGGTATTCAAAAGCGCCCCGCTCCGTCGCCTTGATGGCAGTCAGGATCGTGTTCTGGGCGCTCATGACGATAATCGGAATATCGGGCCGCTCTGCCTTGATGCGCGGGACGAGGTCGAGGCCGTCGCCGTCCGGCATCATGACGTCGGTGATGATGACGTCGCCCTCGCCGCCTTTCACCCATTGCCACAGAGTGGCAGCATTGGCGGCGGTCTTGACCAGATGCCCCCGCTCGGCGAGCGCCTGGCTCAACACCATTCGGATGGCACGGTCATCATCGGCGACGAGTACAGTCTTGCTCATTGGGTCATGCGTCTCCACGGCCATCGGCAATCGGTAGAATCACGGAAAAAGTGGTGCGGCCCGGCTGGCTGTCGCAATCGATCAGCCCGCCATGGTCGGTAACAATCTTGGCGACGAGTGCGAGGCCCAGCCCTTTGCCGCCGGCCTTGCCGCTCACAAACGGCTCGAAAAGCTGCGCCTTGAGGGCATCGGGCACGCCGCTGCCATTATCCTGCACGGTAATGACAAGGCCGAGACGCCGGCGCGAGGCGGTCCCGGGCTCACTTACTGAGAGACCGGGCCGATAGCGCGTGTTCAGCACGATGACGCCGCCGGTTTCCGGCACCGCTTCGGCTGCGTTCTTGAAGAGGTTGAGAAAGACCTGGATCAGTTGATCGCGATTGCCAAGCACCGGGGGCAGCGACGGGTCGTACTCCTCGCGGAAAGCGACGCTCCGTCCGAAACCCGCCTGCGCTAGGCGCCGCACATGTTCCAGGACCTCGTGGATATTCACCGGCTGCATCGGCGCAGGACGGGAATCCGTGAAGACCTCGAGCCCGTTCACCATGCCGACAATGCGGTCGGTCTCCTCGCAGATCAGTTGCGTCAGTTGGCGGTCGCTGGGCGAGATCTTCGATTCCAGCAACTGCGCGGCGCCACGGATGCCAGAGAGCGGGTTCTTCACCTCATGCGCCAACATTGCAGCAATCGCCTTGGCCGAGCGCGCGGCATCGCGGCTGACCGCCTGTTGAGCAAGGCGCCATTCCAGGCCACGATCCTGCAGCAATAGGGCGACATGCCCGACTGGCTGACTAAGCATCGCGACATCGACCGCCGCATGCTCGATGGTCAGGCGCGGGCCAGACAACGACATGTCGGCCTCGCCAACCGCGCTGGCACCAGCGCGGGCTGCCTCAATGAGGGTGAAGATCGGCGAATCTCCGGCAATATGATCGTTGAGCGGTTTCGAGATCAACTGCGCGCGGCTGAGACCCAACAGGGCTTCGGCGGCCGCGTTGACGCTGCTGACGCGGTTGCCAGCGTCGAGCGCGATAATGGCGAGCGGCAGGGCCTCAAGCAGGGTCAGGGCATCCGGCATCAGCGGCAGATTGCGCGTCCCCGGTGCCAAGGCCAGCTTGGGAATTGCGGAAGCTGGCACGGCGCTGTTCATGCGGCTGCCTGCTGGTCGAGTTGCGGTTCGTAGAATTCTCGGATCGCGGCGATTGCCGCTTCCGGCGTCTCCAGCGTGTTGATGCGCACGCGGAACTCGGCCGAACCGGTCAGGCCCTTCGAATACCACGCCACATGCTTGCGCGCGATCTTGAGGCCCGTATCACGGCCGTAATGCTCGATCATGGCTTCATAGTGGCTCAGCAGCAGCTGATACTGACGCGACAGCGGCGGGTCCTGCAGGCGTTCACCATCACGCAAGAAGCGGATCACCTGGTTTGGAAACCAGGGCCGTCCATAGGCGCCGCGGCCGATCATGACGCCATCGGCGCCGCTGAGGTCACGCGCCTCCCTGGCCTTCTCGATTGTGGTGATGTCGCCATTGACGATGACTGGAATTGAAACGGCTTCCTTGACCTTGCGCACAAAGGCCCAATCGGCCTCGCCGGTATAGAGCTGGGCCCGCGTGCGTCCATGGACAGTGATCATCTTGATGCCGCTGGCCTCGGCGATGCGCGCCAGGCTCGGGGCGTTGAGGTTGGTGGAATCCCAACCCATGCGCATCTTCAGCGTCACCGGCAGCTTCACGGCCTGCACGGTTGCTTCGAGGATCTTGCCGGCATGAACCTCGTCACGCATCAAGGCAGAGCCGGCATGACCGTTAACAACCTTCTTCACGGGGCAGCCGAAATTGATGTCGATCAGGGCAGCGCCCCGGTCTTCGTTGAGTTTGGCCGCTTCGCCCATCACCTTCGGATCGCAGCCAGCAAGCTGCACCGACATCGGTGCTTCCTCGGCGCAGTTGGTGATCATTTTCATGGTCTGGCGGGCTTGCCGGATCATCGCTTCGCTGGCGATCATCTCAGAAACAACCAAGCCAGCGCCTTCCTGCTTCACCAGACGACGAAACGGCATGTCCGTGACGCCGGACATCGGGGCAAGGATGACCGGGTCGTCGATTTTAATCGGACCAATGTTTATGCTCATTTTTAAGGCAGCCGCGTCCTATGCCTATTTCTTAGGCGATTTCTAAAGGGTTCTCTCGCAATTGCAACAAAAAAGGGGGTGCGGTCTGAAATATCAGCCGAGCAGCACATCCTTGACGAATTTCACGCCCGGATAGCCCAGCGTGAGGAGCAAATATCCCGCCAGGAACCAGCGGGCAGCCCGCCGTCCCCGAATGCCCGTCATGTGGTGCGTGATCAACAAGCCCAGCAACACCAGGAAGGCCAGAATCGAGAGCAACACCTTATGGCTGATCTGCGGCCAGGATCCACTCTCCATAAACGTATTGGCAAAGCCACTGGCGAGTGCAGCCGCCATGAATATCGCCGCCCAGACCAGCAGCTTGATCTGCAGTCCTTCGGCCTCGAGGAGCGGTGGCAACGCCCGTTCCGACCAGCCTGATTGCCGCCGTTTCAGCGCGCGTTCCTGGATCAGAACGGCAAGTCCCGCAATGGCGCCCAGGGTCAGGACGCCATAGCTTGCCACAGCCAGCACCACATGGGCGCGGAACCAGGCGGCCGAGGCGACGCTCGGGCTCGGCTCGCTGAATGAAGCAAAAAGCAGCGCCAACAAGGCGAACAGGATGAGATAGGGCAACAGCAGCGCCGCCAGGCGAACTGCCTCGGCGTTGACGGCGCTGAGGGCTGCAAAGGCGATCAGCGACACGGCGCAACTGGCCCAGAGATTGGCGGAGAGACCGGCCTCCCAGCCATGGGCCATCGATTGCACGAAGACACCGCCACAGCCGGCGATGGCGGCGGCCAGGAATAGCCAGAACTGGAAATTGCGCTGCAGCTTGGCGGTGACGGCGAGGACAGCTAGCGGCAAAAGGGTCAGCAGGCCGGCGATTTGTAAATTAAGGGGGCTCGACATGGCGCGCATTATGGTGAGGCGTCGCCCCCTTGGCAAACCAGATCGGATGGCCTAGAGAGCCATCATGTCACAGGCTCAGAATTCCCAAAAACCCAAGGTCATTGCCCTGGTTGTCGCCGCCGGCAGCGGCAGCCGCATGGGCAAGGATATGCCCAAGCAATACCTGCCGCTGGGCGGCAAGACCGTGCTGCGCCACTGCCTGGAAACCTTTCGCCGGCATCCACGCATCAGCGGCGTCCGGGTGGTCATCAATGATTCCTTGCGGGATCTTTACGAGAGTGCCGTTGCCGGTCTCGATCTGCTGCCGCCGGTGGCCGGTGGCCAGCGGCGCCAGGATTCGGTGCGCGCGGGGCTTGAGAGCCTTGCCGCCGAGGCACCTGATCTGGTGCTGATCCACGATGCCGCGCGGCCGTTCATCGACGCCGCGACAATCGACCGAACCATCGACACGCTGGCCGCGCATGACGGTGCCCTGGTCGCGGTGCCGGTCGTCGACACACTGAAACGTGGCGCACAGGATGGTACCGACATGTTCAGCGGCGCCACCGTTGACCGCAATGGTCTTTGGCGGGCACAGACGCCGCAGGGTTTCCGCTACCAACCGCTATTGGCAGCGCACCGCCAGGCGGCGTCGGGGCCCGAGATGACCGATGATGCCGCGGTTGCCGAAGCGGCCGGCATGAAGGTTGCGCTGGTGCTGGGACATGAGAACAACTTCAAGATCACGGCTCCGGCCGACCTCGAACGCGCGGAGCGCCTGATGAGCGAGCAGATGGAATACAGAACCGGCAATGGCTTCGACGTGCACCGCCTCATCCCCGGCGATGGCGTCATCATGTGCGGTGTCACGATCCCCTATCACCAAAAGCTCGAAGGCCATTCCGATGCAGATGTCGGCATGCATGCCCTGACCGATGCGATCCTTGGCGCTGTCGGAGCTGGCGATATCGGCCAGCACTTCCCGCCCTCGGACCCGCAATGGCGTGGCGCCGCATCGTGGAAATTCCTGGCCCATGCCGCCAAGCTCGTGGCCGATAAGGGTGGCCGCATCGCCCATTGCGACATCACCCTCATTTGCGAAAAGCCGAAGGTGGGGCCGCATCGTGCGGCGATGCAAGCCAAGCTGGCCGAGATTCTGGGTATCGCGCTGGACCGCGTCAGCGTGAAGGCGACGACAACCGAGCAATTGGGCTTCACCGGCCGTGGCGAGGGCATCGCCGCCCAGGCGACAGCGACCGTCGCCCTGCCCGTCACCGCCTGAGGACTTCGCCATGGATGTCGCCGGCCTCCTCGATCTCTATCGCCAGAACGGCTTGAAGATCGCGACGGCCGAAAGCTGCACGGGCGGACTGGTGGCTGCAAGCCTTACCGCGGTCGCCGGTTCGTCGGATGTGTTCGAGCGCGGCTGGGTGACCTATTCCAACGAGGCCAAGAGCGAGAGCCTTGGCGTGCCGATGGAGCTTATCGCCGACAAAGGGGCCGTCAGCGCCGAGGTGGCGGACGCCATGGCGAGGGGCGCGCTGCGTCGCGCCGGGGCTGATGTCGCGGTTTCGATCACTGGCATTGCCGGTCCGGGTGGCGGCTCGGCGGCAAAGCCGGTGGGCCTGGTCTTTATCGGCCTTGCCCGCAAGGACGGCTGGTCACAAGTCGAACGTTGCGTGTTCCCGGGCAATCGGGATGCCGTGCGCGCTCATTCAGTCAGCCGCGCATTGGCGCATCTGGCGACGGCGCTGACGGCCACGTGACGCGCCTTCTCGGGATCGATTTTTCCGGTGCACGGGACGCCGGGCGCAAGATCTGGATCGCCGAAGGCCGCCGCTCCGACGGCCCAATGGCGCTTGTCGATTGCCGGCCCGCCACGGATCTTGCCGGCGGAAGTGCCCTGCCCGAGCCGGCGATCGCCGCCCTCGCCCACCACATCGTTGCCGTGCCGGATACGATTGCCGGTTGCGATTTTCCGTTCAGCATGCCGATCGATCTGCTGGGCGCCAAGGATTGGCGCGCGTTCGCCTTGGGGTTCCGGCAGCGCTTTGTCGACCCGCTGAGCTTCCACGATCTGTGCCACCAGGCCACCGGCGGTGTCGAGACCAAGCGTCGCACCGACCGCGAGGACAAGACGCCATTCAATTCATTCAATCTGCGCCTCTATCGGCAGACATGGTGGGGCATCGGGCATCTGCTGGCGCCACTTGTTGCAAGCGGGCGGGTGGGCGTCTGGCCGCAGATGCCGCGCGTAACGGGCAAGCCGACCCTGGTGGAAGTTTGCGCTGCCTGCAGCCTGATCAGGCTCGACTGTTATCCGTCCTACAAGGGCCGCACCAAGAAGCACCGCGATGCGCGGAAACGGATATTGGATTTGCTGATCGCGCGCGGTTTTCTGGTGCCGCCCAAACGAGCGATGCGGAACATGCTGCTGGACAATCAAGGCGGTGACGCTCTCGATGCCGTCATCGGCGCCATTGCCGTGAACCGCTCGCCATTGGACGCCAAGCGCGACCGCATTGACCGGATGGAAGGCCGCGTTTTCTACGATCTCGGTTAAAGCACCGCGACACAGTCGATCTCGATGCGGGCGCCGAGGGCAAGGCCAGCAACGGCGATGCCGGAGCGTGCTGGCTGGTGGCTGCCGAAGAACGCGCCATAGATCTTGTTGAAGGCGAAGAAGTCACTCATATCGGCGAAATAGACCGTGCATTTGACGACGCGATCGAGGCTGGCACCGGCTGCCTGGAGTGCGTCCTTCATATAACTCAGTGCCTGTCGCGCTTCCGCTTCCAACCCGCCTGGGACAAGTTGCAACTCACCCGGCAGATGGCCGATGACACCAGAGACGTAAACTGTCTCGCCGGCGCGCAGGGCGGAGCAGAACGGCAACACACTGGGCAATGAGTCCAGGCGGAAAGTTTCCAGTTTGGTGGCCATCGACGTCTCCCGGGGATTGGCAATGCTGGCGTGATCCTTTCGCAAGCGCGGCAGGAAACGCAAACGAAATAATCTGTCCTAACCTTCCCCTCGACCCTCCGCGCAAAACGGGCTTAGGATCACGCGTCGCTCTGGAAGGCATAAGATTTCTGGGAGGAAACAAGAATGGCTGTTTCAATTCATCCGGCCGTCGATAAGGGCTTCAAGCCCGCAAAGCCTGGATTCGCCGGCGGCACGTTGCATTGCAAATGTGCCAAAGACCAAGTTGAAGTGAAAGTTGGCGGGCAAACGGCGCACAATCACGTTTGCGGTTGCACCAAATGCTGGAAGCCGGCCGGCGCGCTCTTCAGCCAGATCGCCGTGGTGCCGCGCGATAAGCTGAGCGTCACCAAACATGCCGAAAAGCTGAAGATCGTTGATACCAACGCGCCGCTGCATCGCTATGCCTGCACCGGATGTGGCACGCATATGTATGCCCGCATCGAGAACAAGAACCATCCACTCTATGGTCTCGATTTCGTCCACACCGAACTGTCCAACGAGGATGGTTGGTCGCCGCCGGAATTTGCGGCCTTCGTCTCGTCGATCATCGAAAGCGGTGCCGATCCTGCCAATATGGGTGCCGTGCGCGCGCGACTGCGCGAACTGAAACTCGAACCCTATGACTGCCTGTCGCCGCCGATCATGGATTTGATCGCCACGCACACGGCCAAGCAAAAAGGCGTGCTGAAGTAGAGTCGTCCTTAAGTCCCGCCGACGTAATCCGGCACCTCGACGACGAGTCCATCGAAGGCGGGCTCGACGCCGGCGGGGCATTTTGCCTTGAGCACGTCGTAATCGACCATGTGATTCATGTGCGTGAGGATCGTATGCTTGGGCTTTAGAAGCTCCACCCAAGCCATCGCCTTGTCGAAATGGGCATGAGTCATGTGCGGCTCGAAACGCAAGCAATCGACAATGAAAAGATCCAGGCCCTCGAGTTGGTCCAGGCTCTTATCGGGAAGCTCGACGCAATCAGTGGAATAGGCAACGTTGCCGATCCGGTATCCGGTCGATTTGGTCCCGAAGCCGTGATCCTGCTCATACGGCGTGACGTCAATGCCGTGCACTTGAAACGTCTGGTCATGCACCAGATAGGATTGCAGGAACGGCTTGTAGAGATGGCCCGAACCCGTACTGTTCTGTGCAAAGGCATACTCGAAGCGATGCCGCAATGTCGCCAATGTCTCGGTTGAGCCATAGACCGGCACGCGATTGTCGATCGATTTGTCCTTGCTGCGCACGAAGCGCAAATCATCAATGCCCTGCGTGTGATCGGCATGATCATGCGTGTAGAGGACGGCATCGAGATGATGGATGCCGGCCTCAAGTGCCTGGTCCCGAAAATCCGGGCTGCTGTCGCAGATGATGTTGGTGTGCTTCTGTTGGATCAGGATTGAAACCCGCCGGCGACGGTTCTTCGGGTTTTGCGGATTGCACTCACCCCAGCCGGGGCCGATGAGCGGCACGCCGCCGGAGCCACCGCAACCCAGTATCGTGACCTTCATGCCGCCGCCTTGGTGAACAGGCGATCGAAATTGGCCGTCGTCTTGGCGGCCAGATCGGCCAAAGGCATGCCCAGGAAGTCGGCGACGAAACCGGCGGTATGCGTCACAAAGGCGGGTTCGTTCCGTTTCCCGCGCATCGGAATCGGCGCCAGATAGGGCGAGTCCGTTTCGACCAGGAGTCGGTCATGCGGAATGGTCTTGGCGACATCGCGGAGTGCTGCGGCACTCTTGAACGTCACGATGCCCGACAGCGAAATATAGAAGCCCATCTCAAGGGCCGCGTCGGCCAGGTATTGTGTCGAGGTGAAGCAGTGGATCACCCCGGTGAGGCCACCCTTCTTGGCACCATCTTGCAGCAAGCGAACGGTATCCTCATCGGCATCGCGGCTATGGACCACGATCGGCAGGCCGGTCACCCGGGAGGCCTCGATATGGGTCGCAAATACCTCCTGCTGCCGCTGCCTTGGGCTCTTATCGTAGAAATAGTCGAGGCCAGCCTCGCCAATGCCGACGACCTTCGGGTGTTTGGCCAGTTCGGCCAGACGTGCCACGTCGACGTCGGGCTCGTTCTCCGCTTCATGTGGATGAATGCCGACCGTGCAGCGGATATTGTCTGACGCCTCGGCAATCTTCAGCACTTGCTCGAATTTCGTGACGCGCGTGCAAATGGTTAGCATTCGCGCGACGCCGCTCTCCTTGGCGCGCGCAAGGACGGCATCGAAATCGCTGCCAAAATCCTCGAAATCGAGATGGCAGTGGCTGTCGACCAGGTTGAGCGTCACGACTTCGCCTCTTCCGCCTCGACAAAGCGCGGGAAGATCGCCGTCGGCGCCGGCAAGGTCGTGCCGCCTTTGATGCGGACCTTGCCGCCGAGCTGCGTGAAATCACGCTCGCTGGCGGGAATGCCCAAGATATCAAGCAACTTTGCCGTCGATTCCGGCATCACCGGTTGGCTGAGGATTGCCACCTGGCGCAACACCTCGGCTGTCACCCAGAGGACCGTGCCGAAGCGTTCGGGATTGCTCTTGCGCAGGGCCCAGGGCTCGTTGCCGGCGAAATAGCGGTTGGCATCCGCCACGACGGCCCAGGTCGCCGTGAGGATCTGGTGGAGCGCATAGTCACCCATGCTCTCCCGCGCCTTGCCAATGAGAGCATCGACTTGCGCCAGCATCGCCTTGTCGTCGTCATTGAGCGCGCCCGGCTCCGGCAACTTGCCCTCGAGATTCTTGGCAATCATCGACAGCGAACGCTGCGCCAGATTGCCAAGATCATTGGCGAGATCTGCATTCATGCGCTGCACGATGGCTTCCGGGCTGTAGCTGCCGTCCTGGCCGAAGGGCACTTCGCGCAGGAAGAAATAGCGCATGGCGTCGATGCCATAAACCTTGGCAAGGTTGAATGGGTCGATCACGTTGCCGACCGACTTCGACATCTTCTCGCCCTTGTTGAACAGGAAGCCGTGGCAGAACACGCGTTTGGGCAGCGGCAGGCCTGCTGACATCAGGAAGGCCGGCCAATAGACCGTGTGAAAGCGCACGATGTCCTTGCCGATGATGTGCACGTCGGCCGGCCAGAACTTCGTGCGCGGGCCGGTCGTTTCGGGCCAGCCGGTCGCAGTCACATAATTGGTCAGTGCGTCGACCCAGACATACATGATGTGCTTCGGGTTGCCCGGTACGGGAATGCCCCAGTCGAACGTCGTGCGGCTGATGGATAGATCCTTCAGGCCGCCTTTGACGAAGCTCATGACCTCATTTCGCCGGGCATCTGGGCCGATGAAGTTCGGCACGCGCTCGTAAAGGTCGATCAGCTTCTGCTGATAATTGGAGAGGCGAAAGAAATAGCTTTCCTCCTCCACCCACTCGACCGGCGTGCCAGTCGGTGCAAAGCGCTTGCCATCGGCATTCAGCGTCAATTCGCTTTCGTCGTAATAGGCCTCGTCGCGCACCGAATACCAGCCAGCGTACTTGTCGAGGTAGATATCGCCGGCGGCCTCCATCTTCTGCCAAAGCGCGGCGCAAGTCTTGTAGTGCCGGTCTTCCGACGTGCGGATGTAATCGTCATTCGACGAATTGAGCGCCGGCCCCATCTCGCGAAAACGCGCCGTGTTCCGATCGGCCAGTTCCTTGGCCGTGATGCTCTCGCGCTCGGCCGTCTGCTGCATTTTCTGGCCGTGCTCGTCTGAACCGGTCAGGAAAAAGACGTCGCGGCCATCCAGGCGCATGAAGCGGGCGATCGCATCGGTGGCGATCAACTCGTAGCCATGCCCGATATGCGGCGCACCGTTGGGATACGCGATGGCGGTGGTGATGTAGAACGTCTCTTTCGACATGTTGCTCAGTTTCCGACAAACAGAATGCTTATATCCGGCCACCGCGCCTGCCAGCAGGTCGGAGGATCCGCAAACCACCCTCAATACATGGCAAGAAAACGCGTGCCCGGCTTAACGGCCCGGAGATGCCAGAACAAGCCAAGCCGTGGCCCAGGCCTGCTTCCGGTCCAGGTTGGCGCTGGTGACCCTGGCAAACAACCGGGTCACCTTTTCCCATGATTGCAGCCAGTGATCAAGGCTGGCAGCCCCCATCAGCCGCCGCATGAGGCTGTTTTCGCCCGGAAAAACCTCAGTCATTTGAGGATCTTGCACGGCTGACCAGCGGATGAAGCGGGTCAGCCACCAATCCAGCAGCGAGACGGCGATCTCGAACTGGCCCTCACCACCCTTCCCCGCCAGCTTGTCGCCCAGCCGGTGGAGGATGTTGGGGTCGTAATTGGGCCAGCTCGAGAGCAGCTGGGCCAGAGATTGGAAAAGATCGAGGCCGGCGCTATCGCTGCCGAAATCCAGGGCGCGCCCGATCGAACCATCGGCGAGAGCCGTGCACAGGGACAGCTCGGCGCCGCCGAGATCGATGCCATGGCGCCGGAGCTCCGCTGCAACCGCTGCCGTCGGCAGTGGTTCAAGGGCGAGCTTTCTGCAGCGGGAGCGGATCGTGGGCAGAAGTCGGCCCGGCGCGTGAGAAATGAGAAGAATGACCGTGCGTGGCCGTGGCTCTTCGAGGATCTTCAGCAACGCGTTGGCGGCATTGCGGTTGAGTTCGTCCGCGCTGTCGACGACGAGGACCCGCCAGTGGGATTCACCGGGCGTCATATGCAGAAACTCGATGGCGCCACGCACTTCGTCGATCGTGATCTCCGCTCGCAGCTTGCCGGTCTTTTCATTGACCGTCCGGCGCAGGACACGCAGATCGGAATGCGACAATTCCCGGACGCGGCGGAAAATTGGATGATCAGCGGGGATGTCGAGACTGGTCAATTCCGGCGCCGCGGCCGCCGCGGGCCCTTCCTCACCGAAGAGGCCCATCCCAGCTGGCTCGGCGCTTGGCGCGATCAGGCCATGGCTCAGCAGAAAACGGGTCATGCGAAAGGCAAGCGTCGCCTTGCCGATGCCACGCGGGCCGGTGATGAGCCACGCATGGGGCATGCGGCCGGATTGGTAGGCGCGCAGGAAGGATTCCTGTGCCGCTTCGTGGCCGACCAGGTGGGCCGTCGCCTCGGGGGCTGGGAAGGCGCTTTCGTCGCTCATGGCTTTAGAGGCTGACGCCGAAGCGCTCCCGGATCAAGCCCGCGATTTCCGCGGCGATGACGGCCCGCTCGCGGCTGGCATCGACAATGCGGCAGCGATCTGGCTCGGCGGTCGCCAATTGCCGAAAGCCGTCTGCCAAGCGACGGTGAAAGTCGAGCCCCATGCGCTCATAACGCTGCTGGGTTTCGGCGCGTGCCAGGCCCTTTTCGACCGGCAGGTCCATCATGATGGTAAGGCCCGGCTCGGTCGGACCGACGATGTGCCGCCGCAGGGTCCAGAGCCATTCAAGATCCAGGCCCTGGCCATATCCTTGATAGGCAAGCGTACTGTCGGCAAAACGGTCGCACAGAACCCATTTCCCGGCAGCGAGGGCCGGCCGGATCACCTGCGCCAGATGCTCGGCACGGGCGGCAAAGTGCAGCAGGGCCTCGGTTTCCGACTGCCAGCGTCCGGCGGCACCTTCGACCAACAATTTGCGGATCTGCTCGGCACCCTCGGTGCCGCCAGGCTCGCGCGTCATCTCGACGGACTGGCCTGCGGCGCGCAGCGCCTCGGCGAGCAGGCGGATCTGGGTCGATTTGCCGGCGCCCTCGCCGCCTTCAAATGTGACGAAGCGCAGTGTGCCCGCCGGCATCAGATGCTCAGTTCGAGCCGAAGACGAAGTGCTGCAGCGCGGCGGCAATGCGGCCGCCGAAGCCGAGATCGGCCACGTCTTTCGCCGCCACCAGCTTGGCCTTAGCCTGCGGCATGCCGGGGATGTCGATCACCAACTCGCCAATTTCCTGGCCTTTGGCGATCGGTGCCATGACCGGCCCCTGGAAGACCGCCTTGGCGACCACCTTGTCGCGTTCGGCGCGCGGCAGCGTGACCAGCAGGTCGGATTCGACCGTCAGCGGGACAGTCTTTTCCGCGCCCATCCAAACCTCGGCCTCGCCCAGGACCGTGCCGGGCGTGGCGATGGTGAAATTGCCATATTCGCGGAAGGCCCAATCGAGCAGACCGCCCGCTTCGTCGGCGCGTTCCTGCATGCCGTTGAGGCCATGCACCACCATGATGAGGCGTCGACCATCGCGGATCGCCGATGCGGTCAGGCCAAAGCCCGCCTCCTCGGTATGACCCGTCTTTAGCCCATCGACCCCTGAGCCCTTGCGATAGAGCAGCGGGTTGCGATTGCCCTGCTTGATCCCATGCCAGGTGAACTCATGCTCCGAGAAGTACTTGTAGTAGTCGGGGAAATCATCGATCAGGCGGCGCGCGAGCGTCGCCAGATCCTTGGCGGTCATCAGATGATTGGGATCCGGAAGGCCCGACGCATTTACGAAATTGCTGTCGGTGAGGCCGATTTCCTTGGCTTTCTTGTTCATGCGGTCGGCAAAGGCTTCTTCCGAGCCGGCCAGCCCTTCGGCGACGACGACGCAGGCATCATTGCCGGACTGGATGATGATGCCGCGAATGAGGTCTTCGACGGCGATCGACGAGTTGATCTCGACGAACATCTTGGAGCCTTGGGTCGACCAGGCTTTCTCGCTGACGTGGAAGGTGTCCGTGAGCTTGACGTCGCCGCGCTTCAATGCGTCGAAGAGCATGTAGATGGTCATGAGCTTGCTCATCGACGCCGGGTGCAGGCGTTCTGTCGCCAGTTTGTCAAACAGGACGGCCCCGGTCGTATAGTCGACGATATAGGCATGCTGCGCGTTGGTGATGAGCGGTTCGGCTCCTGCGCGCGGGGCGAGGCCCAACGCAAGACCCGCAGCAACGATACCCGCCAGCAATGACTTCAGCATAGTTCCGACCTCGGCAAACCCACATAGACTCGCGCCACAACGGCGCTTTAGCGCGGCAAATTGATCCTCGACCCCAGCAACGTCAAGCAACATCCGGTCCCGCTTCAATTAACGGCAATCCTGGCATCCGGATGTCCGGTATCGATCAGCTTCTGCAGCAGGGCGTCCGCTTCTTCGACCGATCCGATCGGGCCGAGTTGGACGCGATAGAAGCGCTGCTGGTTCAACAAGAACTGCGTGATACGCGTCTGATGGCCGAGGCTTGTCAGCTTCATCTGCAATTGCTGCGCGTTCTGCTGCCGAAGGAAGGCGCCCGCCTGGATGAAGATATTGCTGGGCTTCACCGGCACCACCGACACCTGGCCGGTGGGTTTGGGGACCTGAACATTGCCGATGGCAGATGCCTTGGGTGCCTGCGTCGCCTGAACCGGCGCAGGTGTCGCACTGCCGCCAGCCGGAGGCAAGGCCTGCGCCGTCACCGTACCGGCGGGTGCCGCCTGCGGTGCTGGGCTGAAGCTATCGCCGCCAGCTTGAGACGAGGCCTTGGCAGCCAGCATCATGCTCTCGTCCTTCATCACCTGGACGCGAACCTTGGCCGTGCCATTCTGCTCGAAGCCGAGCAACTGGGCACCGCGACGGGACATGTCGATGATTCGGTTGTTGACGAAGGGACCGCGGTCGTTGACGCGAACGACGATCGAGCGGCCATTCTCCAAATTCGTCACGCGCACCAGCGAGGGCATCGGCAGCGTCTTGTGGGCGGCGGTGAGGTCATTTTCGTCATAGGTCTCGCCATTGGCCGTGGCCTTCGAGTGAAAACCCGGTCCATACCAGGAGGCGATGCCTGTTTCGTCGTAGTTGTAATCCGGCTGCGGATAGTACCAAACGCCGCCCACCTGATAGGGCTTGCCGACCTTGTAGGGGCCTGTGACTTCAGGTGCCTGGCGGGTGACGACCTTGGTCGTTTCGACGGCCAGATTGGTCTCGGCACAGGCAGCGACCAGACCCAACAGCGCCATCGCCGCCAGAACACGATGAAAACCTCTTAACCCCCGCATGTGGACCGCCTGGACCCCAGAATCATCAAGATGTAGTGGAAATATGGGGACTTAACCTATCCGCCAAAGCACGAATAGGCAAGGTCACAAGTCCCAAATAGATGACCGTTTCGGCGGTCGGGAGGCAAAAGAGTATAGCCGTAATGATGGCATATGTTTGCCAACTCTACGTCTGTTGGAATATGCCGGCGGGCACTTACACGCGCTCTTATCGCTCCTCACCACCCTTGATTTGCGCTCTCCGGCCCTTTAAGCAGCAGCCCCTATGGAAGGGTGGCCGAGTGGTTTAAGGCAGCGGTCTTGAAAACCGCCGTGGGTGCAAGCCCACCGTGGGTTCGAATCCCACCTCTTCCGCCACGCCGGTTGGGGAGAGAGAAGATGCCGAACATTGCCCGCCATCTCCCGGCTCTCACCTTTCTTGCGGCGCTCGCATGCTGGTCCGGTGCCGCCTGGGCGGATCCCGCCGTATCCGATCAGGCGATGGCAGAAAAGCTGCTGGGGACACATGCCATCACATTGCAATGGCTGGGCACGGGCACGCTGAAGGACGCCGGCAAGGCCGAGGTGAAGGCGCTGGCGGGCGAATGGCATCTGACCGGTCGGCAGGATGCTGCCGAAGGCTCGGTCGAGGTCGATGGCATCGTCACCTTCGTCGACGCCACCAGCTTTGGTTTCAAGGGCAAGATCGTCACCCAGGTCACCCACATCAATGGCGGCAAGGCCTGCAGCCGCGATGGTGAATTTGTCTTCTTCAAGAAGGGCAAGCGCAAGTACTGGCGCATGCAATCGATCGACAATCCGTGCGATGTGGCGGCCGATTACGTCGACATCTATCTGCGCTGATCGCTTCGCTGGGCCAATGGTCAGGTCAACCTAGGCCCGACCTGGTCGCCATGGCAATCCCGACTGGGATCGAGTTCCTTACCCCTGGCGACATTTGCCCGCCCCATCGAAGATGATTGGCGCGACGCTCATTCCAACCCTAATCTCGTTTTTGGGATCATCAGCGAAGGCGCATCGAGGATGGCTTGGGAGCCGCGGAAGCCGAACAGGGCTGGCCTGCTGGAAGATGCATTGTCGGGCTATCGAACGCCCGCCTGCCGGACGCTTGCCACCGGATACCTGAGGATGCTTCAGGCAGCCAGCGGCCGCATTCCGCACAAGAACGACCTCGACCTTGCGAACTTTGCCGCGATCATGCCGCATCTGGCTTTGGTCGCCATCACAAAGCCCGATCGGTGCCTCTATCGCGTCGCAGGGGAACGCCTGAAAGAGCGGGTCGGCCTCAACCTCGCCGGACGGAACTACTATGATTTCGTCGAGCCCGAACGTCGGCAGATCGCTGCTGCCGCCATGCATATGGTGATCGACACGCCCTGCGCCTTTCGGGCGGAAATTCGCCAGACCTACTCAGGCGACATCGCCCTGATGATCGAGGCCAGCGGCTTTCCGCTGCTGTCCTCCGAAAGGGGTGTCGATGGCTTCATCCTGTTCGCCGACCAAGGCATTGACCAGCACGACGAATTGGCGACACCGAACCCGATTCTGCAAAGCGCCAGCCTGCGGCGACGCGACCTCATCGATCTTGGTTCCGGGATCGACGACACCTTTGAAGACCTGATCGAAGCGAGCTGACCACACGTCGATCTTTGGGCTGAGCGTCGCGTCGGCGAAAGCTGTCAGTGCTCGTTCCGCCGTTGCCCACGCCAAAGGCTATCACAGCAAGACTCCAACAAAAGCCAGAAATGGATCACGCCGCAGCGGCGGCGCGACCACCGGCCTGTCTGTGCCGACTCCAATATCGATCGGCAGCCCATTTCAGCGGAATGAATGCCGCCGCCACCAGCATGACCCACCACGCCGGACGGACATGCCTGAAATCGAAGGTTGCCGCCAGAATGCGCTGCCCGCCAATGCCAGTCGCCAGTTCATACCACAGAGCCTCGCCCGCCAGCGTCAGCCCGGCTGTTCCGACGGCCAGCAATCCCAATTGCACCACCGATAAGCCGCGATCGCCGTTCCAATGATAGGCCGCTCGATACAGCATCAACCATATGAAGAAGCCGCTCATCAAGATCGGCTCGCCGACATTGATCTTCGACTGCAAGAAGAAGTGCGCCAGGCCCAGCACGGTGAGCGGGTAGACGAGATAATGAAGGCGCTGCCACTTCCTGCCGCCAAGGCGCCGCACCGCGCTGTCGGTCGAGGTGATCGCAAGGACCAGCAGTCCGACCAGGGCGACAAAGCCGATGGAGAGATAGAAGCGCAGCACGATTTCGCTCGCCACAAAACCCAGCCTGAAATTCTGTTGGACGACGTAAAGCGCGAGATGGATCGCGGCGTAGAAGAACGCGCTGACGCCCAGCATGCGGCGCAGGGTGATCGCCCGCGGCCACGCCCCGATCCGGCGCAAAGGTGTAACGGCAAGTGTTATGAGCAAAAGACGTACAGCCCATAGGCCGATCTGATGGAGTGCTGCCGTCACCGGCATGGCGCTGGTGCCCAAGGCGCCGGCTGCTGCCGGGGTGCCATTGGCCCAGATCACGGCAGCCCACAATCCCGGCAGCGTGACGCCGACGAAGACACTCAGCTTCAGCCAGGAAAGTTGGCCGGAACGATCGAGCCATGGATACAAGACGGGGACTCCTTCTACCTGATGATGATCCATTCGGATGCGGCTGTCCCGCTGTTACATGGGTTTGATTTTTGTCGGTAGAACAGTGGGTTGACAAAGATCGAGGAGGCGGCGCACAAGTTTTATGCCGCCTTTTGCTACGAGCGTTCCCATGAATCCGATCTTTGCCCAGGCCTCGACCAGCATTTTCGAAACCATGTCCCGGCTCGCCCGCCAACATGATGCTGTCAATCTGGGGCAAGGATTCCCTGATGATCCCGGGCCACTCGATGTCCGTGAAAAGGCCGCCGAAGCAGTGGTGAAAGGCTGGAACCAGTACCCACCGATGATGGGCATTCCAGAACTTCGCCAGGCAATCGCTCGCCACTACAAACGCTTCCACGCCCTCGATCTCGATTGGGAGAACGAGATCATGGTGACGTCCGGCGCGACGGAGGCTTTGGCGGGTTCATTGATGGCGCTGATCGAGCCCGGCGATGAAGTTGTGCTGTTCCAGCCGATGTACGACGCCTATCTGCCATTGGTGAAGCGCGCCGGCGGCGTACCCCGCTTCGTGTCCCTGAAGCCACCGCATTGGGGGCTGGACGAGGTGCAGCTGCAAACAGTCTTCAACGAGCGGACGCGTGTGGTGCTTCTCAATCATCCGCTGAACCCCACCGGCTCGGTCTTCTCGCGGGCCGACCTTGATCTGCTGGCCAAGTACATCGTCGCCCATGATTGCATCCTCATCTGTGACGAGGTCTGGGAGCATGTGCTGTTCTACAACGCGGCCTATGATCCGACCCTGACCTTGCCCGATCTGCGACGCCGGACGCTCAAGATCGGCTCGGCCGGCAAGATCTTCTCGTTGACTGGTTGGAAAGTCGGCTTCGTTTGCGCGACGCCTGAAATCCTCAAAGTGGTTGCAAAAGCTCATCAGTACATCACCTTCACGACGCCACCCAATCTGCAAGCGGCGGTGGCCTATGGCTTGGACAAGCCAGATGCGTATTTCATCGGCATGCGGAGCGACTTTCAGGCCGCGCAAGATCGCTTGGCCGCCGGCCTCACCGCACTTGGGTTCGATGTCATCCCCTCAAAGGCCACCTATTTTCTCAATATCGATCTCTCCAAGGGGCGCTTTGCTGGCATGGACGATGTCACCTTTGCGATGCGGTTGGTCGAGGAAGCAGGCGTCGCCTCGATCCCGGTCAGCGCCTTCTACGCCGAGCACCCCGTCACCAGCGTCGTCCGCTTCTGCTTTGCCAAGCGTTTCGAGACGCTCGATGAGGCCCTGCGCCGAATCAGCCGCTTCTGCTAGGATCATCGGCCATGTACGAGATCGATCCCAGCCGTACCGATCTGGCGCAGGAGTTCAAGCGCAAGCCGTTTGGACGCCACAGCGCCGAGCTGCAACGGGTGCTCAACCGGATGCGGTCGGAGCCGTTTGAAGGGCACTATGTCCTCCTGCGCGACAGCCGTTTTGGACCCTGGAAGCTGGCGCAGTTGGGACGCCGGCCGCAGGACCCGATGACCTTGACCGGCCACGTCTTCCAAGACCGCCTGGAGGCGGAATGGCAGGTCTTCAAGCTGCGCTGGAAACGCCTGACCGGCCACGACCTCCCTTTGGAATGAACCCAGCATGCTGAAGATCGTCGGCTATACGGATCGCCCGTCGGTGCGCCCAGGTGAGCGCCTCGATTTCAAGGTCTCTTGCGAGGATGGCGCGCGCGCATTCGATGCCCGCATTGTGCGCCTCATCTGCGGCGATGACGGCCCGACCAGTCCCGGCTACAAGGTGCTGCCGATCGAAGCCAAGGTGAATGGCAGCTATTCCGGCCGCAAGCAGGCGATCGATGTCGGGTCCTACATGCTGGCCAAGCAACCGGTCACGCTGCATGCCTCGGCCGGCTTTACCCTGGCCGCGATCATTCAGCCGCATTGGGTCGACAAGGAAGCACCACAAACGATCATTGCCTGCCATGACCTTGGGCATCCAGGTTCGATGCGCGGCGTTTCATTGGGGCTTGATCGCAGTGGTGCAGCGGCCGTGACGGTCGGCGATGGTCGCGGCCAGATCACGCTGGGAACCGGCCGACCCTTGCTGGCCAAGCGGTGGTACCTGATCGCCGCCAGCTATGACGCCACCGATCGCCGGCTCATCGTCATTCAGCGACCGCTCGACCGGCAGTTTGGTGAACCCGAGCACAGCGACGGTTCGGCCGTCATCCCGTTCACCCTGCCGGATATGACCCACGCCACCCTCACGGTCGGCGCAGCGCTTGTGCCGGGCATGGTCGACCGGCGCCAATCGCAATTGCACTTCGACGGCAAGATCGAAGCGCCGGCGCTCTATGCCGGCTACCTGGATCCGCTGCGCGTCAGTCACCCCAGTTGGGCGACGCAGCCTTGCATCGCACGATGGGATTTCAGCCGCGACATGGCTGCCCGCGTCATCCACGACCAGAGCGGCAACGGGATTGACGGTGAGTTGGTCAATCTGCCGACGCGTGCGGTGACGGGTTCCAATTGGCATAGCGAGACAACCAACTGGCGGGAACGACCGGAACTGTACGGTGCGATCCACTTTCATAGCGATGATCTCTATGACATGGGCTGGGCAACGGATTTTTCCTGGGACCTGCCAGGCGATCTTCCCAGCGGGATCTATGGCTGCGAACTGTCGACGCCGGACGGTGGCGAGGACGTGGTGCCTTTCTTCGTCCTGCCGCCTAAGGGTCGGAACACCGCCTCGGTCGCCCTGCTCGCTTCCACCTATACCTACCTCGCCTATGCCAATTCGCATCACGGCTATGAAGATGCCCTCTCCGAGGTCTGCTATGGTGCATTGCTTGAGCTCGGCCCGGCGGAGCAGTTCCTGAAGGAGCGGCGCGATTTCGGCATTTCGCTGTACGACCGGCATCGCGACGGTTCCGGATCAAGCTATTCGTCCTGGCTGCGTCCGATCCTCAACACCCGGCCAAAGCGCGCGATCTGGAATTTCAATGCGGATCTGCACATCACGGATTGGCTGCACGCGATCGGACAGCCCTACGACATCATCACCGACGACCGCATTCACGCCGAAGGCGCCGATCTGCTGAAGGGATATCGCTGCGTGATTGCCGGCACGCATCCCGAATACCACAGCACCCAGATGCTGGATGCGTTCGAGCGCTATCAGAAGGATGGCGGCAGGCTCATCTATCTCGGCGGCAATGGATTCTACTGGCGCATTGCCACCAATCCGGAATGGCCGGCAGCGATCGAGGTTCGCCGGGGCGAGTCCGGCACGCGCTGCTACGAACTGCCGCCCGGTGAGCGTTACCATGCCTTCACCGGCGAGTTTGGCGGCCTGTGGCGCAGCCAGGGCCGGGCGCCCCAGAAGATGTTCGGGGTCGGCTTCGTCACCGAGGGCTTCGATGCCAGCTCCTACTATACCCGCCTTGCCGACAGTTTCGATCCCCGCGCAGCCTTTATCTTCGACGGTATTGGCCCCACCGACCGGATCGGCGATTTCGGGATTCTTGGCGGTGCTGCTGGCCTGGAACTGGATGCCTCGGATCCGGAACTCGGCACACCGGCCCATGCGCTGATCCTGGCCAAATCGGTCGAGCATTCGAACACCTTCCTCCTGACGCCGGAAGAATTGCTGGCGGGCTTCCCGGGCCTTGATGCCATCGAGAGCGATCGCTGCCGTGCCGAACTCGTCTTCTTCGAAACACCGAGTGGCGGGGCGGCTTTTTCGACCGGGTCGATCGGCTGGGCCAGCGCGCTCAGCCACAACAAATATGATAACAATGTTTCCAGGATCACCCTGAATGTGCTGCGGCGCTTCCTGGATCCTGATGCCTTCGCTTAGGATTGCCGGTGCCCTTGCCAGATCGGCGATGAGCACTCACAATATCGCCATGCTGCTGGAAATATTCGCTGACACCGTCTGCCCCTGGTGCTTTATCGGCAAGCGCCGGCTGATGCGTGCGTTGGCCAATCGGCCGCAATCCGACCTCGTGATCCGCTGGCGTGCCTTCCAGCTGAACCCTGGCATGCCGATGGCCGGCATCGACCGCGCGCAATACATGACCGCCAAATTCGGTTCGCTCGAGCGGGCACAGCGGGTGTTCGACAGCGTGGCGCGGGTTGGCCGCAATGAAGGCATCGATTTTCAATTCGACCGCATCAAGCGCACGCCCAACACCTTACGCTCGCATCGCCTGCTGCAGGCAGCCGCGCGGATCGGGCGCGAGGCGGCCTTGCTCGACCGGCTTTACAATGCCTATTTCCTGGAAGGGATCGATATCGGCGATCCAGACAGGCTGGTGAGCCTTGCGGAGGAGATGGGGCTGCCGGGTGACATGGCGCATGCCGCGGTCGAAGGGATCCCCGAGATCGATCTGGCTTTGGCCGAGGATTTCCAGTCCCGCCGGCTCGGCATCACCGGCGTGCCCTATCTGATCTTCAACGGCCATTTCGGCTTGTCAGGCGCACAAGAGCCCGAGGTGCTCTATTCCATGTTCGACCTCGCTCGCGAGGACGACAAGGGCAAGCTGGCTTCGTAGTCTGCGCGTTTAGACCGCCATTTCGGCAAGCTTGTCCATCAGCTTGCGCACGCCGCTCACTCGCGCATCCGAATCCATCCAATCCTGGCGATAGACCAGCTTCTGGTCCGGGCGGACCGACATGATGTCGGCGCGCCTGGAAATGTAATCGATAAGACGATCCGGCTTGGCATAGCGGTTGTTGCGGAAGCTCAAGACCGCACCCTTTGGACCCGCCTCGATACGCTCGACTCCTGCCACGCGGCAGAGCCGCTTCACCGCCACGATCTTCAGGAGGTTCTCGACCTCGTTCGGAAAGGCGCCGAAGCGATCGATCATTTCTGCGGCGAAGGCATCCGCTTCCTGGTCGTTTTCCAGCCCAGCGATACGGCGATAGAGGCCGAGGCGGATCGAGAGATCCGTCACATAGCTCTCCGGAATCAGGACCGAAGTACCCAGATTGATCTGCGGTGCCCAGTCTTGCTTCTGCTGTGCCCGGAGATCACCGCGCGCCTCTGCAACAGCCTCCTCGAGCAATTGTTGATAAAGCTCGACACCAACCTCCCGCACCTGCCCGGATTGCTCCTCGCCCAGCAGATTGCCGGCGCCGCGAATATCGAGATCGTGGCTGGCGAGGGTGAAGCCGGCACCCAGTTGGTCCAGGGTCTGCATGACCTCGAGGCGTTTCTGCGCCGTCTCGGTGAGGTTCTTGTTCGGCACCGTCGTGAGGTAGCAATAGCCACGCAGCTTCGAGCGTCCGATCCGGCCGCGCAGCTGATAAAGCTGCGACAAACCCAGAATGTCGGCGCGGTGAATAATCATCGTGTTGGCGCTCGGGATATCGAGCCCGGATTCGATGATGTTCGTCGCCAACAGCATGTCGTAGGTGCGGTCATAGAAGGCCGTCATGGCGGCCTCCAATGCGGTCGCCGACATTTGCCCATGAGCGGTAACGATCTTCACCTCGGGGACCAGCTTGCGGATGCGCTCGGCGACCGTTTCCAGATCCTCGATGCGCGGGCAGACATAGAAGATCTGGCCGCCGCGGAACTGTTCACGCAGGATGGCTTCCCGGATGATGACCGGGTCGAAGGGCAGCACGAAGGTTCGTACCGCCAGACGATCGACCGGCGGTGTCGTAATCAGGCTCATCTCACGAATGCCGGTCAGCGCCAATTGCAGCGTTCGCGGGATCGGTGTCGCGGTCAGGGTCAGGACGTGAATGTCGCCGCGGAGTTCCTTCAGTCGTTCTTTCTGGCCAACGCCGAAATGCTGTTCCTCATCGACGATGAGCAGGCCTAGATCGGCAAACTCGATCGACTTCGACAACAGCGCATGCGTGCCGATGACGATATCGACCTTGCCCTCCTTGAGCGCTGCCTTGGTCTCCTTGGTTTCCTTGCTGCCGACCAGCCGCGACAACTGGCGCACCTGCACGGGAAGCCCGCGGAAACGTTCGCTGAAGGTGCGGAAATGCTGACGGCAGAGCAATGTCGTGGGCGTCACCACGGCCACCTGCTTGCCGCTCATGGCCGCAACGAAGGCAGCGCGAAGTGCCACCTCGGTCTTGCCGAAGCCGACATCGCCGCAGACCAGACGGTCCATCGGCTTGCCCGCCGCCATGTCGGTCAGGACATCGTCGATCGCGCGCTGTTGATCCTCCGTCTCGGCGAAGGCAAAGCGGGAGCAGAACTCGTCGAACAGGCCCGATGGCGCCTGCAGGGGATCACTTTCCCGGATCGCGCGCTGGGCAGCCACCTTCAGCAGATGGTTGGCGATGTCCTTGATCCGCTGCTTGACGCGCGCCTTGCGCGCCTGCCAAGCGGCGCCACCCAGCTTGTCGAGCTCGACCAGGGCGTCTTCACCGCCATAGCGGGTCAGCACATCGATATTCTCGACCGGAACGTAGAGCTTGTCATTGCCCGCGTAGATGAGGCGCAGGCAGTCATGCGGCGCGCCGCCGACATCCAGCGTTTCGAGCCCCTCATAGCGACCGACGCCATGATCGACATGTACGATGAAATCGCCCGCTGCGAAATTGGCAAGCTCGGCCAGAAAGGTCTCGGTCTTGCGCTTGCGGGCGACTGTGCGGGTGAGGCGATCGCCAAGGATATCCTGCTCGGTGACAACGAGCAGGTCGTCCGCCTTGTAACCCTGCTCCAGGCCCAGAACGGCCCGCCCGAGGGTGTCGCGGGGCCAGGCCATGAACTCGCCCAGGCTGCCAATCGCCACCTGCTTGGCAATGCCGTGCTCGCTCAGCAGATGGGCGATGCGTTCCACTGCACCCTGGCTGACGGCGGTGAGCAGCACGCGCTTGCCATCCGCCTGTTCGGCGCGGATTGCCTTGGCGGCAGCCTCGTAGACGTTGATATCGGGGTTGATGCGGGCCTCGGCAAAATTGAGGCCAGGCCCACCCATAGCGCGCAGATTGGTGTCGCTGCCCGTGCCGAAATGGTGAAAGGCGAACAGCGTATGGCGGCGGGCGAAATTTCGCCAATCGGCATCGGTCAGGTAAAGCTGATCGGGCGGCAGCGGCTTGTAGGCCGTGGCGCCTGACTCCCTGTCGGCGCGTTGCAGATCGCGCCTAGCAGCATAGAAATCGGCAATTGTATCGAGACGCGCGCGCTTGGCTTCATCTGCCTGGTGATCGAGCGTGATGACGCATTGTGGCAAATAGCTGTCGAGGCTGACCAGCGGCGTGCCGAACAGCGGCAGCCAGTGCTCCATGCCCGGATAGTGCCGACCGGCGCTGATCGCCTCGTAAAGCGGATCATCGGCGCCGCTGGAGCCGAAGGTCTGCCGATAGCCGGTCCGAAAGGCCTCGATGGCCGCCGGTGTCAATGTCACTTCATTGACCGGCTTGATCTCGAAACGCTCCAGCTTTTCCTGGCTGCGCTGGGTCAACGGATCGAACAGGCGAATGTCCTCGATCTCGTCGCCAAAGAAATCGATCCGCAGCGGCGCGTTGGTTCCCGGCGGATAGAGGTCAGCGATGCCACCACGCAGAGCAAACTCGCCTGGCTCCGTCACGGTCGCATTGCGCAAATAGCCATTGCCCATCAAATAGGCCGTCAGATCATCCTGCGAGAGGGTCTTGCCTCTGGCAAGATCCAGGCCGGCCTTGGTAAAGGCGGCCGCACCCGGGACTTTCTGCAACAGAGCGCCGACGGTTGTGACAACGATCGGGAGGGGCTTGCCGGCGGCGCCCGCTGCCGCCAGCGCGCTCAGCGTCTGAATGCGGGCCGCCAGAATATCCCGATGCGGCGATGACCGATCATAAGGCAGGCAGTCCCAGGCCGGGAAGGACAGCACTTCGAGATCGGGCGCCACGAATTTCAGCGCCTCGACCATTCGCGTCATGCGCAAGTCGTCGCGTGCGACATGCAGGACGCCATTCAGCGTCCGCGCACGCGCAATGCCAGCCACCAGCTGAGCGTCGTGGCCATCCGGAACGCCAGCGACGTCATGCCGGCCTGCCTCGGGGACGTCGAAAGGCAGTTTCTCCCGCATCACGCGCCCTCACCCAACAGGCGCTGGCGCCCAAAAGCGACAAGGCGCTGGGTCATCTCGCTTTGCAGGCGCGCCGGCAGGGGCTCGCGGCCGGACAGCCAATCATAGATATCGGGATCGATTTCACTCAGGAAAGCAGTCAAAACGCTCAACTCTTCGGCGCTCATGGTGGCAAGGTGGGCATCGGCGAAAGGCCCCAGGACCAGGTCAAGTTCCTTGGTGCCCCGGTGATGGCATTGGAACATCAGCTTTTTGCGCTGCCGCTCCAAATCCTCCATGCCGATACCCTTCCCTCTTTTACGTTTGGCGCATAGAATCGCGCCGTTTTCAGCTCCAGCCGAACCCGGATTCCCTTGCGCCCGCAAATCCTTTACCCGCTCTTTGCGTCGGTTACCAGCCTGCCCGGTATCGGGCCAAGGCTCGGGAAGCTGTTCGAAAAGCTGACCGGGCCAAGCGTCGTCGGTCTGCTCTGGCACCTGCCGACGGGCCTGGTGGAGCGCCAGCAGGAACCCGATATTCCAGACGTCGCCGACGGTGCCACGGTAACGCTGAAGGTACAGGTGACGGTGCATCTGGTGCCGCAGCGACCGCGTCAACCCTACCGCGTGTCTTGCGTGAACGATACCGGCGCTGTCGATTTGGTCTTCTTCAACCCGCGGGTCGATTACCTGAAGAACCTGCTGCCGCCAGGTGAGTGGCGCCTGGTTTCAGGACGGGTGGAGCGCTACGCCGGCGCGCTCAACATGGTTCATCCGGACTACATCCTGCCGCTTGAGCGCGCGGCTGAGATCAAGAAGATCGAGCCCACATACGGCCTCACGGCCGGTCTTACCCCCCGCTTGGTGCTGAAGGCCGTGGCCGCCGCCATCGAACGCGCGCCGGAGCCGCCGGAATGGATCGACGCCCACGTGATGAAGCGTCACCAATGGCCAAAATGGAAACCGGCTATCGAAACGATCCACCACCCAGCAAGCGGCGCGGATCTGGGGCCCGATACGCTGGCACGACAGCGTCTCGCCTATGACGAAGTCTTGGCAAGCCAAGTTGCTCTCGCGTTGGTACGCCAACACAACCGGCGCCTGGCCGGGCGGCCCTGCGTTGCGACAGGCGCCCTCACCTCAAGGGTCAAGGCCAAGCTCCCTTATGACCTCACCGCGTCGCAGCGACAAGCGATCGAGGAGATAGCGGCCGATATGGCGTCGCCGCAACGGATGCTCCGGCTGCTGCAGGGCGACGTCGGCAGCGGCAAGACCGTGGTGGCACTCTTTGCCATGCTGATCGCAGCGGAAGCCGGCGGACAAGCCGCCCTCCTCGCCCCGACGGACATTCTGGCGCGGCAGCATTTTGCCACTCTTGAGCCGATGTTGCGCGCGGCTGGCCTGCGCCTGGAGCTCTTGACGGGGCGCGACAAGGGCAAGGCACGCGAACGTATTGTCGAGGGTTTGGCCTCCGGCGAGATTCCGTTCGTGGTCGGCACACATGCGTTGGTGCAGGAGAGCGTCTCTTTCCATGACCTGCGCCTGGCGGTGGTTGATGAGCAGCATCGTTTCGGGGTGCAACAGCGCGTCGCCTTGTCGGACAAAGGCAAGGGCGTCGATTTGCTGGTCATGACGGCAACGCCGATCCCGCGGACGCTGATGCTGACCGCTTATGGCGACATCGATGTCTCCCGCCTCACGGAAAAACCGCCGGGGCGCCAGCCGATCGACACCCGCACCATCCCAATCGACCGTCTGGATGAAGTGGCTGGCGGTCTTCGCCGCGCGATCGCGCATGGCTCGCGCATTTATTGGGTCTGTCCGCTGGTCGATGAGTCCGAAGTCATCGATCTGGCCGCCGCCAGCGAACGTTATGAGATGTTGAAGAACATCTTCGGCCTGCGCGCGGGCCTGGTCCATGGTCAAATGAAGGCGGCCGACCGCGACAAGGCGATGGCGCAGTTCCAGGCGGGCGAGATCGATATCCTGGTCGCCACGACGGTCATTGAGGTTGGCGTCAATGTGCCGGAAGCGACCGTCATGGTGATCGAGCATGCCGAACGCTTCGGCCTGGCGCAGTTGCACCAGTTGCGCGGCCGTGTCGGTCGCGGTACAGGCAAATCGAGTTGCATTCTCCTCTATCAGACACCGTTGAGCGAGACGGCGAAATCGCGCCTCGCCATCATGCGCGATACCGAAGACGGCTTCCGCATTGCCGAGGAGGATCTGAAGTTGCGCGGCGCAGGTGAACTCCTCGGCACGCGCCAGAGCGGCCTGCAGGAGTTCCACATCGCCGATCTCGCCGCCCATGCCGATCTGATCCAGATTGCGCGCGACGATGCGCGCTTGGTACTCGAGATGGATCCCGAACTGGTCAGTGAACGCGGACTGGCCTTGCGCGTGTTGCTCTATCTGTTTGAAAAGGACGCGGTGGTGAAGACCATTCGCTCAGGGTGAGTTTCTCTTTTTCGGCAGGGCCTTGCCGGGTGCGACGATACCGCCCGAAACAACCAGTTTGATTCCGTCCTCGACCGACATGTCGAGATACTTCACATCCCTTTTCGGCACAAAGATGAGATAGCCGGAGGTCGGGTTCGGCGTGGTGGGCACAAAGACCGTAAGGGGCTCGTCGCCCACGGCAGCCTGCACCTCGGCCGGGGTGGTGCCCGTCACGAAGCCCAGGGTCCAGGCGCCGGGACGCGGAAATTCCACCAGGACGCAATCGCGAAAAGCTGCCGATTGGTTGGCCAACACCGTCTCGACGATCTGCTTTATGGCGCTGTAGATCGACCGAATGATGGGGAGGCGGTTGAGGATTGTTTCGATCAACTGGCGGGTCAGTCGCCCGAAGAGACCGGCGGTGATGGCACCGATGAGGGTCAGGACGATCAAGACGATGATCAAGCCGATCCCCGGGATCGAGAACGGCAGGTAGTTTTCCGGGTTGTATTCCGGGGGCACCAGCGGCAGGACGGTCTCGTCGACCCAATTGATGAACAGCCAGGCAATGTAGATTGTCAGGCTGACAGGCGCCGTGATCAGGATCCCGGCCAGGAAATAGTTGCGCAGCCGCGTCCCAAATCCCACGCCGTGTTTTTTGGGCAGCAGGTGTTCCGGCCCCTCCGGCGCGATGTTCGGGGGGGATTGAGTGTCGCTCATGATGTCCGGATACCTTCCTATGATGCTGGACTCTATCAAATAGAACTGGCCGGGTTCACGCAACTGGGGCAGAATCTGCGACAATTAATGGATGAACGACAGCACCATATGGCCGAACCGGATTGGATCGAGGGGCTGATCTGCTTCTGTGCGCGGGAGCAAATCGTCTCCCAGGTGATAGATGGCACGGAAGCGGCCTGGTCCAAACTGTGTCGCGGTCGTCCGTTCCCGGCTCGTGCCGACATCGACCCCTTGGACTTTCGCCAAGTGCTGCCCTACCTCTCGATCGTCGAATTGCACGAGCATCCGTTCCGCATCCGCTATCGGGTTCTCGGCACGGAGGTCGCGCGTTTTGCCGGCGAGGATTTCTCGGGAAAATGGCTCTCAGAAACCGGCTGGAGTCCGCTGCACCAGAAACTCAACCACATGATTTACGCACGGGCGCATGAAACGCGGAGGCCGGTCTTTGGCCTGTCGCAGGTCGATTGGCTTGATCGGAAAGACCACTTCTTTCCTTGGGGGCTCTTTCCCTTGGGTGAAGACGGCCGCGCGACGCATTGCTTGAGCGTCGACGATTTTACCAACATCGCAAGGCCCAGCGGTCTATTGCGTGAAAGCTCGCCAAAGGACGTACCCGAATGACGATGAGACTGCGTGGGCTCCTTGCAGTTGCCCTTCCGCTTATGCTGACGGCCGTCCAACCCGGTTGGGCGCAAAGCGCGGTTGATCCAGGATCGGCCGCGTTCATGCATGGCGATTATGCGACCGCGATGCAGGAATGGTGGAAAAAGGCCAAGACGGGCGATGCCGAGGCGATCAACAATATCGGCGTACTTTATAATAAAGGGCTGGGCGTCGATCGCGACCCGGCCAAGGCCGCCGAGTGGTACCAGCGCGCGGCGGATTTCGGCTATCCCAATGCGCAGTTCAATCTGGCCAACCTCTTTTATGCCGGCGAAGGCGTTGCCAAGGACGCCAAGCAGGCAGCCTATTGGTACCAGCAGGCCGCCGAGCGCGGCCATCTCGGCGCCCAATACTACCTTGGCCTCATGTACGAAGATGGCGAAGGTGTGCCGCAAGACCAGATGATGGCCCTCAAATGGATCGTCAAAGCCGCGGATGCCGGCAATGCCGCAGCACAATATGAGGTCGGCCGCATGCTGGTCACTGGCGATGGGTTGCAGCCGGATGCCAGGAAGGGCGCCGAATACGCACTAAAATCGGCCCAGGCGGGTAATTCCAAGGCAGCATTGCTGATGGCGCAGATCTACGAAGCCGGCAATGGCGCGGACAAGAACGATATCGAAGCGTATGTCTGGGCTCGCATTGCGCTCGAGCGGCTGAAGCCCGGCCAGGATTCGAAGAAAGCATCTGCGTTGGTTGACGATCTCGAGGGGCGCATGGAGCCAGGCGCCATCAAGGCGGCTGAGCGTGTCATCGCGATCCGCAATCCCAAGCCGGACGGTACCGCCCCGGCACAGTCCCCGGCCCCGCAATAGGCGTCAGGGATAAGTCGCGTTGGCGTAGATCTTTTCCAACTTGGCGATGGTCTCCGCCGTGCCCAGAGACTGGTCGCCGGCGACTGGTTTGGCGACCAGATCCACAGTCAGGACCGAAACGGCCCTGCCGGACGCCCAGCGCCGCTCGGAGCAGGGATAGCCGGCGTAAGGCCAGCCATACCCACCGTATCCATATCCATATGCATGGCGATGGCCATAGTAACCCAAGCCCGGTCCCCAGAATGGCGCCGCCATGCAATGGGGGTACGATTTGACGTCGATGTCGCTGTCGGTCTTCTCCGCAACCACGCGGAAAGCCGGCGCACCGCGCTCTGCGGCAATGCGGGCGGCGCGCAACAGGGCCAGATCGTGCACCTTGTCCTTTTCGGAAGAAATCCGCGCATCGCCCCGCGGATTGCTGCCGGACAGTTTCACCTCCGCCCCGCGATAGGTGATTTCAACCGTGTCGCCATCGACATCGCGATCGCTAAAACCGAAATTGCCGGCAACCGACAGAGGCTGCATGGCCGGGCGCGGTGGTGCAGGTGTGGTGCAGGCCGCCAGCAGCGCCAGACAAACGGTGGCAGACAAGGGGAGGATGCGATTGATCATCATGGCCGCAGTTTAACATCCTTGCCGATGGCCGGGTCCCTGCCGTCGCCAGTGTCAAAAAAATGTGATCAATCCATCAACGCCATTCGGCGTCAGGATTGGACAAAACAGCCGGGCTGAGCGCCAGGCAATACCCCTTTTCAGCCCAGACCTGCCTGCAAGCCTTACCGGCATCGGCCTGATCCAAACCAACCAACAGGGCGGAATATCGGGTGATGCCTTCCCAGGTGCGTTGGATGATCGCCGGGCGCCCTTTTTTGATGGTGCCTTTAAGTTTCGTTTTCATCGCGGCGACAGTGTTTTCGGCCATTGATTTCTTCGGAAAGGCACCGAATACGACCCCCCAGCCGGAAATGCGCGCCGTGCTGGTGATCGTCGAATTGCCTTCTTCAGCGACACGCTGGTCGCAATCCCCGCCTTTGAGGATGGTCGGCGGGGCTCCTTGCTCGTCGACCGATACTTTGATCGCCATGTCGCTCAATTTGGGTTGCCCCGTGCTCTCGGCCTTGAAGCCGGCATTGAGCAACTGCGTCATCAGCGCCGCGCGCTCGCCACGGCTGCCGGCACCCAGCACCACGCCGACGATCCGCCGGCCGTCACGCTTTGCCGACGCAACAAGGTTGTAACCCGAGCCGCAGGTGAACCCCGTCTTCATCCCGTCGGCACCCTGATAGGACGACAAAATGCCGTTCACCGTTGGCTTTGTACGGCCGGCGATGGTCACACTGCGATTGCCGAAGAAATGGTAATGCTCCGGATAGTTTTTCAGAATGTGCATCGCGAGTTCCGCCAAATCGCGGGCGGTGGTGACTTGGCCCGCATTCGGCAGGCCCGAGGCGTTCTTGAACTCGCTGCGGGTCATCCCGATGCGGTGCGCGGTATGGGTCATCATGCGGGCAAAATTCTCTTCGCTGCCGCCGATGGCTTCGGCAAGCGCCACCGCCGCATCATTCCCCGAAACGACGATCATCGCCGTAACAGCTTGTTCTACAGTAATCTTTTGTCCGACCTTGAGCCCAAACTTGGTCGGCGACTGCCCTGCGGCATTGGCGGAAACCGTGATCTTGTCGCTAAAATGGATTTGCCCTGCCTTGGCCGCCTCGAAGACCATGAAGGCTGTCATCATCTTGGTCAGCGAAGCCGGATACCACAGCGCATTGGCGCCATCGGCGCGCAGGACGGCGCCCGTGGTTACGTCGACCAGCACATTGACACTGCGTGCGGCGGCGGACCCCGCCGCAAAACCCATATTCAGAGCCAAAAAAATGGCCAGAATTGGCCAGGACAACGGCTTCAACGCCTTGCGCAACATACTTCCCTCGGCTCCGAAAATCGGGTTGGATGTTAAGACATGAGTCTGCGACGGGTGACAAGCCGTTTTAAGGATTGTCCGCTCATGCCGCGGCGCTATGGTGAGGAAATTCGAAGGCTTTTGGGGGTATCAGTGATCCGAATCACGCGCAATCTCATGGTCGGCGGCTGTTTGCGCCTTGCCATATCGGTCGGAGCGGTCGCCATGGCCGCCCTGCCCGCCTGGGCCGACTATCAGAGTGGGGTCGATGCCTATTACAAGGGCGATTTCCGGGCAGCCTACGACGCTTGGCTGCCCTTGGCCGAAGCCGGCGATGCTGTCGCCCAGAACAGCCTGGGCGCCCTCTATGACCACGGGCTCGGCGTCTCCGAGGACAATGCGGAAGCCGCGCGGTGGTACGAGATGGCGGCCCAACAGGGGCTGCCACTGGCCATGCGCAACCTTGGCAATCAGTATGCGACCGGTCATGGCGTGACCTATGACATCAACCTTGCGCAGCAGTGGTATGAAAAGGCGGCGGCACTGGGCGACCAGCAATCCGCCGCTCTGCTTGCGCATTTGCGACCGGCAACAACGCCGCCTGTGGATACCACCGCGACGGCGGCATTGCCCGCGTTCAGCGCGCCGACGACCACGGGCAATTTGGCCGAACCGATAGAGGGCAGTACAGCGGCAACGCAATCGGCCGACGCTCCCGATGCCGGCGATAGCACGCTGGTCATTCCCGATGCACCAGCTGCGGCCCCTGTCCCCGTTGCGCCGAGCAGCGATGCCCCCATCGCTCTGGACCTGGGCGGCAACACCTTGACCATGCCGGCGACATCGGAACCCGCAACACCAGCGCCAGCGCCAGCGGCGCCGGCAACCGTGGCGCAGGCAGCGCCGGCCCCGGTCCAGCAGGCATCCGTGACACCGATCCAGCCGACGGTGCCCCGTGCCGATGGCAATTGGCTGATCGGTCAATGGCAAGGTCCGTCCCTCGGCTGCCCGAAAGGCGGGGGCATCGAATTCACCGATGGTGAAACACTATCCTGGTTTGACGGGCAGGTTGCGGTGCGCCTTGCCGCCACCTACCAAGTGTCCGGCGACAACATCGTCGTCAACGCGACTGGCAGCGACGGTACGCCGCAACAATACACGTACCAGCGCAGCGGTCCCGACAAGATGATCATTGTCAACATTCCGCAATCCATGCCGAAATCGCTTCTTGGCATCGCCTATCGCCGTTGCGGCTCGGCGCCGAGTGTGACGCAGTCGGCGGCCGCCGCGCCAGCACCGGCCACGCCAGCGACGATGCCGATCATCGGCGGTGGCACTGGCGAAGCGCCGGTTCTGCCCGCCAGCACGCAGCCGGCAACACCGGCGGTACCGGATGTGGCCGCAACGACCGCCGTTCCAGCGCCTGCAGCTCCCGCCACAACTCCTGCTCCAGCGCCCGCCGCGAATGCAACGGGCACCGCCTCGCAATACTCGCTGAACGAACAGGCGAATTTGGGCAAGGGTGCCGCCGCCAGCGACGAGAAAGTGGCGTCGGGTTGGGCCGCTTTTGAACAGGGCAATTATCAGGAAGCCTTGACGATCTTCAAATCACAGGCGGAAGCTGGCAATACCAACATGCAGGTGCTGGTCGGCAACATGTATGATTACGGCCAGGGCGTTCCCCAGGACGACGTGCAGGCACTGCAATGGTATTTGATGGCTGCTTCGAAAGGCGACATCAAAGGCCAGTACCAGGCGGCGAACCTCTATTTTAGCAGCCCGACGGTGCCAAAGAACAATATCGAGGCCTATCGCTGGGCAAGCCTCGCGGCCAAGGGACCTGCCGGCGACCGCACAGCCATCTGGTCGCAGCAGATGCTCTCGGTCCTCACCGCCAACATGACCGAGGACGAGATTGACGAGGCGAAGTCTCTTGCAAAGAAGCCTTTGCAGACCAACTGACGTTCATCCCGGAGCCATTCCATGCTGCCCAATGTCGCTTTTGATGCGGCCGATCTGGCCGCCAAGGATCGCGCGCACCTCATTCACCCCTGGGTCGATCTGGGGCTGACCAAGGACGCCGATCCGCTGATCGTCTCGGCGGCGGAAGGCGCCTATGTCTACAACGTTCATGGGCAGAAGATGCTGGACGGCATCGGCGGCATGTGGTGCGTCAATGCCGGCTATGGCCGCGGCGAGATCGCGGATGCGATGGCCGAGCAAGCACGCCGCATGGCGTATTTCTCACCCTTCGGCATGATCGGCAACCCGCCCGCGATCGAATTTGCGGCGCGCCTCACGCAATACACGCCCGGTGATCTGAAGCACGTCTTCTTCACCACCGGCGGTTCGACGGCCGTCGATTCAGCTTTGCGCTTCGTGCATTTCTTCAACAACTTCCATGGCCGGAAGCAGAAGAAGCACATCATCACCCGCGAATACGCCTATCACGGCTCGACCTATCTGACGGCCTCCGTTTCAGGGAAGCCGGCCGACCGCGGCAACATGGATCTCGAGACCGGCTTCATCCATCACATCGCGCCCCCCAATCCCTATCGCCGCCCCGAGGGCATGTCTATCGAGGCCTTCTGCGATGCCAAGGTGAAGGATTTGGAGGACAAGATACTCGAACTCGGCCCGGACAAGGTTGCGGCCTTTATCGCCGAGCCCCTCCTCGCCTCAGGTGGCGTCATCGTGCCGCCGCCCGGCTACCAGCGCCGCACATGGGAAATTTGTCGCAAGTATGACGTGCTCTATATTTCCGACGAGGTCGTCACCGGTTTCGGCCGCCTCGGGCACATCTTCGCATCGAAGGAAGTCTTCGACATCGAGCCTGACATCATCACCAGCGCCAAGGGCCTGACCTCGGGCTACATTCCGTTGGGCGCCATGATCGTCTCCGATCGGCTTTATTCGACCCTGACCGACAAGGCCGGGCGCGGCCAGGTCTTCGCCAATGGCTATACCTATTCCGCGCATCCGGTTTCCTGCGCTGCCGGCATGGCCAATCTCGATATCTTCGAGCGCGAAGACATCTGCGGCCATGTCCGCAAGACCGGTCCCTACTTCCATCAGCGCCTTACAGAGCTTGCCGATATCGACATGGTCGGCGATGTGCGCGGCAGCCATTTCATGGTCTGCGTCGAATGCACCTCGGACAAGAAGAACAAGACCGTTCCGCCCGCCGAATGGAACGTCGGCAAGCGCATATTCGAGAAGTGCCAGGAGAAAGGCCTGCTGGCCCGACCGATGGGCCATCTGGTCGTCATGTCCCCGCCGCTCATCATCAATCGTGCCCAGATCGACACATCGGTCGATATCCTGCGCCAAGGCATTATCGAAGTGATGGACGATTTGAAGCGCGAAGGCCTCTGGAAGTAGCTATTTCAACCAGACTTCGGCACTGACGGATTTGCCGCCGGCGTCGATCACTGTGACGCGCTGCGCCCCCTTCCCGTCCGGATCCCATTGCGCCTGCCGCAGATAGGGCGGCGAGGTCACCGGCTTTCCGTTCACCAGCCAACGCAGCGGCAGGTTGCCGCCTTCCGCCTTCAGCACCAGTGGGACCGGTGTCTCGCTCTCGGGCAAGGGCACGGTCGACCCGTCCAACGGAAAAGCGATGCGCAGCCGATTCAGCGGCCGCTCGGCTGAACTGAGTGCCGGGCCGATATCATATCGCTTTAGATTGGCGGGGAGGCTTGTGTTGCCAACCAGCAAGGCGCCCTCGGGTGGCACCTGCGGCAACGCGCTGTCACTCGGCGGCAATTGGTCGAAGGCTTCGAACAGCAGGGGTGCCGCCGCATCGCGCCCCATGCGCCCGCCGGAGAATGAGCCATCCGGGCGACCCACCCAAATGCCGATGGTGTAATCGCGTGTGTAGCCGATTGCCCAAGCATCGCGATAGCCATAGGAGGTGCCGGTCTTGTAGGCGATGCGGCTGGCCTGGCGGCGGTTGGCACTGGCGAGCCAGCTTGCCGGTGGTGGCGTGTCTTCCAGAATGCGCGTGACGTAATAGCTGCCAAGCGGCCCGATGAGTGCTTTTGCCGCCGCTGCCGGCTGATCCCTGATGTAGCGCAACGCGCGCACCGTGCCCTGCTCGGAGAAGCCGGCATAGAGCGACACCATCTCTTCCAGCGAGACGCCGACGCCACCCAGCGCGATCGGCAGGCCCGGTCGCCCCGCCTCCTTAGGGAGGTGCAAAGGAAAGCCGGCATCCGCGAGCTTTTGGGCGAAGGGCGGCGCGCCGATAGCATCCATCAAGGTCACTGCCGGTAGATTGAGCGACAGCTGCAGCGCTTCGCGCGCCGATATCTCGCCGCGGAAAAGGTGGTCAAAGTTCTCCGGCGCCCATTCGCCGAACCGCATCGGCTGGTCGACCATGATGGTCTCTGGATGCACCACCAGTTCATCGAACGCCATGCCATAAATGAATGGCTTCAGCGCCGAGCCGGGAGAGCGGATGGCGCTGACCATGTCGATGGGCCCGAACTGGCGCCGGTCGAAATAGTTGGCCGAGCCGAGATAGGCCAGTACTCGGCGATCCTTGTTGCCGACAACCAGACCGGCGATGGTCGCCCCCGCCTCGAGCCCGACGGAGCGCCGGACCAGAAGGCGCTGTAAATTGCGCTGTAAATCGTGATCGATGGTGGTGTGGATGACGGCTTCACGCGGCATTTCCTGGCGCAGGCGCTCGGCAAGGTGCGGTGCATCGCTCAAGGCCGGCAGGCGGCGCGACGGAACCGCCTCGGCCACGGCCGCCTTGTAGCTCTGCGCGTCGATATCACCTTCGGCCAACAGGCGGGCCAGGACTTTGTCGCGCGCCCGTTTCGCCGCCTGCGGGAAGCGATCCGGGCGCAGTCTTTCCGGACTCTGCGGCAGCACGACAAGAAGGGCTGCCTCGGCCTCCGTCAGATGGCGCGGTTCCTTGCCAAAATAGCCGAGGCTCGCCGCGCGTATGCCTTCGAGATTGCCGCCATAGGGGGCAAGCGTCAGATAGATCTTGAGAACCCCCTCGCCGCCCAGCCGCCAGGTAAGCTGCAAGGCGCGCAGGGCCTCGATCGCCTTGGCCTGCACGCCGCGCGGCCGCGGCTCCAGCAGGCGCGCGGTCTGCATGGTCAGGGTCGACGCACCGGAAACGACCTCGCCAGCCACCAGGGCTTGGTAGCCCGCCCGCAGGACGGCCAGCGGATCGACACCCGGATGCCAGCCAAAGCGGCCGTCCTCGAACGTTTTCAAATAGCGCAAGAACTTTGGATCAATTTCGTCCGCCTGGGCCGGAAAGCGCCAGGCGCCATCGGCCGTTGCGAAGGCGCGCAAGACGCTGTCATCCGAGGCCAGGACCAATGTCGAATGATCCCGCAATCGCCCCATGAAGGGCGGATAGAGTGCGTCGGCCAGCAGTCCGCCCATCAACGCCAGCAGGGCAAGCCCGCCGGCGATGTGGGTGAGGATTTTCAGCCGACGGCGCCAGGGCGACATCGCTTTGCAATCAGTACGGCGCCACGGTCAGGGCGTCGCGACCGCCGCGCGCCCGGACTTCCGGTGCATACATGTCTTCGACCTGAACTGCCGGGACGGTGTAGGTGCCGGGCGTTACCGCGCGCACCATATAGGCAATGTTGAAATTGCCGCTGTCGTTGCCGACATAGACGTCCAAGGCGCCGATATACCGGTCATCCAGGAACTCGCTGTAGTTCAACGACGTCAGAGTCGGCAACCAGGAGAGATCGCCGGTTCGCCGTGTGTCGGTCAGCCGCTCGTTTTCGATCTCGAACCCCGCTGGCAGCAAATCGACCACCATGGCGCGGCGCTGCTCGTCGGCCTTGATCCTGCCGCTGATCACCGCGACCAGAACGTCGTTCTGGCGGACGTTCTTCAAATCCACCGGTTCGCCGGTCAGGGTATAGAAGACACGGTTGATCTCAAACCCGCTTTGCTCGGGCGGCAAATCGGCAATCGGCACGCCGGCCACCGTCGCCTTGGCATAGACCGGCTCCTTGCCCGTGTTGGTGAACACCGAACCCGCGCCAAGTTCTTGCGATGCCAGGTGCAGATAATAGGGCTTCGTCTGCTTGACCGCTGCCTGGGCATCGCGATCAATGCTGACTTCCGGCTGTGCTGTTGAGGTGGTCGCCTTCGCCGCCATCAGGATCCAAACCTCCTCCTGGGTGCTCAGATAGCCACGGCCGGCTTGCAGTGCCGCCAATGTATCCAGGTAGGTCGTGGGGTCGCGCCCCGGCAGCTTGGCTTCGGAAAGCAACGTGACGATGGCTGCGATATCGCGCAGGTCGGAACCGTAATCCATCAGATGCCGTCGCGCCCGATTGGCGGCAAGGAGAGCTGCGTCGAAGGCGGCATTGGCCCGGGCGACATCACCGTTCAGGGCCAGTGCCGCACCCAACTGGGCCAAGGCGAGACCGCTTGGCAACCGGTCGAGGTAATTGTCAGCAAGGTAGCGAAGGTCGCTAAGCTTTGCCTCCTTGGCCTTCGCCAGCACATAGACGGCATAGGCACGCGCAGCGAGGTTGTCTGCACTGTCGTTATTGAAGTCGGTCGCCACATAGCGCAGCCCGTCGAGGCCGTGACGGTAGGCAATATCCGAGACCTCATAGCCACGCGCCCGCGCCTGGGTCAGAAAGTCCATGGCGAAAGCAGATAACCAGTTTTCGGGCGGGCTGAAGCTGGTCCACAGGCCGAACAGGCCGTCGGGGCGCTGGCGTTCCAGGATACGGCCGATGGCGCCCTGCACTTCCTTGGGGTCGCTCTTGGCGTATTTGTTCTCCAGGCTCCAGATATCCGCCACCTCATTGGTGAACAGCAACGGGAAGGCGACGCTCGTGGTCTGCTCAAGGCAGCCATAGGGGTAGTGATAGAGATTAGCCAGCACGCTCTGCACATCGAGATTGGGATGCGGGCTGAAAGAGAGTCTCAAGTCCGACGTCTCGGGCAGGAAATCGGCCATTGCATTGGCCGAGATCTTGAGCGGGGCACCCGGCATCAGTCGCTGCGTCAGCGTCTGGCTGATCGCCGCCTGGCCAGGCCGGACCGGCAGGTTGATCTCGCGGGTGAGCGCGAAGCCGTCCGGCCCCTTCATGGTCATGGTCACATGCCCCTCGCCGACGGCGAGGCCCTGGATGCCTGTGCGCCAATCGTGGCTGGCGCCCTTGGCCAGCTCGATCTCCAAATGGGTTTCCCCAATGAGGCGCAGATTGTCGGTCGCCGTCAGGTCGACCTGATAGATGCCCGCAGCCCCCTCGACGTTCTGGATGGAGAGCGACACATTGCTGCTGTCGCCCGGGGCGAGAAAACGCGCCGCGGAGGCAAGCGCCACCACGGGATCACGCACGATCAGCGGGGCCTCGGCAGCACCCGTGTTCTGGTCGTCCCATGCGACCGCCATCAAACGCAGGCGGCCGTTGTAATCGGGGACTTCGAACTTGATCGTGGCCTTGCCTTCGGCATCAAGCTGGACGATTCCTGAGAACAGGGCGACCAGTTTGATCTCCTTCGGCGCGCCGCGCTTGGCAAGGCCTTCGCCATCACCACCACTGCGGATAGTGCCGCGCTTGCCTTCCTTGCCGTCGATCAGCTGACCGTAAAGATCGCGAATTTCGACGCCGAGGCGCCGCTTGCCGAAATAGTGGTCGATCGGATCGGGTGTCGCAAAATCAGTGAGCTGAAGGATGCCTTCATCCACCGCAGCCAGCGTGACATAGGCCGCCTTGCCAGCAAGATTGGCGACGGCGACCGGTATCTCGACCGATTGGCGCGGCTTCATCGTGTCTGGCACCGTCATCGATACCTGCAGCGTCCGCGGCTTCGGATCAATGGCGAGCCAGGTCAGGCCAATCGCACGGCCGGGACCATGCTCGTTCCCCTTGCCGGCACGATAGGCATTGACCAGCACATAGGCGCCGGCACCCCATTTCTTGTCGACGGGAATGCTGATCGTCTTGCCGTCCTTGGGCACGGAGACACTGAAGCTGTCGATGACGTGGTCGGTCGCAATCGTCACCTGCGCCTCGCCGGCAAAGGGCGCGCTGAGGCGCAGTTCCGCCTTGTCGCCAGCCTGGTAAAGGTCCTGGTCTGCAACGACCTGCATCTTGTCGGGCGTGCCGCCGGTACCGGGCGCGGACCACCAGCCGGCGTAGAAGCGAACCGAACTGGCAGTACCCGTTGCTGGATCGAACACTTCAAGGCGATAGCGGCCCCAATCCACCTGCAGACTGAGCTTGGCCGGCTGGTCAGCCGCCACGCTCACAGTCCCGGTTGAGGATTCCGCATCGCGGACGATGTAGTCATAGTCCCAGCGATTTTCGCGGTAGTACCAAACGTAATCCCAGTCCTCGCGCACCAGGCGATAGGAAAGATTCGACTGCGCCCTGGTCTTGCCGTCACGACCCACGGCAAGTACCTCGAACTCCGCTTGCGATCCCTGCTGGGTCTGGTCGTCGGCAAACAGCGGCTTGATGCCGAGATAAAGTTCTTTGTCGCGGATCGACTTGGTCAACGTCTCAATGACCGGACGACCGCCGAATTCATAGACCTCGACCCGCAAGGTCGCCGCCAGCGGCACTTGCGCGTCCGGTACCGTGTCGAAAGACATATCCAGTTCGAGATGGCCCTGATCATCGGTGGCGGTGTCGTCATAGGTGAGGCGCTCGGCCTCGACCTTTTCGTCTGCCAGGCCGAAGCGGTAACCCGGCTGGTCCGGGAACGGATTGGGGTCGGCCGCGATCACCACTTCGCTCTTCACCGGCAAGTTAGCGGCCGGCGCACCATAGAGATACTTGGCGTCAATCTGCACCGGCAGCGGCGCCGGCGGCGTCAACACGTCGGCAGCCGCCGTCAGCTTGGCTTCAATGCGCGCCGGCACGACGTCCTCGACCAGGAACTGGGTGCTGGCGAGTGCGTCCCCTTCGGGATCGAGATAGGCCTCAAGCGTCCAGGGACCGGTGCGAGCCGAACTCGGCAGGTCGACATCGACGCTGTAGCCACCGCCTGTATCCGCCACATCGACATAGCGCTTGGCTTCGATACCGTCTGGCCGCAGGAGCCGGAAGGTGAGCTTCTGGTCCTTCAGCGCAACAGCGGCCGGATCACGCGATAGTGCCATCACATGCGCCGTTTCGCCAGGTCGGTAAACACCCCGGTCGGTATAGAAAAAGATGTCGATGTCCTGCGGCATGGTGCGACCGCCGACGCCGCGGTCGGAAAGGTCAAAGGCCGGGCCGCTGATATCGAGAAAGCTGAAATCGCCGTCGCGGCGGAAGGCCATCACCGCCGTGGCCGTGCGGCCACCGGCACCCCGCAAAAGGCCCGGATCGAAATGCGCCATGCCGGCGGTATCGGTGAGGACCTTCCCCAACACCTCGTTGTTGCGGGCGATGAGGCGCAGTTCCAGCCGATGCATCGGTCGGCCGGTTTCGAGCGACCGCGCCTGAACATCAAGACCATCTGTCCCGCTGAAGGCGGTGAGGCCGACATCGGACACGACCAGCCATTGCGTCGCCTGCGGTTGCCAGCGCCATGAATAATCGTCCTGACTGTCCTCATCGGCCGCATTGTGGGCCATCAGGATGTAGATGCCTGGCTTGGTATCCGGTACGACCTCATCGATCGGAAACGCCGTGACAACCCGCTTGTTGCGGTCGTTGGCAATATCCATTTCGCCGATCCAAATCTCTTCACCGGATTTGTCGGCGATGCTTTCGCGGTCATATTCCTCGAGGTTGTTGAGGAAGCGGCCGTCATAGAGTTCGTTGACAAGGTTGCGATCGTTGATGCGCATCAGCCGTAACTTGGCCTTGTCGACATTGACCGTGATCAGGGGCACGCCCGTGCTGCCGATCTTGGGCAGCACATAAGCCTGATTGCGGAAGCCGACACTCGGCGCACGGTCGCCGACCGCAAACGCCCATTCTTCATTCTCGCTGAGCTTCTGCTCGTCAAGTGCCGGCAGGCCCTTCAGTACCGTAATCTTGTACGA